>NZ_SDHZ01000002.1:1320387-1650484 GCF_004118675.1 Filimonas effusa | reverse complement strand
TTGTTGTCAATGGTGGAGTGAAAATCTCCTTGTAGTAACTTGGCTGGGGAAGTAACTGTATACTGTTTCCCCAGCCCTTTTTTTATTAACACCTGTTTTTATTTGGTTGAACCATAGAATGCAACGGATGCCCCAATGTTATTCTATAGCTGATCCCAAAATAATTTCTAAAAAACCTGCAAAAAATTTGTTCAGATGCAAACGAAGGTTCATATCTGAACAACGACCTTCAATCTGCATTTTCCAAACCCTTGTCCTGCCTGTGTTTCAGGAAACCTTAATTCCTGTTATTTGCCGCTTTTTCCCTTATTGCAGTTCAAAAGTAATCCTTCCTTCACTTGTGAACGCTAGAATAGAATAACATACAAATTGCAAGTCGTTTGGCGATAATGAAAAAAGCGGTAGCGTATTACCGGGTATCAACGGAAGACCAGGGAGAAAGCGGGCTGGGGCTGGAAGCGCAGCGTTATGCTGTCCTGTTATTTCTGGAACATAACAATTATGAACTGGTCGGGGAATTTGTCGACATCATGTCGGGCAAGATCGCGCGTCGTCCCAGTCTGTTGCAGGCGATTAAACTGTGCAAGGCGCATAAAGCCACCTTGCTAATCGCCCGGCAAAACCGGCTGGCAAGGAATGCGGCGTTTATTTGTGACCTCTGCGATGATAAACAGATTGAGTTTATTTCTGTCGATGCACCGGACGCGGATGAATTCGTTATCAAGATCAAAGCCGTTTGCGACGAGCAGGAACGGCGCAATATCAGCATTCAAACGAAGGCAGCCTTGCAGGTGGCTAAAACAAATGGTGTGATATTGGGCATCTATGGCCGGGAAGTGCTATCGAAGAAGAACAAGGAAAATGCCGATGCGTTCGCCCGAAATTGTTACCCGCTTATCCGGCAATTATTGGACAAGGGGCTGACCATCCGCAAAATCGTTAGTGAACTCAATCGCCGCCGTGTTGTGTCCACTTATCGCCGGACAAATACCGGCGGCAAGCGCATTAAATGGCATCTGGCAACAGTGCATGGCGTTATCAAGCGGGCCAGAAGGATAGAGAATAAGACAGACGGCGTTGAGCATACATTATAAATCAGGAAAAACGCTGGCTTACCTGCGAGCTTAGTGTTTTCCGTCTTGCACTGGCTTTTCAAAGTTGGTGTTGCAAAGGGTTAGGTACATGGGTCATAGCATGTATCCCCCTTTCTTTAAATAACAGAAGAGGTGTTCGAGATAAAAACTTGAGCCGAATGCCTCTCCGGTGCTGGCCTTCTCAACCAGTGCCAATCAGGGGCAAGTGGGTACACGAACTTACAAACGGGGATGTATCCACCCCCTTTTATAAAAAACACCTGCCATGAGTGAACCAAACATTTTGCGGACGTTGCGCATGTCCCCCCATAACAAAACTGTCAAGGAAGTTGCCAAAGCGATTGCGCTAATGGAATTTGAATACATCGAAATCGAGGAAGGCAAACGCGCGGTAAGCGATGACCAATGCGATATCGGATCAAGTTGAAAACTTGGGGGATGGTGTAAAAAGTGATTGTTTTGCAGTCCTAAAAAAATAAGAGATTGGATCAGGGTTATCGTCAGTTGATGAGTTTAATGTTGCCAGCGGGAGTAACGGAGTATTTTGAATTAATGAATGTAGAAAAGACGGAGGAAGGCCTCATTAAAATCTACCTGGAAGAGAAAAATATAGCCCCTTATGAATACCGCTCTGAGAAACTCCATTCCAAAGGTTTTATGCCTGAAGTAGCTGTTCAGGACTTCCCCATCCGCAACCAGAAAGTTTTGCTATGTATAACCCGGCGTCGTTGGGAAGTAGTAAAAACCGGCGAAATCATCACCCGTAACTGGACCGCGATCCGGGAAAGAGCACGAATGACCTCAGAGTTCGGGCTTTTTTTAAAAGAAGTGTTTGGATAATTATCCTATTAGCCCTGTTCAATTAGGTAATTTCTTCCATGTAGATGGCAAACAACTCCAGCAACAATATAAGCATCACTTAAGCGACTTCACGAGTTGGTCTCAGAAAGAGCATGCAGCTGAATGGATGCTCTTTGAGCAAAACATGGGCGCTTATCTAAGCATAGATGAAACTGCTTTCAGTAACGGAGAACTATATACTATCGTTACGAACAAAGAAGCGAAAGGTCGCCAGGGATCGCTGGTAGCAATGATTAAAGGGACGCAGGCAGACAACCTGATAGAGATACTGAAGCGTCTTCCTGAATACCTGCGTAAACGTGTAAAAGAAGTGACTGTAGACATGGCACCCAGCCTGAACCTTGCTATCAGGCGCTGCTTCCCCCATGCACAATGCGTGGTAGACCGCTTCCATGTACAACAACTGGCTTTTGATGCGGTGCAGGAGACACGAATTAAATATCGTTGGGAAGCCCTGGAAGAGGAGAATAAAGCCATAGAGGCTGCCCGCAAGCAACGCACAGTATATGTGCCTCAATTACTGCCCAATGGTGACTCATTAAAACAACTACTGGCTCGTAGCCGGTACCTGCTGTTTAAGCATCCGAGGCTTTGGAGCAGGGAGCAGCGTCAACGTGCAGAACTGCTTTTTAGTCTTTATCCGGAGATACACAAAGCGTATCAACTCTCCCTAAGGCTGGGAGAAGTGTTCCGTAACTGTACCAGCAAGGAACAAGCTTTTAAGCGGTTGGCACTATGGTACAATGACGTTGAAGAGGCAGGTATGGCTACTTTTAGAACACTTGCCAAAACCATACAAACACATTACCTGGGCATCTTGAACTTCTTCAATAACAGAGCTACCAATGCTGCGGCGGAATCCTTCAATGCTAAAATCAAAGCTTTTAGAAATGCTTTACGGGGGGTAAGAGATGTGGAGTTCTTCCTCTTTAGAATATCCAAACTTTATGCGTAAAAGTCACCATCCCCCAAGTTTTCAACTTGATCCGAACTTTATAATAGAAAAACAAAGGTCCTCCATTTGTTGTACCCAAAGAAAAAGAGGCTATGAATTTTACTTCATAACCTCTTGATCCTGATAGTGGTGTGAGCCGGGATCGAACCGGCGACACAAGGATTTTCAGTCCTTTGCTCTACCGACTGAGCTACCGCACCATCCTTTCCGCTCTTGCGGGTTGCAAATATAGCATTAATTATTGAATACCAAAATCTAACCAGCTTTATTTTTTTCCAACTCACTCAAAACCGTATCCCATAACAACTTCCGGAACGCAAGCGCCTTAAGCGAAGCATCCGCAGCCTCCTGCCATTTCTTAGCATCATCCCCGCATAACTCACTCACCATCTCCATCGCCAGGTGACTATGATGATCACCATCTACCTCGATATGACGCTCCAGGTAATAACGAAAAATACTGATGCCAGGATATTGCTCCGACAACTCCTTTACCATCCCGATAAACATACCCGGAATAAGATCTTCACGCCCAAAGGTGAAAACGGCCGCCTGCACATGAACAGGCCGACGGGTTATTACCTCGAAAGTATGATTTACAAAATCCTGGACACCAGGCAGCACCTTCTGCTGCGCCAGCGCCTCATCTACCGGTACACCCGCCTTTATAGCGCTCAAAAAGCCAGTTACAGCAGCCGTATCGGCGCCCATCTGCTCCATGGCAGACAAATACAACTCAAAATGACTCATCCTGACGCCCGACTCGTCAATATCAGTTTCCTCCCCAAGCACTATTTCGTTGATCAGGTAACGTGTATTGGCATTGCCCGTAGGTACCCACGGCACATTAACACAGGTAAGATGCCCCTGTAACGATTTAAGCAGCGACATAAAATCCCATACAGCATAAACATGCTGCGCAGTGAATACGCGGATGTCATCTACAGTTTTAAGCCGCGCATAAAGCGGATGGTTGATCAGTTGTTCACGAATGCCGGCCAGCGGCTCCTGAATCTGCTGCAAAAAGTCCGGATAAGTTTTAGATACGGAAGTCATAGTTTTCAGAAATATTTTAAAAAAAGGCTGCACCGCAAACCGGTACAGCCCCTGTGGAATATAATTGGCCAATGGCGCTAAAACTCACAGTTCTTAGGCGTACGCGCAAAAGGTATAACGTCTCTGATATTGGTCATACCGGTTACAAAAAGAACAATACGCTCAAATCCAAGCCCGAAGCCGGCATGCGGCACCGTACCAAAGCGGCGGGTGTCAAGATACCAGCTCATTTCTTCAGCAGGAATATGCATTTGCTCCATACGCTCCTCCAGCTTGTCCAGGCGCTCCTCCCTTTGAGAACCACCTACGATCTCACCAATGCCGGGAGCCAGGATGTCCATCGCCGCAACCGTTTGGCCATCGTCGTTCAAACGCATGTAAAACGACTTGATATCCTTAGGATAGTTCGTAACGATCACAGGCTTCTTGAAATGCTTCTCTACAAGATAACGCTCATGCTCACTTTGCATATCTACACCCCATTTCACCTCGTACTGGAACTTCTTCTTCTTATAAGCCGGGCTCGCCAGCAGAATATCTATCGCCTCGGTATACGTAATACGCTCAAAGTCGTTATTCAGTACAAATTCAAGCTTCTGCAATAAACCCATTTCACTGCGCTTGTCCTGGGGCAGTTGCTTTTCTTCCTCGGCAAGACGGCGGTCAAGGAACTCAAGATCATCATAGTTATGTTCTACCACGTATTTGATGATATGCCTGATAAAGCTTTCAGCCAGGTTCATATTGTCTTCCAGGTCATAAAAAGCCATTTCAGGCTCTATCATCCAGAATTCTGCAAGGTGACGCGTAGTATTCGAATTCTCCGCACGGAAAGTAGGACCAAAAGTATAGATCTCACTAAACGCCATCGCACCAAGTTCACCCTCGAGCTGGCCGCTAACGGTTAAGTTGGTGCTCTTACCAAAGAAATCCTCTTTGTAATTGATGCTGCCATCTTCATTACGCGGCGGATTATCGGTAGGCAGCGTGGTCACCCGGAACATCTCTCCGGCGCCTTCTGCGTCGCTGGCGGTAATGATAGGCGTATGCAGGTAAATAAATCCTTTCTCATTGAAGAACTGGTGAATAGCAAACGCCAGGGAATGACGTATGCGGAAAACAGCGCCAAAAGTATTGGTGCGGAAACGCAGATGCGCTATTTCACGAAGAAACTCAAGGCTGTGCTTTTTAGGCTGAAGCGGGTATTTCTCAGCATCGCTGTCTCCCAGTATCTCCACAGATGAAGCTTTCACTTCTACTTTTTGCCCTTTACCCAGGCTGGGTACCACCGCACCTTTTACACGCATCGAAGCGCCGGTAGTAATACGTTTGCGGGTGGCATCGTCAAGCAGGTCAAGCGCTACCACCACCTGGATATTCTGATTGGTACTGCCATCATTAAGGTCTATAAACTGGTTATTGCGGAAGTTGCGAACCCAACCCATTACAATTACTTCGGAACCGGTTAATGCGTCGCCGGTTAACAGCGTTTTGATTTTTACTCTGTTGTTAAACATGCCAGGATGCTTTGTATTACTATTTTAAAAAGGCCCTTATAAGCCACGAAAGAAGGGCAAAGATATAACTATCACAGGCAGGAAATAACAGGCTTTTGCTCCGCCTAAGCTAAAATATTGGCAAAGCAACACCCACCATAGCACCCACAGGGAACCGGCAAAGGGAACAATTTATAAGGAAAAGGGAACATTTGAAACAGGAAAACGACCGGAATCTTCGAACAATAAACGCAGGAAAACTGCGGAAACCTTTAAAGATCGATCGTTCTGGCAGAATCATTGCTAGAATATAAACAGGAGTAAAGGAATGCTGAGACCTTCCAGGCAAAAGCCGGGAAAACCGGTGTCAAACCGCTGAATGCTATATCTTAAAAAAAACAAAACACCCAATATTTTTTTGTTTGGTTTAAACAAATTACAGTAACATTGCAATGGAAACAAGCTGATTTGTTCACTATCACCTCTCAGCACGCCTGTTTTCCCATAATCAATCAATTTTTATTTTTCTTCAATCTTTAAGTTAATCACTTGAACGGGTTTAAAGATTAAAACTCACATCCCTATTATCGATTTTATGTATGACATTTTGCAATTGAACGACATGCTGGTCCCAGAGTTGCTGGATATTGCAGAGCAACTAAAGGTGACAAATGCCAAAAAACTAGACAAACAGGAGCTGATTTACAAGATATTAGATAAACAAGCTGTTATGGCAAGCGAGAAAAAAGAAGATGTTACCCCGGAAAAAGGAAAGCGCAAGAGAATAGTGAAAGCTAACACTACCAATACCACCGAAGAAGCAGAAGTAATGACAGAAGCCCCGGTAGCAGAAAAAGAAAAAGCACCATCCGACCAGGCTAAAAAACGTACACGTAAATCTACAAAAATAGCAGAACCGGTAGCAGCAGAGCATCCCGAAGAAGCAGCCGACGAAGAAGAGGTGAAAGACGTAAAAGAGGCAAAAGCACCTATTACAGTCCACAAAACAAAACCCTCTCCCGAAGCACTGGCTAAGCTCCACGAAGAAATGACCGAAGATGAAACAGCAAGTATGCTCGCTTTGGCCGAAATGATCGCTCCGCAACAACTCGTCGATAACCCCAGCCCCCGCGCTGCGCAGTATCCTTCAAAGAAAGAAGCCGGCTTTAACATAGAATTCGACGGTATTATTCAGGCAGAAGGCGTATTGGAAATGATGCCCGACGGCTATGGCTTCCTCCGCTCTTCAGATTATAACTACCTCTCTTCTCCCGACGACGTTTATGTTTCTCCTTCACAGATAAAACTGTTTGGCCTCAAAACCGGCGACACCGTTTGCGGCTCCGTTCGCCCGCCAAAAGAAGGTGAAAAATATTTCGCACTGCTGAAAGTAGAAACCATCAATGGTAAAGGACCCGATGAAGTCCGCGATCGCGTTCCATTCGATTACCTGACGCCATTATTCCCCTACGAAAAACTGAACTTATTCACTACCCCTTCCAACTATAGCACACGCATCATCGACCTGTTCGCTCCTATCGGTAAAGGACAGCGTGGCCTGATCGTGGCTCAACCTAAAGTTGGTAAAACAGTATTACTGAAAGAAGTGGCAAACGCTATCGCAGCCAACCACCCCGAAGTATACCTCATGGTAGTGCTTATCGATGAACGCCCCGAAGAGGTGACCGATATGGAACGCAGCGTAAGAGCAGAAGTAATCGCCTCTACCTTCGACGAACCGGCAGAAAAACACGTTAAGGTCTCTACCATCGCCTTACAAAAGGCAAAACGCCTCGTAGAATGCGGCCACGACGTAGTTATCCTGCTCGATTCTATCACCCGTCTGGCCAGGGCCCACAACACTGTTGCCCCTGCCTCCGGTAAAGTATTATCAGGCGGGGTCGAAGCTAACGCAATGCAGAAACCAAAACAATTCTTCGGCGCTGCACGTAAAATTGAACACGGTGGATCCTTAACCATCCTCGCAACAGCACTTATCGAAACAGGCTCTAAAATGGATGAGGTCATCTTTGAAGAATTCAAAGGTACCGGTAACATGGAATTACAACTCGACCGCCGCCTCGCTAACAGACGTATCTTCCCCGCTATCGACCTCGTATCTTCTTCTACTCGCCGCGATGACCTGCTGCTCGAAAAAGACGTTCTGCAACGCATGAACCTTTTAAGATTATTCTTAAACGATATGAATACCGAAGAAGCAATGAACGAATTGCTGAAACGTATGCGCGGCACAAAAAGCAACGAAGAGTTCCTCGCAAGCATGAACAGGTAATAAACAATACTTACTTACCATTGTCCTATATACGACAAGAGGCTGTATCTGAAAAGACACAGCCTCTTTCTATTTTACAGCATTCCCTCAAATGCCTACTGCCACTTGTACTTCCTGAAAAAATGCTCTTTCACATCTATTAGCCAGAGTAAGGTATCAGGCCTGCCGGTACGACTTGTATCCTGCAACGCCAGCATCGCAACCTGCGATGAATCGGCCCACGAAGCATTCAACACCTGCAGCGAAGAAGGCCCCCCAAAAAGTATCCTGGCCTTCTTATGCTCTTTCGGATAAATAATAGAAACTTCTGAATCAGGCTCGCCCGCTTCCACCACATCTTTCCCCGTACGATCCTTTACAACAACAGCGCCATACGATCCAATATCAAGAATATAACTGCTGTCCGGCGACCATTTTAATACACTCGCAAACCTGTTATAAAAATCACGCGGCAACGCTGCATCCGCTTTCTGCATGCTGTCTTCCGCCCAAAACGATATAAGCTTAAAACGATCCCAGTTAACAGCAGGCTGCTTCAAACTTTGCCCCAGCCACTGCCGGGTGGCATCATCAAAAACCGTAGCGCTGTCCTCCGCAATAATATTCAACGCTGTTTGCGCCGAATCCAGCACAACAGCTTCCTCCTCTTTAACCGCTTCATTATTGCTATTACACTTGCAGGCGCTGATGGTACATATTACTGCTAACAGGAACGGAAGTTTTCGCATCGTCATAGTGTATCGTTTTTTAACAGGCATACACAAGTTACAACAGTGCGTCTATTTTCCGGGCCAGTTCACGGTCTTTTTCCGTGATAACATCACCGGCATCATGCGTGTTTAACTTTATATCAACAGTATGATAACTATTACTCCAGTTGGGATGATGATCCATCTTTTCCGCAGCCAGCGCTACCCTGGTCATAAACGCAAACGCCTCGGAAAAATCCTTGAACCGGAAGGTCCGGCATAATTGATTATTGTTTTCGGTCCACATATGCTTTTATAATACTGCATCAAAAACTGGTCCCGCCGCTTTTAAGCTGCCGCCAGCACTGTTGCAGCGATGTATTTACCGGGTAACTTTCTCCCGCATGCTTTTTTATAAAAGCAGCCGCATGTTCAATTCGTGCCGATGTAAGCGGATGCGAACTTAAAAAGGCAATAGCGCCGCCATGCTCCTCCGCCTGCAACCGCTTCATCAACCGTATCATCCCCTCGGGATTAATACCACTCGCCTGCAACAACTCCATGCTTTTTTCATCAGCATCTGTTTCCAGCTTCCTCGAATACGATAGCGATTCCAGCTGCGCCGCATTCGACGCCAGCACACCGGTAAGCCCCGAAGCATCACCAGTGATCACCGACAATAAAGCCGAAAAAGAAAACGACTGGAGCATCGACCGTAAGCTATGACGGTCATTGATATGTGTTACCTCATGCCCCAGCAACGCCGCAAGCTCTTCATAACTTCCCATGCTGTGAATGATCCCCGAATGAATAACAATAATACCTCCGGGCAAAGCAAATGCATTGACTGTTTTATCTTCCACTACATATACCCTGATAGCATATTGCTTGCTTAACGGCAGCTGCCCCGCAAAATCCTGTGCTATACGGCTTGCCTGCGTATCTATGATATTGGCGTTGACAGTCGACTTAAACAACGTATGGCCAAGCGCCGTCTCCTGCTGAACGGAAATTAACCGCAACCCCATCGCCGGAATGAGCGCAGTAAAAAGAAAATAACAGAAGATCACCACAGCCGCAAAAATGCCCGTTAACAACAACAACGGCCCCGAACGGCGCAAACGGCCCAGGATAGGCTGGTTCTTGTTTTGAATCGCCGTTAACAAAAAGCCGGTGATGGCATTGGCTTCGTTAAGCAACAGGTATCCCGATGCATCAGCCGAAACATATATCTTATGCCATATGGCCCGCCTTTCACCATCTAAACTTTGATCAGGCAACCAGAAAGCCGAACCTCCCGCAACAGGTACTCCCTCAGTAGCAATACGGCAGTCTTTTATGGCAAAGGCCGCCAGGAACTCCTCTGTTTCCGACGCATAAAGATTTACTTTATCGTTGAACAACAGCAGCTTCACCGCTTTAGGCTGCGCATATTGCCCCTGAAACCATAAACCCGGTGTATTGTTATGAAGCATGAATAAAAGTTCTTGAATGAAACGAACGGGAAGTTAAAATATCAGGTGCCCCTTATTCTTTATTTTCTCATTGGTGAGCTCCGCCACCATCTGAACACCGCCAATACTTTTAATACTTTGGATCATCTGCCGGCAATGCTCTTCTTCAATACAGTCGCCCTTTATCAGCCATAGAAAATCCATATGCCTGAATTCAGGTAACAAATACTCACCATCGCAGTGATTGCGATAAAGATAATGATTGAGAAAACTGTTCCGCACCTCGTGCTGGTAAACAGGAAAATAATAACTGCGCTCTTTTTTACGCAGGTGTATTTCTATTTCAGGATTCAATCGGAAACTATAACCCAGCATATGATTAAGCTGCCAGCAAAACTGGTAGTTCTTGATGGTCGCAGTGATGCCTAACAGCCTGGTATCCGTAAAAAAGTCTTCAGTAAGTTCGTCTATGTTGAGTTTCAGCTTCACACGCGATGATTTGGAAAGTAACGATGCTTTAAAATTGAATGTCGAATACTTTTTCTTCCTGGCCTCTTTTGATATGCAGCTGCGTAGTGTCTCCTTTTTTAAAGGTACGTAATGTTTGCATGTAACTCACGACATCGGTGAAGCGTTGGTCGCCCAGTTGAAAAACAATATCTCCCGTTTTCAATCCCGTGCGTTCAGCCAGTTTCCCCTTGCCGATGCCATCTACACGAACACCTGTGCCGGTGAAAGCATAATCAGGCATAATCCCCAACGTTACCGGAAGATTAACACTGCCCACCTCGGGATCTTTCGTCCGCGCAAAAGATAATTTACCCGCATTGTCAGTAGCGGCAACCACCTCCTGTATATATTTTACAATGGAAAGCGCTCCCTCGTAATTGATCTTGTCGGCATCGTCGCTGGCCTTATGATAGTCTTCATGACTGTTCGTAAAAAAGAATAATACAGGAACACCTTTATGATAGAAAGCAGCATGATCACTTGGCCCCGCCCCGCTGCTGTCAAAACGGATAGAAAGAGAATGATCCGTAATACCTTTCAGCAACCCGCCCCACTGTGGCGAACTGCCATATCCACCTATGGTAAGCGACCGGTGGCTATCATAACGGCCAATCATATCCATATTGATCATATAGTTGGGAACAATATCGGCGGAATGATTTTCAAGCCAGTATTTCGAACCTAGTAAACCCAGTTCTTCACCCGAAAAAGCAATGAACAGGTAATTGTTCTTTTTGTAAGCGGCAGACTTTAATAACCGCGCCAGCTCCAGCAGCGCCGCAGTGCCGCTGGCATTGTCATCAGCCCCGTTATGTATTGCCCCTTCACCGTCAAGACTATTGCCGTCTTCTCCCAGCCCCAGGTGGTCATAATGCGCCCCCAGTATAACAGTATGAGCAGCATTGTTATTGATAAACCCAATTACATTGTGCCCCGTACGCACCGGGTCTTCTATTTTCACCCGCAGGTCAAGCGCATACGAAGTGGTCAGGTCCGGGAAATAACGCTTGGCGGCAGCGCTGGTAATATAAACTACCGGAAGCGTCATGGCCGCCAGGGTATCTCTTTTATTAAAGCTTACATCATTGGATGGCAGCCCCGTATTGATAATGAACAATGCTTTCGCCCCCTTACGTGCAGCTATTGAAGCCTCATGGTGAATAGCTGCCAATGCATCAAAATGTGGATTGTCCTTGTTTTCGTCAAAAGCTTCTTTCAGATCCCAGAACCAGGGCTCACCCTTTTCGCGCAGCGATGGCGAAGCCGATCCCTCCATGGTCGCCGTGGCAGAGTAGGGTAGGGGAAAGAAGTCCTCACCCGGTACAAGCGCCTGGTCGTTCACCTTCAGCATATTGCCCCCCTGTGAAAACTGTTTACCCGGCCTTATCTGGAAGGGCTGCTCAAATGCCCGTACACCCCTGGGCACTAACCCTGCCTTGCTAAATTGCTCGCTGATGTACTGCATAGCCAGAAGCTCTCCGTCCGAACCCGCACGCCGGCCCCCAAGTTTATCATCTGCCAGGTAAGAAATATGCACCCGCAGGTTGGTCACAATTTCCAGGTCAGCTTTGGCCTGCGCTTTTTTCTGTTTACGGCTTTGAGCATATGTGAGAACAGGAAATGCTACCAGGATAAGCAACGCCTTTTTCATTCTGAGCAGATTTTAAAGGTACATACGGATTACCGGCTGCAAATGTACTGAAACTCCGTATCTCGTAAGGTTATACCATCCACCGTATGTACCTTTGATATTTTAAGAATTCGATTTTGACAGGAAGGAACGTACACATAGCATTGGTAGGAAATCCCAATAGCGGGAAATCATCGTTGTTTAATGCCCTTACCGGCCTCAATCAAAAGGTGGGTAACTTCCCGGGCGTTACCGTAGATAAAAAAACCGGGCACGCTTCCCTGGAAGATAATACAACCGCAACGGTAATAGATCTCCCGGGCACGTATAGCCTGTACCCCCGCCGCGCCGACGAATGGGTCGCCTATCAGGTAATGATGCGCGTCGATACCGAGGTGAAATACGATATGGTCCTCCTGGTAATGGACGCCAGTAACCTCAAACGTAACCTCCTATTCTGCAGCCAGATAATAGATCTCAAAGTGCCGGTAGTGGTAGCCCTCTCCATGATGGATATAGCCCGCTCCAAAGGCATAGAAGTAGATGTCCCAGGATTGGAAACGGAACTGGGTGTACCCGTGATCCCGGTGAACCCACGCAAGAACAAAGGCATCAGCCAGCTGAAAAAAGCCCTGGTGCAAACAGCACAACAACAATATCAGGCGCCACAGCGCGATTTTATCGGAAATAAAGAACTGGCGCCCGCCGCCGTAAGCGGCGTGCAAAAACTACTGCCGGCATTAAGCGATTATGCCGCAGTACACTATCTCATCAACCACGAGAACTTCCCCCTGCCCACCCAAACACAGGACGCAATAGAACAACTCGAAGTCGATAATAAATTCAATCCCACAAAATCACAGGCCCAAGAAATCGTACAACGCTATAGCCGCATCAGGCAAATCATGAAGCAGAATGTCGTGGAACCCGATCCGCTGCAGAAAAAACTCTTCACCGAAAAACTCGATAACCTCTTCCTGCACCGTATCTGGGGCTATGTCATCCTGCTCGCTACATTATTCCTCCTGTTCCAAAGCATCTTCTGGCTCGCCACCTACCCCATGGACCTCATCGATGCCACCTTCAGCAGCCTCCAGGGCTCGCTCGCTGGTATGCTCCCCCAAACCTGGTGGAGCGATCTCCTCCTGAATGGCGTACTCGCAGGCCTCGGTGGTATCGTCGTATTTGTCCCGCAGATCATGATCCTCTTCGGACTCATAACAATCCTCGAAGACACAGGCTATATGGCCCGCATCAGCTTCCTCAGCGATAAACTCATGCGCAAAGTAGGCCTCAACGGAAAAAGCGTGATGCCCATGATCAGCGGTTTCGCCTGCGCCGTTCCAGCAATCATGTCCGCCCGTAACATCGAAAACAAAAAAGAAAGGCTCCTCACCATTCTCGTAACTCCCTTTATGAGCTGCAGCGCCAGACTGCCGGTCTTTACAGTCCTCATTGCCCTGGCCGTCCCCAATACTTACTATTTAGGATTTCTCAGCTTACAGGGTTTAGTGATGATGGGACTTTACCTCTTGGGTATCGTAATGGCGCTGATCGTAAGTTTTGTATTGAAGATGGTGATCAAGGTAAAGGAAAAAAGCTTCTTTATATTGGAATTACCCGTTTACCGCTCACCCCGCTGGAAGAACGTAGGTATCACAATGGTAGAAAAAGCCAAGATCTTTGTTTGGGACGCCGGCCGTGTGATCATCGTTATCTCCCTCATACTTTGGGCACTTAGCAGTTACGGCCCTTCAAAAAGAATGCACGGCATCGATGAAAAATACGCCGCACTGCAGCAACAGGCTAAAACCAACGAAGAAAAGGCCGGGCTCGAAAGCGAAAAAAGCACCGAGAAACTGGAACACTCTTACGCAGGCATCATCGGCAGAACCATCGAACCCGCAATAGCACCCCTGGGCTTCGATTGGAAAATAGGTATCGCACTGGTAACTTCCTTCGCAGCACGAGAAGTGTTTGTAGGAACCATGGCCACTTTATATAGCGTAGAAGAAACCGACGATAACGTTCCGCTGCGCGAAAAAATGGCCAGCGCAGTAAGGCCCGATGGCTCTAAAGTATACACACTGCCCACCGCCTTATCACTAATGGTATTCTACGTTCTGGCAATGCAATGTATGACCACCGTGGCAATTGTAAAAAGAGAAACCAAAACCTGGAAATGGCCGCTCATCCAGGTAGGGTATATGACAGCCCTTGCCTATGTCATGAGCTTTATAGTATACCGGCTATTCTCCTAAATTCATCCGCCGTAGAAATAAAAACCGGGGCCGGCCAAAACCAATGGTCTGCCCCGGCTGCTAAATATATGGCGTGGATATACTATAAGTGAACTATAACCGCACTTGCATCGCTCATGCATCGCACTTGCATCGCACCTGTATCGCACTTGCATCGCACTTGCATCGCACCTGTATCGCACTTGCATCGCACTTGTATCGCACTTGCTGCCCTCCGCGGGCCCCCTGGATCTTGCTTTTTCCCGGTAACATCTTTGAGTCACAGTGCTATAAAACTATGGTAACCGTCGTCCCCGACTGTTCCTGGCTTTCTATCTGTATCCTTCCCCGCAGCTTCTCAAGTAACTCCCGCACCAGTATCAAACCCAGCCCGCTGCCTTTCTCGCCCCGCGTACCAGGTGTACTGTTATTTTTCTGCAAATCAAAAAGATGGGGAACTTTAGCCGCAGCTATGCCAACACCCGTGTCGCTCACTTGCAGCTCCAGCCGGCCATAAACGTTTTGCGCACGAACCGTAACACTGCCGTTTTCTGTGAACTTGATGGCATTATCCAACAGGTTGCGCAGTATAAACTGAAGCACCTGCGTCTCTATATCCAGGTCAACAGTTAAGCCCGGCGTCACACTATTAAATAACTGGGAGCCCTTGGCTGTTGCTTTAGGCTGCTGCGCATTAAAAGCCATCGATACCTGCTCATGTATATCTATAGCCTGCTTCTCGGGAAGCTTTGTCTTTATCTGTAGCTTGCCGCAATCTACCACGTTCGCCACCATCTCCAGCGTTCCGTCAAGTTGCTTTGCCGACATGCTTAACATCTCCGTTGTTTCTTCCTCGGTAAGCATACCGGAAGTCTTCAACTCTATAATAGCTTTCAGCGCAGCCAACGGGTTTCGCACATCATGAGCTATGATAGAAGTGATCCGGTTTTGCGTACTTATCATCCGCTGCGTTTCACTCTTCCTTAAACGCAACTCTATCAGCTTTTCAGCCTGACCGGCAAGCGCTTCCAGCGCAAAAACCTGGTCTGCACTAAGTTCCCGCGAGGGCCTTGTATCAAGCACACTTAATACACCCAGCACAAAACCTTCCGGGGAACTAATAGCAACACCTGCATAAAACCGGGGAGTTATTTCCTCCGTTAATGCAGACAATACAAACGAATTGGCGTCCTCCAGCAGATCAGGTATCTGTAATAACCCTTTCTGTTCAATTACTTTACTCCCCGGAAAAGATGCTGCCGGCACTTCGCTAATAGTAATGCCTGTCTTTGCTTTAAACCACTCGCGTTCCGCATCTATAAAGGAAATAAGCGCTATCGGCGCCTGGCATAACTGCGACGCCAATTGTACTATACTATCGTATTCTTTCTCGGCAGGACTATCTAACAATGCGTACCTTTTAAGTTCATGCAATCGTTCTTGTTCCTCCGGTTGTAGAGCTATCGCTTTCATATGCATCATAGGGGGTATGTATGGTATAAGGTCTTGTTTCAAAAATACCGATCCTCACGCAGCTTTATGCTTAAAATTCAGGAACTGTGGTAAAGAAGGCATAAAATTCATGCCCGTTTATTACTAATCTCACGTTGTCTGTTACAAACAACTTATTTTTAGAAAAGCAATTGAACGAACTTGTACAGAATTCGATAATGTAAACTTTTGATAATCAGCTAATATGTCTACACTCGGACGTTATCTTTTAGCAGCGGGTTCTCTTTTAGGTGTTATGTCAACACTCTCTGCTCAGAAACTCGACGCACCCCTGGCACAGTTGAGCGAGCAATATCAGCAGGAACGTGCTTACCTCCACTTCGATAAACAGGTCTACTCTCCCGGAGAAACTGTTTGGTTTAAAGCTTACCTTATGGCAGGCATCTATCCGTCCGATATCAGTAAGAACTTTTATGTCGACTGGACCGATGCCGAAGGAAATGTATTGCTTCATACCGCAACGCCACTCCTCGAAGGAACAGCGAAAGGCCAGTTCGATATACCAGCGTCCTTTAAAAGCCAGATCTTACACGTAAGAGCCTATACACAGTGGATGAAAAATTTCGATTCCGCCTTCCTGTTTACCAAAGACCTTCGTGTCGTACAAAAACCCATTCACGGCACACCTCCTAAAATAGAAACCACTCTCGGCTTCTTCCCCGAAAGCGGTGATCTTATTGCAGGACTGAAATCAAAACTGGCTTTTAAAGCCAACGATCAGTGGGGCAAACCGGTTGCAGTAAAAGGACGTATCGTAGACGCACAGGGAACTAAGATCGACACCTTTGTTACACAGTACGATGGCATGGGTTTTATAAACATGGAACCGGTAGCCGGACAAAAATATGCCGCCATCTGGAAAGATGTCAACGGTAAAATACAAACAACAGCGCTCCCCGAATCCAAAGAGTCGGGTGTAACCATGGCCGTCTCAGGTACAGGCCCAAGGCGCAGCTTCCTCGTAGAACGCGCTGCCAATACTCCCGATAACCTTAAAACGCTTTACATCGTTGCTACCTTACAACAGCAGATGATCTATCGCGCTAAGGTCGACCTTACCGAAACTACCGCTATCGGTGGAAGCATACCCGTAAATACCCTGCCCTCAGGCATCATCGTACTAAGCCTGTTCGATGCTAACTGGCTGCCCGTGGCAGAACGTATTACCTTCATCAATAATCATAACTACAGCTTTACGCCTACCGTAGATATCATCGGCGATACCCGCAAACGCGCTAAAAGCTTTATCGAAATAGATGTGCCCGATACCGTAGCAGCCAATATGTCTATCGCAGTGACCGATGCAGACCTGGCGAAAGATACCGCAAACACTATCGTCTCTTATCTGCTGCTGTCAAGCGAAATAAAAGGTTACGTGCACAACGCAGCAGCCTATTTCAGCAGCAAGGCCGATAGCCTCCAGCAGCACCTCGACCTCGTAATGTTAACAAACGGCTGGCGCCGTATTAACTGGGAACAGCTGGCAAAAGGCCAGATGCCTGCCATCAAATATCCCAAAGACACATCCTTTTTATCCTTCTCCGGGAAGGTCTTCGGCGCTACGCCTTCCGAACTCAGGGAAGCTGGTAATATTAATATGATCTTCCAGGGAAAAGACTCTTCCCGTACTTTCTCGTTTTTACCACTGAAAACCGATGGTACTTTCTCCGATCCTAATATGTTGTTCTTCGATACGGTGCGCGTATACTATCAGTTCAATTCAAAAAGCAAACTGGGCTCAAGGGTAGCCGTTTCTTTTATGAATGGCCTTGCCGATGCACCTTATAAAATTCAGGGCTTACCCGCTTATAACTTCATTACGCTCGATACCAGCGGAAACGCACGCGCCCGCTATTTTGCCGATGAACAGGCACGCCTGAAAAAATTACTCGAAACGGCAACGCTCGAAGGGGTTACCGTAAAGTCAAGAGCAAAACGCCCGGTCGACGTCCTCGACGAAAAATATACCTCGGGCATGTTTAAAGGCGATGGCTACCAGTTCGATGTATTGAACGATGTGCTGGCACAAAGCTCCTTCAGCGTGTTCCAGTACCTCCAGGGCCGCGTGGCAGGTCTGCAGATCTCCGGAACCTCCGGAGGCGCTATGGGCAGCGGACAGGAAGGCGCTACCTGGCGCGGAAGTGCTACCTCCTTCTTCCTCGACGAAATGCCCGTCGACGCACAACAGTTAGCCAATATCCCGATGACCGATGTGGCTTATATCAAGGTAATGCGCCCCCCCTTCTTCGGTAGCTTCGGCGGCGGCGCAGGTGGCGCCATAGCCGTATACACCCGCAGAGGCGGCGACGTGAAGTCCGAACCAGGGAAAGGCCTCGACTTCAAAAAAATTGCCGGCTATACCAACTTCAAAGAATTCTATTCCCCTAACTACGCAGTCGGCGACCCCCGCCACGACCAGCCCGATCTGCGCACTACCTTATACTGGAACCCCTACGTATTAACCGATCCCAAAAACCATAGGATCACAGTAGAGTTCTATAATAACGACGTTACCAAAAAACTCCGCGTAGTGCTCGAAGGGGTTAATAAAGACGGTAAACTGCTTCACTTTGAACAGGAAGTAGAATAACACAGTCATTGATAACGGATTGTTAAACCTTTGTGAACCGGGCGCACTCGCCCGGTTTTTTTATGGGGTTCACCGTTAGTGAAGCAGCGCTCCTTAAATAGGCATTAAAATCTATCTATCTTTAAATCCGTAAATGGTTTTAAAGCTAAATCCCAACGATGTTATCAAGTAGAATACCTGCCATCATTGCCTGTTCCTGCCTCCTGGGTGCATGCGGCGGGAAAAAACAAAACCCTAAAGCTTCCCAGAATCAGGCACCCATTGTAGATGTTATTGTAGCCGGCTATACAAATGTCACTAATGCCGTAGAAGCCAATGGCTCCGTCCTCGCCAACGAATTCGTTGAACTGCGGCCCGAAGTAAACGGACGCCTTACCTACCTCAACGTTCAGGAAGGTAAATATGTAGAAAAAGGAACGGTCATCGCACGCGTCAATGATGCCGACTTACAGGCACAGCTGGGTAAGATCAAAGTACAGCTCGAACTGGCAGAAAAAACAGAACAGCGTTTACGCAAGCTGCTCGATATAAATGGCGTCAACCAGGCCGATTACGATGCCGCACTCAACACCGTAAATGGCTTTAAGGCCGATATCGATTATACCCTGGCTATGATCGATAAAACGGTTGTCCGCGCCCCCTTCAGCGGAACCCTCGGATTACGGCAGGTAAGCCCGGGGGCCTTCGTTACCCCCACAACCATTATCGCCTCCATGCAACAACTGAATCAGCTGAAGGTCGATTTTACCATTCCCGAACAATATGGATCCCTGGTACAAACAGGCGGTACTGTAAACGTAGTGATAGACGGTACAGATAACGCCCGCCATAAAGCCTCCGTCATTGCAATAGAACCACAGGCAAACGCCTTAACACGTAACCTCAGGATCCGCGCTTTGTTACCCCCCGTAAGTAAAGCCAACCCCGGGGCCTTCGTAAAAGTGTACGTAGGCGAGAACATTACCCAGAAAGCAATACTGGTGCCCAGCAATGTTATTATCCCAAGCGATAAAAACAAACAGGTTGTCCTGGTCCGCGATGGAAAAGCAGCCTTCGTCAATGTCCAAACAGGCCTCAGACAGTCCAGCTTCGTAGCCATCACAAAAGGCGTCAGCCAGGGCGATACCATCGTGGTTAAAGGTGTCATGTTCGCAACCAATAACAACCCCGTTAAGGTGCGCAACATTGCTCAGCTCAATAACCTCAGGGATACCGTGAACCAGGGCCAGCAATAATCTTGTCAACAGCAAATTGAAATAAGAATCATGAACATTTCGGAGTTATCACTCAAACGCCCGGTATTCGCTACCGTGATGAATATCTTCATCATCCTCCTGGGCGTAGTGGGTTATACATTTCTGGCTGTAAGAGATTACCCGGCCATCGATCCCCCGGTTATCAACGTATCTACCTCCTACACAGGCGCCAACTCGGATATCATCGAAAGCCAGATCACCGAACCATTGGAAAAACAGATCAATGGTATCCCCGGCATTCGTACCATCACCTCCTCAAGTCAGCAGGGTAGCAGCAATATCACCGTAGAGTTTAACCTCGGAACCGATCTCGAAGCAGCAGCAAGCGACGTCCGCGATAAGGTAAGCCAGGCACAACGCAGCCTGCCCCAGGATATCGACGCCCCACCCGTAGTCTCTAAAGCCGACGCCAACAGCGACTTCATATTATTGCTCGCAGTTCAAAGCCGCACCAAAGGTCTGATGGACCTTAGCGACTATGCCGAAAACGTCCTCCAGCAACAACTGCAAACCATCGACGGCATCAGCTCTATTAATATCTTCGGACAAAAGCGCTACGCCATGCGCTTATGGCTCAAACCCGATAAACTCAACGCCTACGGCGTAGCCCTTACCGATATCAGAACAGCGCTCAATAGCGAAAACGTAGAACTGCCCCCAGGAAAGATCTACGGCAACAGCACAGAACTTACCATCCGCACACTCGGACGCCTTACTTCAGAACAGCAGTTCAGAGACCTTATCATCCGCCAGGATACCGCAGGTATCGTTCGCCTCAACGACGTAGCAACGGTTGAACTCGGCCCCGAACAATTAGACCGTGGCTGGAAATTCAATGGCGTGAATGCAGTAGGCCTCGCCATTATACCACAGCCCGGAGCCAACAACATCACCATCGCCGACGAATTCTATAAACGCCTGAAAGAAATCCAGGACGGCAACAAAGAAGATATCTCGTTCAACGTCCTTATCGATAATACCCGCAACATCCGCCACTCTCTCGACGAAGTGAAAGAAACGCTCCTGATCTCGTTCGGCCTCGTGGTGCTCGTTATCTTCTTCTTCTTCCGTAGCTGGCTCATCGCCATCAGGCCCCTGATAGATATCCCCATATCACTCATAGCCACCTTCTTCATCATGTACATCTGCGGCTTTACCGTTAACGTGCTTACGCTCTTGGGTATAGTGCTGGCAACAGGCCTCGTGGTCGATGATGGTATCGTGGTCACGGAAAATATCTTCCGTAAGCTCGAAGAAGGTATGCCCATCCGCAAAGCAGCGCTCGAAGGAAGTAAAGAAATCTTTTTCGCAGTTATCTCAACCTCTATCACACTTGCCATCGTATTCCTGCCGGTGATCTTCCTCGAAGGTTTCGTAGGACGACTGTTCCGCGAGTTTGGTGTGGTGCTCGCAGCCGCAGTATTGATCTCGGCGTTCGTTTCGCTTACCATCACTCCCGTACTAAACGTTTATCTTACCCGTAAAAACGCCGACCATGGCTGGTTCTATAAAAAAACAGAACCCTTCTTCCAGGCAATGGAAAACGGCTACCGGCGCTGGCTCGAAGCTTTCATGAGCGTACGCTGGGTGTCCTGGATCATTATAGTGGTCTGCTTCGGCCTCATCTGGTTTACACTCGGCCACCTGCAAAGCGAAATTGCACCGCTCGAAGACCGTAGCTCCATTCGCTTCACCGCTACCGCAGCAGAAGGTACAAGCTTCGAATACATGCAGGACCTCACCGATGAAGTAGCTAACTTCTTATATGATTCCGTTCCCGAACGCGACTTCGTATTCGCAAGAACCGGAGGAGGCTTCTCTTCTACCGCTACCAATACCTCACAACCAAGGATCGGACTGATCGACCCCGCCGAACGTGACCGCACCCAAAGCGAAATAGCAGCCGACCTCCAGAAAAAACTCCGCCGCTTTAACGAAGCCCGCATCTTCGCAGTACAGGAACAAACCATCTCAGTAGGTTCAGGATCACGTTCAGGCCTGCCAGTCCAGTTTGTACTCCAGAACCAGGACCTCGAAAAACTGAAGGAAATGATCCCTGAATTCCTGGCCGAAGCACGTAAAGACAAAACTTTCTCGAACGTCGACGTTAACCTCAAATTCAATAAACCCGAGATCCAGCTTTCTGTCGACAGGATCAAAGCCCGCGACCTCGGCGTATCTACAGCCGATATTGTTGCCGCCGCACAGGCCGCATTCTCCGGCGGACGTATGGCCTATTTTATTATGAATGGCTTCCAGTACCAGGTAATAGCCCAGGTAGAACGGAACGATCGTAATAAACCCGGCGATATCGACAAACTGTACGTCCGCAACAACAGGGGCGAAAACATTCCCCTCGACGCCGTGATCCACCTCGAAGAAAGCAGCAGCCCCGCAACACTCTACCACTTTAACCGCTATAAGGCAGCTACCATCTCAGCTTCCCTTGCCGATGGTAAAACCATTGGCGACGGCATCGCAGCAATGCAGGCTATCGGTAATAAATTACTCGACCACACCTATCAAACGGCCCTCTCAGGGGCATCACGTGACTATGCCGAAAGCTCATCCAACATCATGTTCGCCGTCGTGCTGGCGCTCGTATTCATCTACCTGGTGTTGGCCGCACAGTTCGAAAGCTTCCTCGACCCGTTTACCATCATGTTCACCGTTCCGCTCGCAGCAGCAGGGGCATTCTTGAGCTTATACATCTTCGGACAAACACTCAATATCTTCTCGGAAATAGGTATGATCATGCTCATAGGCCTCGTTACCAAAAACGGTATCCTTATAGTAGAGTTTGCAAACCAGAAACGCGAAATAGGATTGCCAAGAAAACAGGCCGTACTCGAAGCCGCACAGCAACGCCTGCGTCCTATCTTAATGACAAGCCTGGCAACCTCACTGGGCGCCCTGCCTATTGCATTGAGCCTGGGTGCCGCATCTACCAGCCGTATCCCACTCGGTATCGTGATCGTAGGTGGTATCGTTTTCTCACTAATTTTGACACTTTTTGTTATCCCTGCAGTATACACATACATATCTGGAAAACACAAAGTACATGAAACTCACATAACAGAATAAACAGCTGTTAAAATGAAAAGAACGCTGATAATAGCTCTCTTGGGAATGCCAGCGCTGGCTATGGCACAGCAGCTCACACTCCCCGATGCCATAAATATTGCACTAAAGAACAGCCTCGATATACAACTGGCTAAGAACAACGTTTCAAGAAACGCCGTATTGAATAACTACGGCGTTGCAGGAGGCTTACCTACCGTAAGCGCCACTGCCACCGATAACGAACAGATCACATCCATTAACCAGGAGTTCGCCAATACAGCCCGGAATACAAAAAGAAGCAACGTTGCCGCCAATAACCTCAGCGCCAGCGCTACAGGCAGTATCCTTCTGTCTAACGGATACCGCGTGATAGCCACCAAAAACAGGCTCGATCAGCTCCAGAAGCAATCAGAACAATTACTCAACGCACAAATTCAGAATACCATCGCAGGGGTAATGGTCGCCTACTTCGATATCGTACGCCAGCAGGGTTATGTAAAAACAATAGAACAGTCCATAGCCGTTTCACAACAAAGACTCGATATCATAAAGGTGCAGCAGAGCGTAGGCCTTGCCAATAATGCCGACCTCTTCCAGGTACAACTCGATCTTACAGCTTTACTGCAGGCCCAACAGTCACAGGAACTGGTCATCAAACAGGCAAAAACAGAACTGTTACGGCAACTCACCCTGCAGGCCGATTCAAGCATTGCTATCGCCGACACCATCCTCGTCGAAAAAGGGATCCTGCTCGAAACCATTTCAAATAGGCTCACAACAAACCCCGATATCATCGCAGCTGAACAACAGGTAAAGATCAATGAGTTTATCGTAAAAGAAACCGCCGCACAACGTTATCCTTCCCTAAGGCTTAATGGTGGCTATAACTTTATCTATAACAAAAGCGCTGCGGGCGATACGCGTTTAAATAACAGCTACGGCCCCGTTTTAGGTTTAAACGTAACCATTCCCATCTATAACGGCAGTGCCGTAAAACGCCAGCAACAGGCAGCGGAATACGATGTAAAAAATGCCGACCTCCAACGCCGCGGCGTCATCCGCGACTACGAAGCCAATATGGTTAAAACCTACCAGGCATATAGCATCACAATGCAGCAGCTCGAAACAGAACAGGCCAACTTCCACATTGCCCAGCAGCTGCTGGATCTCGTAATGCAGAAATTTCAGGTAAAACAGGCAACCATCCTCGAAGTAAGAGAAGCCCAGAAAAGCTTTGAAGATGCAGGCTACAGGCTCATAAACCTCAACTTCGCCGCCAAATCTTCCGAAATAGAATTGAAACGCTTAGCCAGCATGCTCGCATTATAATTGTAATCGTGCCGGCTGCACCAACCCTATCGAAGTCGTCCCCGGTGCGGGACGGACTGTCTATAAACGGGTAGCCATGCAATGCACGATCAACAAGTGAGAAAGCCTTTCCGCTTAGTTCGCAATAGCCTCTTTGTTATACTTGTTACGATACTGAACAGGCGATAACCCCGTTACCTTGCGGAATACGGTTCTGAAAGCTTTGGTATCGGAATAACCAACATCATACATCAGCTCATTCACACTTTTGCGGCTGGTTTCAAGCCCCTTTTTGGCGGCTTCTATCTTTACACGCTGTATATATTCAACAACAGTATTCGAAGTCGCTTTTTTAAAACGTAAATGCCATGCTCATCGGTAACGATCTTCTCCGTAACAAGAAATAGCTAAAGGCACGCTCGTCCTGATCCGCCAACAGCAATTTCGCTGATGTTTTCTGACCGCATCTTCTTAACTTTCTCCTATAACTACCCATTTCATGAAAATAGCCGCATTTCGGAAAATAGGAGCAACGCTCATAGGAGGAATAATGGCAATAAACATAGGTTGCAGCCATAATCCCTACGCAGCTGCCAATAAAACCTACCGCCGCGAAGTAAAATCACTGGCGGCAGTATTAAAAGCGCAACCTGCCCCCGATTCCTTACCTCCGGCCTATTGGGTAGGAACAACCAATTTCGGGTTACGAAAACCCAACTTCGTTATCATACACCATACCGCCCAAAACTCCTGCGAACAAACGCTCGCCGCTTTTACCAGGCAGGCTTCACAGGTAAGCGCACATTATGTCATCTGTAAAAACGGCACTATCCACCACATGCTTAACGACTACCTCCGCGCCTGGCACGCCGGCGTCTCTCAATGGGGCGGTAATTCCGATATCAACAGTAGCAGCATAGGCATCGAAATCGATAACAACGGCAACGAACCCTTTACCGAAGAACAGATCACCAGCCTGATGCGCCTTTTACGTAAACTGAAAAAAGACTACAGCATCCCCGCACACCATTTCATCGGCCATTCCGATATTGCACCGGGACGAAAAGTAGACCCCTCCAGGTATTTCCCCTGGCAACGCCTGGCTGCCGGAGGTTATGGCCTCTGGTATTCCGATACCACCGGCAGCCAGATCCCCGAAAACTTTAACGCCGTTCAGGCCCTGAGAATAGTAGGCTATAATTGTAAAGACAGCCTCGCCGCCATGTCGGCTTTTAAGCTGCACTTCGTTCCCACCGACACTTCCCGGACTTTTACCGACGCCAATCGTAAGATCCTTTACGCCGTACTGCAGGCCTGCCCCTGAGGGCTCGCGAACTACTGTTAGCTAAATGTTATAACGCATTGACCCATGTAATTTTCGGGCCGTTTTTACGTCTTATAGGTAGATTAAAAACCCGTAACAACATGAAAAAGATAGGAATGATGCTGTTGTTGTCGCTTGGCCTTTTTACTGCTGCAAATGCGCAAAGACACGTGGGCGGTGGTATACGGGGTGGCGGCAATTTTTACCGGGGTGGCAGCCGGGTAATTGTTTCTGCAGGACCTTATTTCCCGATGTATTATGGAATGGGCGCTCCTTACCTGGGATGGGGATATGGATACGGCTTTGGATACCCCGGTCCCTATTATAACAACGGTTATCGCTACGCACCTAAACCGTCTAAGCTCGACATGCAGATCGACGATATTAAACATGAATATCAGCAAAAGATCAATGCCGCCAGAGACGATAATAGCATTAGCGGTAAAGAACGAAGAGCAACGGTCCGCTCATTGAAAAATGAACGCGAAATGGCAATAACACAGGCCAAAAGAGACTTTTACAAAAGCAAATAGTGTAGTGTGTAGTTGTAGTGAAAAGCCCCGGTTAACCGGGGCTTTTTAGCTTTCGCTGCTATCCCCCCGAACAGCAGTGCAACCTTCTGATAATCAGATGCACCATGTATTCGTTTTCCATAAAATATTTTATATTTTCTTTTCCTTGCAAATGCAGAAGATAGAAAGTAACTTGTAAAGAATCCCAATCAGGCACCCTATGTCTTCGGCAAACGAACTGATCGAAAGTCTGCTCCTGTCTTATAAGGAGGTAATAGGAGGGCAGTTCAATGCCTATCGCAACCACGTTTACCGCGTTTATCTCAATTGCCTTTTAATCGACCCCACAGAAGCCAACGCCGGAAAATACGCCGTCGCAGCAGTCTTTCATGATATAGGTATTTGGATAAAACATTCCTTCGATTATATCGACCCCTCTATAGAACAGGCAGAATATTATTTGACCGAAGAAGGTGCATGCGACTGGGTCGAAGAAATCGCCGCCATGATCTACTGGCATCATAAAACCGCTAAATACAAAGGAAACTACCAGCTTACAGTAGAAACTTTCAGAAAAGCCGACTGGACCGACGTATCCTTTGGCCTCTTCCGCTTCGGCCTCAAACCAAAGCAACTAAAAGAAAACAGGCGGAACTATCCCGGCCGGGGTTTCCACCTGTTCCTCCTGAAAGGCGTTTCCGGACACGCTTTCCGGCACCCCTTTTATCCCTTGCCAATGTTTAAGTAAACCTGCCGGCACTAACCATAAATCACATTCAGCGTAATATTCGTCCCGCCAAGCGCCTTTGATATAGGACAATTCTCTTTCGCTCCGTTCGCAAAAGCCTTGAAATCCTCCTCCGAAACGCCTTCAATGGCAGAAGCCTTTAAGTCAAGTGTAATGTTCGAGATCTTCAGAGCCGACATGTCAAATTCTACTGTCGCCTTTGTATCCAGATCCCCGGCAGTGATCCCTTTTTCAGTGAGCGCAGCGCTTAATGCCATGGTAAAACATCCCGCATGCGAAGCGCCTAACAGTTCTTCAGGATTGGTGCCCACACCCTCGGCAAAACGGGTATTGAAAGAGTATTGCGTATTGCTCAGGGTAGTGCTCTGCGTTGAAATAGTACCATTTCCTTCTTTCAGGTTGCCATTCCAATGAGCGTTTGCTGTCCTTTTCATAAATTTCAAGTTTAGTGTTTGTATTGTTTTTTGATGATGTAAAGTTCTAACCTAACCCGTGCAAATATTTTAACCCAGGTTAAAATATGGAACTGGGTTAACAGGAAAACACCCAAAAGGTTCAGCCCAAAACTTCTGCTGATCCTGCTGCCCTTGGCATGATTTTACTTCTAATCAACAGAACACAAAAACAATTACCTATGACACAGAAAGATGTAACAAACAAAGACCCCAAAAAGGAAAAGGATAAAGACGCTATAAAGCCCGATCCCGAAACCTTGCACACTACCGACCCGCAGGAACATATGGAAGGCCCCATCTCTTCTTTAGTACAATCAGCTAAAGAAACCATGGAAGAAGAAGACGGCGATAAAAAACAGGAAAAAGATAAAAAAGAAAACAAGAGCTAATAAACAGGTGTATGATAGATAGATCCAAATAGCTACAGGCTTTCAAACAGGATTCAGTTATCATACACTTGTTTTATTTTAATCAATAGCTGGCCGGTTAACCAGTATGCAAACGCATCCGGCAAAATAACCCGCAACTTCTTTTTTTAACCGGCTGGTATTTATGCGCTGGTTTTGGTATTTTGTTTCTCAAATAACCAATATATGACATCAAAACCAATCCTGGCCTTTATTGCTATTATCTCCTTTTTTTCCTCTTGCGCCACCATTATCAAAGGCAGTAGACAATCAATTCCGGTAAGTTATAAACAGGATAATGTCAACGTGTACATTAATGGTACGAAACAAACAGGCGCCCTTCCTGAACTATACCTGAAGCGTAGCGGAGAACCGTTAAAAGACAGCAGTGGAAAAAAAGGATATGTTCTCCTATTCCATAAGCCGGGATACCAGGATTCAATCATTAATCTCGGTTATAAACACAACGGCTGGATCTGGCCCAACTTGCTTTTTGGAGGTATAATAGGCATCGCCATAGATATTGCCACAAAAGCAAATCGTACACTAACGCCCAAAGAATTGGTTATCGATCTGAAAAAAGATTAAGTGACTGGTATAGCTGCATTCTACTCTACTATCTCCGTCTTTTTTTTATAATTCGAAAACAGGCTGCCATAAGGTTGTCAGTGCCTCTTTTTTCCTTTGTGTAAGCAAACACACAATAACAGAAATCTTATCGTTATGACAACACAAAACACAGCCGTTGAAGCGCAGTCCTTCATTTCTTCCGCCGACCTGCTAAACGAATGGATAGGCCATCGCCGCCTTACCCGTAAAGCCATCGAAGCATTCCCCGAAGACCAGTTCTTTACCTACAGCATAGGCGGTATGCGCCCCTTTGCTATTATGGTAAAAGAATTGATCGACGTAAGCGTACCCGGCATCGAAGGCATTGTTACCGACAAATGGAATACCGACTCCAGCTGGGAACACTCATATCCCGAAGAGCAAAGAACCAAAGCCCACGTGCTTGCCCTATGGGATAAAGGAACAGAAACCATCATAGAACGCTTCCCGCAGATCTCCGAAGAACGTTTCCGCGAAACTATCATGGCCTTCGGCCAGTTCGAAGGAACAGTTTATTCTACAGTGCTTTATTTTATCGATAACGAAGTACACCACCGCGCCCAGGGTTATGTATACCTCCGCAGCCTTGGCATAGAACCACCAGCCTTCTGGGACCGTAACTGATAACAGGGAATAAGCTAAATAGTGGAATCAGGAGCTGACCCAAAACAACGGTCAGCCCCTGATGTATATGTACTTGAGGCCAATAAATAACTGGCATTACAACTCGCTGCAACTACCTGCATTCCCAGCCGGAAAGCTTATAATGAACTCGGTGCCTTCTCCCTCCTTGCTGTTTACACTAATGCTGCCGTCATTCATTTGCACAAACTTGTCAACCAGCATCAACCCAATGCCAATACCACGTTCCCGCCCCGTACCATAAGTAGAAATGTTCTTTCCAACATCATGGAACAGCCTGTCAACTTTATCGGCCGCCATACCTATACCATTGTCCTTGATCGATATGTTTACCCGCTCCTTATCACCCGAAGTCCTGATCACAATCGATCCGCCGGGCATCGTGAACTTTATCGCATTGGTAATGATATTCTGAAGTAAGATCCGCAATTGATCGATATCCGCATGTATCCTTACCTGCTCCCCACGAATATGAATAATAGTGATCTGCTTTTGCTCCGCAACCTTCCGGAACAATTCCAGCAACTCCTGGATAACAGCATCAGGACTGGCAACTTGCTTATCAGCTTTTAATCCCTTCCGCTGATTGTTGGCCCATAACAATAAATTCTCAAGCATCGCCGAAGTCACAGACATCTGCTCAAAGAAACGCGCAACCAGCAGTTGCTTTTCCGTTTCCGCCAGGTGATTATCTGCAAATAACTCCTGGGTCCCCAACATCGACGCAAAAGGAGTCCGCAAATCATGACCTACAATTGAAAATAACTGGTCCTTCGTTTGATTCAGCTCCTCCAGCTCCTGGTTCTTTTGCTCGATCAGTTTCTTTTGTATAATGATCTGATCCGATTTACTTTGAAGCTTTTTATAAAGCCGCTTAATACGTGAAGCATTCTTTAATACCATGATCAAAACCAAACCCAGGAACAAAGCCACCAACAGTATTACAAAAATGATCATCTTGTCAACAGCCCTCTTATCTCTTGCTATCTGGTTGCTCTTGACAAGTAGCTCGTTTTCCGCACGCTCCTGTTTAAGATGAAGACCATTGATCTCACTTTCCTTCGACTCATTAAAAAGACTGTCACTATACAACTTTTCCTGCACCAGGTAATCATATGCTTTCTCGATCTCGCCGGTCGCTTTGTAGGTCTTATGAAGTATTCTCAGCGAACGCTCGATATCCCATTTGGCATTAACACGCCTCGCATTCGCAAGCCCCTTTTCTCCATAGCTGACAGCCTTATCATATGACCGCTGCGCATAATAACACTCCGCCAAACCAGTTAAAGCATACCCCGTTTCCCACTCATCCTGGAACGCTTTATTTTCAATGACCGATGTATAAAAAAGAATAGCCCTGCCACTCTCTCCCTTCTGGTAATAATAATCAGCAAGCTTGTTGTTGGCCATAGTACGCATCCGCTTATCATTGATGGCGGTACTAATGGCCTTGCTCCTTAAAAGATAACGAAATGCATGGTCAGGTTGCTTATCGTCAAAATAACACAAAGCAATATTGAAATAGTTCGCCGACAACCGGCCTTGATTATTCAGTTGCTGGTTAAGCGCAGCAGCTCTTAAAAATTGAGAAAGAGAAGCCTTTACATCTTTTTCCGTTAAATAAACAAGCCCCAGCATATTCGAAGCATTCGCCATCTCCTCCAGGTTGTTGATCTGCTTGCTTAAGTTTAACGCTATCAGCGCATACTCCAGGGTAAGATTATATTCCCCTAAATGATAATATAACTTGGCGAGATTGGTGTTGGCAGTAGCCTCACCACGTTTATAACCTATCTTCTGCGAATGATGGATAGCCTGCCGGCTGAAATAGATCGTACTGTCCGACCCATAAGGCTCATAAGCCCTGGCAATAGCGTTCATAAGATCAATCGAGCCGGTATCTGCACGTTGATGCTTTTGCACAATACGCTGCTTCCAGGCCGCTAAAAGCGAGTCTAGGTTTTGGGCGTGCACAAACAAGGGTAATATCAGCAGCAATAAGGCAATACGTCTCAGAAACATACCTTGGGGTTAATAGCCGGAACGCCGGATAGGACTTACAGTTTGAGGGTTAAGAAATAAAAATCCTTATAAAGATATTTATTTCTGAGCGATATTCCCCTTAATCGGGGAGCCCTTATAATGTTAAATCCATAATAGACCCCGGGGTCTGTTTCAATGGGTAAACCTTTCCACACTAAGCATTTTCCAGGTCCTTTATAACAAGCTTTTTCATCTTCAGCAAGGCACTCATTACGCGCTGAGCCTTTTCTCCACCCTTACTCATCAGTGCACCCAGGTTGGCAGGTACTATCTGCCAGCTCACGCCATATTTGTCCACCAGCCATCCGCAGGCAATCTCTTTACCGCCTTCGCTCGTAAGCGTTTCCCAATACCGGTCAATCTCTTCCTGTGTATTACACGCTGCAACCAACGATACTGCATCAACAAATGTAAAATGATGAGCATGTGAACTATCCATCGCCATCATCACATAACCGTTAACAGAAAATTGGGCATGTTTAATATAGTCGGTATTGTCGCCCTCTCCTTCTCCGTATTTTAAAATGCCCCTTACGTTTGATTGAGGAAATAACTGCGTATAGAACGAAATAGCTGCCGCCGCTTTGCCCGCATTATCACCAACAAACATAAGCGTCGGAGAAAACCTTTGTATAGGCAGCTCCTCCTTATTGGTTATTAATTGCCAGTTCACCCCATACTTGTCTTCAACCCAGCCGTAATAAGAACTCCACGGATAACTGTCCAAAGGCATCAATACCTTGCCGCCTTCTGTCAGTTTGTTCCAGCACGCTTCCGTTGCCTCCTTATGCTCATTCGAAAACATGAACGAAATCGCAGGATTGGGCTTACTCGTAGGGCCATCATTCAGCAACATCAGTTTCTGCCCGTCAATCTCCAGTATGTTTACAATAGGCGACGACTGAACGGTCTTCGCGCCAAATACATCCGCATATAAAGCCGCCGCCTCCGCAATTTTACCCTTGATGGTGAGGCATGGATAGATAGAGTTATTCATAAAAAAATGTTTTATTTTTTCGGTAATGTAAACATACGATCCTTGGGAACGGTTTCATAGGGCTAAAAAAGACATTCTTAGGGTTGAAAACGACAGCGCTTTAAAACACCGCTTAATATCTCAATTTTTCAAGATATATTGGATGCCGGAAACCTTAAATTGCATACGCAACGATTGAAAAATAAAATATATGAAACTCCTGACGAACCTCTTGCTTGCCCTGGTCGTTTCAACCTCCTCCTACGCCCAGTCTTATGATCCCGTGATCTTAAAAAAAGTAAATACACTCCTGGCCAAAATGACGCTCGAAGAAAAGATCGGTCAACTGAATCAATATTCGGGCCGCCAGGTAACAGGTCCTGTTAATGAACAGAACAAAACACAAAAGGCCGATATCTCATCAGGCATGGTAGGCAGCATGCTCAATGTAAAAGGCGCAAAAGATACCCGCGAAGTCCAGGAAATGGCCCTGCAGTCCCGTCTAAAGATCCCACTGCTCTTTGGCCTCGATGTGATACATGGCTACAAAACCGTATTCCCTATTCCCCTGGGCGAAACTGCATCATGGGATATGCAACTCCTCGAACAGGCAGCACACATAGCCGCTAAAGAAGCCGCTGCATGTGGTATCCACTGGACTTTTGCACCAATGGTCGATATTGCAAAAGATCCGCGCTGGGGCCGCATCATGGAAGGCGCCGGTGAAGATACCTACCTCGGCGTACTTGCCGCCAAAGCAAGAGTACGTGGCTTCCAGGGAGCCCGCCTCGGCGGTACCGACGCCATCATGGCCTGCGCCAAACACTTCGCCGCCTACGGCGCAGCCATAGCAGGACGCGACTACAACGCTGTTGATATGAGCGAAGTACAGCTTTGGCAAGACTACCTCCCGCCTTTCCACGCCGCCGTAGAAGCAGGCGTAGCAACTTTTATGAACTCCTTCAACTCTCTTAACGGTGTTCCCGCTACAGGTAACGCTTACCTGCAAAGGGATATATTAAAAGGTAAATGGAAATTCAATGGCTTCGTCGTAAGCGACTGGGGCTCCATAGGCGAAATGACACATCACGGTTTCGCAGAAAATGATACCATCGCAGCCCTCCAGGCCATCACCGCCGGTAGTGATATGGACATGGAAAGCAAAGCATATATCAATGGCCTCGCACTGCTCGTAAAACAAAAGAAAGTAGATGTCGCACTCATCGACGACGCCGTACGCCGCATCCTCTATAAAAAATATGAACTCGGCCTCTTCGATGATCCCTTTAAATTCTCCGACCCCGCAAGAGAACAACGTGTACTGAACGATCCTTCTCACGCAGCAATAGCACGTAAAGTAGCAGAACGTTCTATCGTATTATTGAAAAATGAAAACAAAACACTGCCCATCACTACAGCAGCTAAAACCATAGCCCTGATCGGACCGTTATCAAAATCTAAACTCGATATGGCCGGCGGATGGGCAGTACAGCCTGTCGATACCACCATCTTCGTTAATATATACGATGGCCTCAAAAACAATGCATCCGGCGCTTCCATCCTTACCGCCAAAGGATGCGCCATAAAAGGAAATGATAGATCAGGCTTCGAAGAAGCGCTCGGCATAGCCCGCCAGGCCGACATAGTCGTAATGGCCATAGGCGAAACTTTTACCATGAGCGGCGAAGCAAAATCAAGAAGCAACATCGGTGTGCCAGGCGTTCAGCAACAACTGCTGGCAGCAATAAAAGCAACTGGTAAACCCGTAGTGGCCGTAGTAATGGCTGGCCGTCCATTGATCATGGATACCGTAAACGCACAAGCCGATGCCATAGTATATGCCTGGTGGTTAGGTAGCGAAGCAGGTAATGCCATATCAAATGTCCTCTTCGGAAAATACAATCCTTCTGGAAAACTACCGGTAACCTTTCCCCGTAACCTCGGCCAGATTCCAATTACCTATAAACAAACAAGTACAGGACGCCCCGTATTACCCAACGGCGATATTACCTACCGCTCCGCTTATATCGATGTAGTGAATACACCTCAATACGCTTTCGGTTATGGCTTAAGTTATACAACTTTCGGATACAGCAACCTGCAGTTCAGTAAAACCTCCTTCAGTGGCAACGACTCGGTAAAAGTGTCGTTTGTGATAACCAACACAGGTAACGTAGCAGGTGAAGAAGTAACACAGTGCTACATTCGAGATAAAGTTGCTTCCATCGTTCGCCCGCTGAAAGAGCTGGTAGGATATCAAAAACTAATGTTGCAGCCAGGTGAAAGCAAAACCATCAGCTTCACACTTGACAAAAACAAACTGGCATTCTATAACAGCAACTTGAAGCTCATAACAGAACCCGGTGAGTTCGACGTAATGATAGGCGGGGCTTCCGATAACACCCCATTGAAAGGAACTATCAACTATAAATAAATAACAACAAAAGGTGGCGCATCAAAACCCGGTACGCCATCTTTTGTCATCTGCCATCCCCCATCCACTCCGTAGGCGTTTTCCCAAACTGCTTCTTGAATTCCCTGCTGAAATATTTGCTGTTTTCATAACCAACCATATAAGAAACTTCATAAACAGTATACCTGTTTTCACGCAGCAGTTCCGTAGCCCGTTTCAGGCGAAGCGATTTAACAAAGTCATTGGCTGTCATGCCGGTAATGGCCTTGATCTTTTTGAAAAGAACAGGCTGACTCATAGCCGCCTTTTTGGCAAGCAATGCAATGCCAAAATCGGGATCTTCCATATGCTCCTCCACCATTTGTTTTATGTCAGCAATAAATGCAGCATCAAGCGGATGTAATGCCGGTTGCTCCACCTGAACCAACGCCATGCTGTCTTTCATATCAGATGCCCGCGCAGGCAGTAACTGCAACTCCTGCTGGAATCGTTGCCATAAACGCTCGCGCGAAGCAAGCAGGTTACGGATCTGTAATTCCAGTACCTGTATGCTGAAGGGTTTGGTAAGATAAATGTCTGCACCCGTTTCAAGACCGCTCACCTGGTGCGCCACCGCAGTTTTCGCCGTAAGAAGTATCACTGGAATATGATTGGTACGGGCATCTGTTTTTACCTTGCTGCAAAAACTAAAACCATCCATTTCAGGCATCATTACATCACTGATGATAAGGTCGGGAATATGTGCTGTTGCAACCTCTAATCCTTCTACTCCATTACTGCTTTCAAGAATATGATACCTGTTTTGCAACGCTTCCCTGATAAAGCTCCTGATCGAAGGATTATCCTCAACCAGCAAAATAGTGGCTGCAGGTGTCAGACCGGTCCCGGCTTCAGATATCGGAGATGCCATAGCCCCGCCGGCATCAAACGCCGGTTCCGGCTCCGGAGCGCCCGCTGTTTGCCTGACAATCTGCTCAGGTTTGAAATGAGCACTGCCCTTAAGCAAACTAACCGTAAAACAGGTGTAGTGTTCAGTTGAACTAACCGGTTCGCTTGAAACATGCAGCTGCCCCTTGTGCATTTCTACAATACTCTTCGAAAGGGCAAGCCCTATTCCGTAACCTGTATTTTGTTTCCCTGCATCATCTTCCTGGAAATAGTTGTCAAATAACTTGTCGATGTTCTCCTTCGAAATGCCTTTGCCGTTATCGGTAACCTTTATGTCTACTGTGGCTTTCTTCTCTTCAATGACAATACTTATATAACCACCATCTGCAGTGAATTTAAAAGCATTGGATAAAAGATTATAAAATACCTTTTTTAGTTGCTCTTTATCAAACCACACTTCAGCATCTTGAGTAGCACTTATAAAATCTAACCTGATATTCCTGGTAACAGAAAGCTCATGAAACGATTCAGAAATAGAACTAAGAAATGCCACCAGGTTCCAGCCGGACACATGTAACGATAAATGCCCCGTTTCAGCCTTCCTGAAATCCATCAGTTCATTTACCAGTTGAAGCAGGCTCTCCGAATTGTTTTTGATAGTACGCAGCTGCTGTTTGTTTTCATCATTATGGTTGTTGAGTAACATCCTTTCAGCAGGACCAATGATCAGCGAAAGATGCGTCCTTATTTCATGCGAAATATTGGTAAAGAAATTAAGCTTCAGTTGGGTAAGTTCCTGGTTCCTTTGAAGTAAGGCTCTCAGGAAGAAAAAACGCGTGATAAAGAATGCTAATGTAACAACAAGTAATATGTAAAAACTATAAGCCCACCAGGTCTTCCAGAAGGGCGGAAGCACAGAAACCTGTAAACGGGTAACTTTGCTCCAGGTCCCGTCATTATTGGCGCCTTTTACAAGAAAATGATAGTCTCCCGGGGGAATATTGGTATAAGAAGCAGTTGGGACAGTGCCGTAATTCCAGTCCTGGTCAAAACCCTCCAGCCGCCAGGCATATCTGTTCTTTTCCGGTTTAATATAATTGAGAATGGCAAAGTCAATAGAGAATACATTCTGGTCATACTTTAGCTTTATAGCCTGGCTATGACCTACAACCTGTGAAAGTACCTTGCTGCCATCCCCCGCAACTACAGGTTTATTGAAGAGCTTGAGATCTGTAATAACAATAGGAGGCATTAAAGTATTCTCTTTTATCTGTCCCGGGTAAAAAGCAGAAAGCCCGTTAAATCCACCAAAGAAGAACATACCGTTACCGTTCTTATAATAGGCATTGTTGTTAAACACATTCCCCGCAATACCATCTGCCTCTGTATACACGGTAAACCTTTTATTCGCCGGCGAAAACCTCGCAAGCCCGTTCGCAGTACTTATCCAGAAAGAATGCGTCGCCTCATCCTCCAGTATTCCCAGGATATTATTATCCGGTAATCCATCCTCCTGTGTATAAGAAGCGATCTTCTTGCCTGTATTATCATAAACATTGATCCCGTTATAATAAGTGCCTACCCATATATTCCCCTGCCTGTCCCGGGTAAGACTGTTTACATGATAGGGATAACTGCTGCTCTTGTTCTCCAGTAAATGTAACCTCAGTTCCGCAAGGTTGCCGTCTGTTCTGAATAGCCCGTTCGATGTACCTATCCACACCTCTCCGCCCGATACTTCAAGAAAACTAAGCACAGACCGGTTCCCTATACCCTTAATCACCTGCAGGGCGCCGGTATAGGTATTAAGTTCTTTCCCGTTTTTCCTGTAAAGCTTCAAACCCGAAGCATCAGTGCCTATCCAGAAAAGACCACGGCTGTCTTCCAGTAAAGCAGTGATCTCCGCCCCCTGCGTTTCCGGATCATTCTCTTTATATAAATAACGCGTAAAACGTCGGCTGTTACTTTCAAAAAGGTTCAGCCCTCCGCCATGTGTGCCTATCCAAAGCAAACCCTGCTTGTCTTTGTAAATGGTCTTTATAAGATTAGACCCTACACTCCCCGCGTCAGAAGGTTTATGCTGGTAGTACGTAACCTTTCGGGTAATGGCATCTATACAGTTTAAGCCACCACCTTCCGTACCTATCCAAAGCTGCCTGTCGTTATCTTCAATAATGGAACTAACCACATTGTTACTCAAACGCCCAACCCTTGATCTGTTATTGAACACCTGGAAACTTGTATGGTACGATGTGGCATAGTTAACACCACCGAAAAAGGTGCCCACCCATATAGTACCTGCATTGTCCTTATAGAAACTATGAACGGAGTTTTGACTCAGGCTCTGTGGGTCCCATGCATCATTAACATACGACCGGAATAAACCCGAACGGGTATCCATTACAGAAATGCCTTCCTGCGTGCCAATCCATAATTGCTCATCGTTATCAAAAATCAGCTTCCTTACATGATTATTGACCAGGCTGCCCGGCTGTACATCTGAATGCGTATAATAGCTGAAGTCCCTGCCGGTGCTGTCGCAACGATGTAACCCGCCTGTAAGAGTGCCCATCCACATCCAGCCCTGCTTGTCTTGCGTAATACTGGTTATCTGGTTGTCTCGAAGACCATTTGTAGTACCTTCCTGCTGCCCTAATACCAATGTGTGAAAGTTATCGTTGCTGCCCGTTATTTTTACCGCGCCGTCATAAGTGCCCACCCATATGGCTCCGCTGCGATCCTCGTATAAACACATGACCCCTCTGGAAGGAAATTGCTGGTAGCCTTCAAACGAAAAAAAGGACGGCTGCGTTTCTGAAGATGCCTGCCCCTTGCTGCGGAGCAGCAACAAACATTGCGATGTTCCCACCCACAACCGCCCCTTGCTGTCTTCAAGCAGGCTGGTAATATGAATATCATTGTTTTTAAGCGATTTCCCATTTGTAACGTTAAGCGCAATCCGGTTGAACCGGTCGGTCAATGCATCATACCTGTTCAGCCCCTTCCTGGTGCCAACCCATAAATTCTGCTGCCTGTCGCTTAGTAAGGAAAGAATATAGTCGCTGGAAAGACTAAGGCTATCCCCCGGCCTGTTTTTGTATATGGTGATCTTTCGTGAATCATATTTGTTTAACCCCGAGCGCGTGCCATACCACATAAAGCCTTTGGCATCCTGGGTGATGCTTAGAACTGAATTCTGTGATAATCCGTCTGCTACACTTAGGTGCTGAAAGCCTGGATGCTGAGCTATGGTTTTGCAATAGCAAAAAACCAACAGGAGAAAAACAAATGGCCTCATTAGCAATGGTTAAAGGAATAAAAGCATATCGCTCTGCAAAAATAGTGTTTTAACAAGCTGGCAATACATCGATGCAGCAGCAAGGCCAGCTGCGATGACGCTCGGCTTTAAAAAACAACCCTCTTTATTCGATTTTTTCACCCCTGTCACTGTGTGTACAACACGAATTTTGAGACTATATAATCAACGGTTTTACAACGATGCTTGCAGCTTAGGCTGTTGTCTGACTGCCCTCTGTTCCGGTCAGGACGCACTTAACTGCAAAACGCTTCGTTTCACAGGTAAACAAACAGTAATGATGAATTGGCTCTGGACAGCAGGTTTAATGATCCTGTTACTCACCAGCTTACAGGTCTCCGCACAACAGGTAAAACCCGGGGAGGGCACTTCCCGCTTCTCGCTCGACGAAGGTTGGTTATTTCATCTCGGCGATATCCCTTTCGCTCCTTTGCTCGGACATGGAGCCAGTTATATGGCTTCCAAGGCCGGTATTGCCCCCGGCGCCGCCGCAGTCGACTACGACGATAGCCAGTGGTTATCTCTTAACCTCCCGCACGACTGGGCTATAGAACAACCCGTCGACTCCACCGAAAATATTTCACAGGGCTACCATAAACGCGGATTCGGCTGGTACCGCCGCAGATTTAAACTCGATACTGCCGACAAAGGCAAAAACCTCGAACTTCAGTTCGAAGGTATCGCCACCCACGCCACAATATGGGTGAACGGACAGGTCGTTTACCGTAGCTGGAGTGCCTATAACGCTTTTTATATCGATATCACCGCCATCGCACGTTACGGCGAAGACGTCAATACCATCGCCGTAAAAGTAGATGCCAACGCCATGGAAGGCTGGTGGTACGAAGGCGCAGGGATCTACCGCCATACCTGGCTCGTAAAACGCAGCCCCGTACATATTGTTACTGATGGCGTATTTGCCCATCCCGTTTTACTTAGTGCTGCAGGTGATCAAACTCCTGCCTCCGAAACAACAAACCTGGCTCACGATAACTGGTGTATCCCGGCCGAAATAACAATAGCCAACACCGGCAAACAAAAGGCTTCTCCACATATCAACATATCCCTTTACAACCGGCACCACCAGCTGGTGACCACCGCCGATACTGTCGCCACTGTAAACGCCCTGGAACAAACTACGGTTAAACTCAACCTTTCTGTAACCAACCCCCTTCGCTGGACACTCGAAGACCCCGCATTATACACCGTAGTAACAAAACTGCAGTCAAACAATGATAACGACGAAGTGATTACCCGCTGTGGCTTCCGGACCATCCGCTTTGATGCCGACTCCGGTTTTTATCTCAACAATAAAAGAGTAAAGATCAAAGGGGTATGTAACCATATCGATCATGCCGGCGTAGGCACCGCCGTCCCCGACGCCCTATGGGATTTTCGCATGCAGAAAATAAAAGAAATGGGTGCCAACGCTTATCGCTGCGCACATAACGCCCCCGCTTCGCGTATCCTCGACCTCTGTGATAGCCTCGGCATCCTCGTCATGGATGAAAACAGGAACTTCAACACGTCTCCCGAATACCTCGCCCAACTCGCCTGGCTCGTAAAACGCGATAGAAATCATCCGTCCGTTATCCTCTGGTCTGTCTTCAACGAAGAACCCATCCAGGGAACGGAAACAGGATACGAAATGGTCCGCCGTTTATCAAAACAGGTGAAAATACGCGATACCACAAGACCCGTCACAGCAGCCATGAACGGCGGCTTCTTCAGTGAAATAAATGTCTCCCAGGCCGTAGATGTCGTTGGATTCAATTATGAAATTAAACACTACGACAGGTTTCACGCGCTTAACCCCCGTAAACCCGTTACCAGCTCCGAAGATGCTTCAGGTGTAATGGTCCGCGGTGAATATTATACCAACACGGTAAAGCATATCCTCGACGCCTACGATACACAAGCCCCCTCCTGGGGCGCTACCCACCGCAAAGCCTGGAAGCTGATAGACGAAAGACCATGGATGGCAGGAGCCTTCGTATGGACTGGCTTCGACTACCACGGCGAACCAACACCGTTTCGTTGGCCAACCGTCAGCTCAAACTTCGGCATTCTCGACCTTTGCGGATTCCCTAAAACTGCCTTTTATCTGCGCCAGGCGCTATGGATAAAAGATAAACCCATTCTCCACATCGCTCCGCACTGGAACTTCCCCAAAGACAGTATTGGCAAACCGGTGAAAGTAATGGTGATAAGCAACGCCGAAAAGGTAAAGCTCCTGCTCAATGGCAAAACAATAGGAGAACAGCAGAACGATCCATATAATATGGTAAGCTGGCAGGTGCCCTATAAACCCGGCAAACTCGAAGCCATCGGCTTCCGCAATGGTAAACAGGTTTCCCGCTTCCAGGTCCAGACAACCGGCGCCCCCGTTCGCCTGCGTCTCACTCCCTTCCGCCCAGCACTCGATAACTCCGGAACAGATGCAACCCCCGTTACAGTCGAAGCCCTGGATGCCAACGGCCGGCACGTACCCGATGCCAACTTGCCGGTATCCTTTAATACAAGTAATGCCGGCCGCATCATCGGCCTGGGAAATGGCAACCCCAACTCACATGAACCGGAAAAAGGGAACCACCAAAGTCTGTTTAATGGCTTTGCTCAGGTAATCGTACAACCGCTGAAAGGCGAAACAACAAACCTTGTACTCGAAGCAACTGCACCCGGCCTCGAGCCTGCTACCTTGTCCATCCCGCTGCAACAGGTTGCGGCGCAGCCATCTCTTCCCGCTTCAGCCAGCATCCTTACGCTCGATAAATGGAGGATGTCGCCGGTGTTCAACACCCGCCCCAATCCCGCAATGGCTCTCTCCGATAACGATATGAACAGTTGGATGGCAACCCAGCCTGGCAAATTACAGGAAGCAACCTCCTCAGGTTATGTCATCTACCGCGCAGCTTTTACACCCTATGCAGCCCAGCAGGAAATGGGAGGAAATATCTATCTCAAACCAATAAATGGAGACGTGGAAATATGGATCAACGATAAAAAAATAGCAGAACAAACGGTTAGCCCCGTAGCGAAAGAAATAAAGATCCCTTTCCCGGTGGGTAAAACGCATACCATCAACATATTGGTAAAGCAGGAAAAAGGAACTTACACAGGTCTTAACGGCCCTGTTATTGTAGCAGAATAAGGCATTTTATAAAAAAATGCCCTATTCATTCGATTTTTTAACCCTGTCACACGGCCTTAACTGCCCAATTTTGAAGTATCCTATCATTATTTAACCGATTGTTTATGCGATTGCAACTTCGCCATCCCTTGCGCTGCAAAATGCCCGGCTTTGCCGTTTCACTACGGTATATGTTCCAGGCCATCCTGCTCCTGGTTCCTGCCTTGGCATTTTCCCAGAAACAGATCTCCGGTACCGTTAAAGACAGTGACGGCAAACCGCTCGAAAGTATTACGGTCTCCCTTAAAGGGAAAAATAAAAGCACACTCACCGACTCCACAGGTGCTTTTAAGCTCTCCGCCAATCCGGGCGATATCCTCATGGCCTCCTCCGTTAATTATGAGATAACGGAAATAAAGGTCGATAACAGGAATAATTATAACCTCGTTCTGGTATCCAGGGTCAAAAACCTGGATGAAGTGATAGTAATAGGCTACGGCACCACTACCAAAGGCGACCTTACCGGGGCAGTAGCCAAAGCCCCCATCCAGGATATGCAGAAAGCGCCCGTCCGCGCCTTCGATGAAGCCCTCGCTGGTAGAATAGCCGGCGTAGCCGTTTCCTCCGTCGACGGCCAGCCCGGCTCCGACATCAATATCGTCATCAGGGGTAATAACTCCGTTACACAGGAAAATTCGCCCCTCTATGTCGTAGATGGCTTCCCCCTTGAATCGCCCAATACTAACATGATCAATACCCAGGACATAGAATCATTTGAAGTGCTGAAAGATGCCTCCGCTACAGCTATCTATGGTGCCCGCGGAGCCAACGGCGTTATTATTATCACTACTAAAAAAGGTAAAACAGGACCACCGGTCATCAACTTCGGTGCATCATATGGCCTTCAGAAAGTCATGAAAACAATGGACTTGATGACTCCCTATGAATTCGTAAAATATGAACTCGAAAGAAACCCCTCTGATGCCGCCGGGGACTACCTCACCAACGGCAAAACACTCGAATCTTATAAAAGTATACCCGAAATCGACTGGCAGTCTAAGGTTTTCAGAACAGCGCCCATGCAAAACTATTCCCTCTCCATGAGGGGCGGAAACGACTACACCAAATATTATGTATCCGGAAATGTACTCGACCAGCAGGGTATCATGATTAACTCCGGTTATAAAAGATATCAGGGCACCATGTCTCTCGATCAGAATATAAGCAGGAAGTTGAAAGCAGGTGTTTATATCAACTATAGCTATATGAAGCAGAACGGCCTGCCGCCTTCTATAGCAACCTCCGGCACCAGCTCTACAGCCGCAACGCTGTTCAGCGTTTGGGGCTACCGCAATTTTGCCATCAGCGGCATCCCTAATCTCGAAGATGTGCTGCTCGACCCCGATGTCGATCCCCTCGATTCACGCATCAACCCCGTACTCAACCAGGAACATTCTCTGAGAGAAAATTTCTTTACAAATACCATCGCCAACGGATACCTGGAATATACCATCGCACCAGATCTTAAACTCAAAATAACCGCAGGCGTCACCAATAATCTTACACAACGTAACCAGTTCAACGACACCTTTACCATGACTGGTAACAGCCGTACCAGGCTTGGCGCTGTCAGAGGCGTGAATGGATCAGTCACCTACGTTAGAAGCGCTACCTGGATGAACGAAAACACGCTGTCCTATTATAAAAAAATAAACAACGTACATCATATTACATTGGTCGCAGGCTTCTCCCAAACAGCCAATAAATCATCCACCGATGGACACGCCGCTAATAAACTCCCCAGACCTGCACTGGGTATCGCAGGACTCAACGAAGGTATCCCCGAACGCATCGAAGCCGCCTCCTCTTCCTGGGGACTGGCGTCCTTCCTCGGAAGACTGGATTATAAATACAAATCCAGGTACATGTTTACCTTCACCTTCAGAACCGACGGCTCTTCAAAATTCTCTCCTGAAAACAGGTGGGCTTATTTCCCCTCTGGCGCTTTTGCCTGGCGCCTCAGCCAGGAAAAGTTCATGAACAGCCTAAAAAACATAGTGTCCGATGCCAAGATCAGGACCAGCTATGGCCTCACCGGCAACAACAGGATCTCCGACTTCCCCTACCTTTCCGCTATCGCAGTATCGCCCAATCCAGATGCCTATACCTTCGGTAACGGCATCACACACGGCGCCTTCAACACTAACTTCGGAAACAAAGATCTGAAATGGGAAACCACAGCTCAGTTCGATATAGGCCTCGACCTTGCATTCCTGAAAAACAGGCTCAGCTTTACTGCCGATGTCTATCGTAAAAAAACAAACGACCTCCTGTTATACGCTAACCTTCCCTATACCCTCGGATATGCCAGGGCGTTGCGTAACATTGGTAGCGTACAAAATCAGGGCCTCGAACTCACGCTTGGCGGCTCACCCGTTCAGAATAAAGACTTCTCCTGGGAAAGCAGCATCAATATCTCATTTAATAAAAGCAAAGTTCTGGCGTTGTCCGAAAACGAAAGCGCCATGACTTCTCCCGCTCCCTTCGACGGCAACTTCGCCACTATACCGGCCTACATCACACAGGTAGGTAACCAGCTAGGTATGATGTACGGTTATATTTGGGATGGCGTTTATCAATATAACGACTTTGATAAAACCACCACCGGCAATTATATTCTTAAAGATGGCGTTGCCACCAATGGCAACCTCAGAACAGCCATCCAACCCGGTGATATCAAATTTCGCGATATCAATGGCGACCTTACGGTCGACTCAAAAGACTACGCAATTATCGGTCGCGGCCTGCCCATACATACCGGCGGATTTAATAACGATTTCCGTTACAGATCCTTCGACCTCAACATCTTCTTCCAGTGGTCCTACGGCAACGACATCATCAACGGTAACCGCTACATCTTTGAAGGCAACATGCTCGGACGGTCTAACCTTAACCAGTTTGCCAGCTATAACAATAGATGGTCGCCCGAAAACACGGTAGCTACTACTCCGCGTGTTAACGGTGGTGGACCCACCACGCCTACCGGCGGCAACTCGAGGGTGGTGGAAGATGGCTCTTTCCTGCGACTGAAAACAGTGTCGCTCGGATATACCATCCCAACAAAAACACTTGATAAAATACACATTAAGTCTTGCAGGGTTTACGTCTCTGCACAGAATCTTATTACCTGGACAAATTACTCCGGTATCGATCCTGAAGTCAGTGTGTTTAACAACGTGCTCACGCCGGGCTTTGACTACTCTGCTTATCCAAGGCCACGCCTGGTAACTTTTGGTCTCAATGTCAATTTCTAACAACCACCCCGATGATTAAATCTATTTATATGAAACGATTGTTGCTTTTATTAATGCTCTTACAGGCCATTACATCCTGTAATAAACTCCTCGATAAAAAGCCAACGGATTTCGTTGACCCCGCTGGTTTCTATAATAGCGAAGAAGAGCTCAACATGGCACTCGCCGCCGTCTACGACCCGCTGGGAAATGAATATATGTACGGTAGCTCTCTATGGTTCCAGTTCGGCATATGTACTGATGAGGCTTTCTATGCTTTTAGCGCTAATGCTTACTCGGCCCCCATGTTCTATCAGTACGATTATACCAACCCTTATGTAGGAGGTATATGGCAGCAATGTTATATAGGCATCGAAAGAGCCAACATGCTCATAGAAAACATAAACAAACCATCGATGGATGAAACAAAAAGGCAAGCCATACTCGGAGAAGCTTTATTCCTGAGAGCCTACTATCATTTTATATTGGTAAGCAACTATGGCGATGTTCCTTTAAAACTGAAATCCAGCGACAATGTAAATAGCATCAGCATACCCCGTACACCTGCTAAACAGGTTTATGAACAAATAGTAACAGATATGAAAGAAGCCGAAGGAAAAGTAAATACCATTACTTCCATCGGCAACTCCAGCCACGTATCAAAAACAGCTGTTCGCGGTATCCTGGCAAGAGTTTACCTGTATATGGCAGGCGCCCCCATGAACGATCAGTCTAAGTATGCCGATGCCCTGTATTGGGCGCAACAGGTAGACGCAGGTAACGAACACGAATTGCTTACCACCTACAATGCAACGATAACCAATTCTGCTTATAGCCAGATCTTTATTAATCAGTGCCGCGATATCTATGATATCAAGGAATGTATCTGGGAAGTCGATTTCTATGCCAAAGACGCCGACCCTACCTACGCCGAAATGGGAAAAGTAGGAACCATGAACCTTGGCTGTACCAACATCGACACGGGCAGATCTAGTAGTAATATCAAAACAACCATCAAACTCTATCGCTTGTATGGAAATGGCGACCTGCGCAGAGATTGGGCAATTGCTCCGTTCTCTTACAGCGCCACGGCCAATCCTTTAACAAGAACTTATTATACCTCCACTAATATCATAGGCCGCGATGCAGGAAAATGGAGAAGATCCTACGAACCTTCAAACTTCGTGAAACTGCAGTTCACCAACGGAACTAACTTCCCGCTGCTGCGCTATGCAGATGTATTGCTCATGCAGGCCGAAGCGGAAAATGAAGTGAACGGACCAACAGCAACAGCCTATACAGCCATTAACAAAGTAAGAAGAAGAGCCTATGGTTTACCGGTAAATGTAGCAAGTACTGTAGCAGATGTTCCCGCAGGATTAACGCCCGCGCAGTTCAGGCAGTTTATAAGAGAGGAACGCGCCAGGGAACTTTGCTTCGAAGGCGTACGGAAAGGCGATCTCCTCCGCTGGGGCATCTTCACCAATGTAATGAACGAAATGGTTGCAGAGATCAATGCCTCTAATGCCTCATTCACCAATAAGTCACGATGGATCACCGGCTACGCTACCGCAGCATCTTCCGGCAGATACCAGCTGCTGCCCGTTCCGGCACTGGAACTGAACGTGAACAAAGGCATGACGCAAAACCCCGGATGGTAAAAACGCACACATTTCCTAACAACAACAAAGCAGTATGACTAAAAAGATTTTTCTCACAACAATAATCCCGGCCTGCCTGCTCATAGCTTGCAGTAAGTCGCTTAGTACCGCCGATCCTAACTTTAATGTAAACATTAATGCCACTGATATAGCACTTGGCGATACCAGCCGGTTTAGCTTCTCCGGTAACCCCGACGTCATTACTTTTTACTCCGGTGAAATAGGCAGCAGGTATGAATACAGGAATCGTGATACCGCCAATGGTACGCCACTCTTACGTTTCCGCACTATCAGGGCCAATGGCAGCCAGCAAGGCTCACTGGCAGTAATGATCTCCGATAACTTCGAAGGTGTATTGGTAAACGATACGCCTGCAACAGTGAACAGGATAGCCGCCGCTAACTGGACCGATATCTCTTCCAGGGCAACGCTCTCTTCAGGAAGCACTACAGCCGTTGCTTCCGGTAACATCGATCTCTCCGATTTCAGCGCTAATAATAAACCCGTTTATATAGGCTTCAGGTATAAAGGCTTCGCTGGTTCTGCTCAAAGCAAATGGACCATCGATTCATTCACCGTAAAGAATGTACTCAACGATGGCTCAAGCTATATCATCGCCAATATGAATGCCAGTAATGTAGCATATACCAACTATGGCGTATCAGGGTTTAGCCCCGGTTTTGCGGCTTTCAGATCATTGAACGATTACTATTGGGTAGTCTCCTCCGGTACTTCCCTGGTGATCACTGGCGCTACCTCAGCAGGCGTAGCTGCGCCCGCAGAAGCATGGGCCGTAATAGGACCCCTAAATCTCAGAAAAGTAACTCCCGACGCCGGAAGAGCCGTTAAAGTAGCAACAGAAAAAACCGAAGAACTGAAATTCACACATCGCTACACAACACCGGGATCTTACAACGCAATATTTCTGGGTGGTAAAATAAGCGCCAGGGAAAGCGAATACACCAACAGGTCTTTTCAAATAACAGTTAAATAAACATATGAAAAAAACAACAAAGGCACTGCTCTTCTCCGGCCTGCTGGCCTTGGGCTTCACCCCGCCGCAGAAAGATACAGCCTTCATCGACTCCAACGTAGCGTTCGCCAGAGGACAACTTAAAAAATTGCTGACAGTGGCCAACAGACAGGATACTGCCTTCCCCAGAACGGTAGATAAAAAAGGACAGCTCCTGTCCACCGATATGTATGAGTGGACCTCTGGTTTCTTCCCCGGCGCATTGTGGTATGCCTACGAGGCAACTAATGATAATGAACTGAAAGCAGCAGCCGTTAAATGGACCGAAAAACTCTCCGGTCTCCAGTACTTTACAAAACATCACGACCTGGGTTTTATGATGTATTGTAGTTATGGTAACGCATATCGGCTAACAGGAAACGAACAGTATAAAAACATCCTGGTACAGTCTGCTAAATCCCTCGCCACCCGCTTTAACCCTAAAACCGGTAGTATCCGCTCCTGGAATCTCTTCGGCTCCTGGGATGGTCAGGGACGGTATGTTTATCCCGTTATCATCGATAACATGATGAACCTCGAACTGCTGTTCTTCGCCTCAAAAACAACCGGCGATGATACCTACAGGAACATTGCTATAAAGCATGCTGAAAACGTACTCAAAAACCAGGTAAGACCAGACTATAGCTGCTATCATGTAGTATGCTACGACACGGCAACAGGTAAGGTCCTGAGCAGGGAAACAGCCCAGGGCTATGCCAACAACTCTACATGGGCACGCGGACAAGCCTGGGGTATCTACGGCTTTACCATGACTTATCGCGAAACAAAAGACAAGCGTTTCCTCGAAACGGCCCAAAAAATGGCCGACTTCTATCTCGATAACAAAGCGCTCCCGTCCGATAAGGTCGCTTATTGGGATTTTAATGCCAACGATGTTGGTTATGAACCTTCGCGTAAATCACACGCAAAAGAAACCCCGGTGAAATACCGCGACGCTTCCGCAGCGGCAGTCACAGCATCTGCTTTGCTTGAACTCAGCTCCTTCCTCGGCGAAAATGGCAGGAAATACAGGGATGGAGGCATCGCTATCCTCCATGCACTCAGCAGCCCCGCTTACAAAGCTGCTGCAGGCGAAAACGCCGACTTTATCCTCAAGCATAGCGTAGGCAGCATCCCGCACGATGTCGAAATAGATGTGCCTTTGATCTATGCCGATTATTACTACCTCGAAGCGCTTAACAGGTATCGTGCCTTATCAGGTGCAAGTAACTAACATAACAAACCCCGGCAGGACAAAATAGCGCCGCCGGGGTTCACTGGTAGATTGCTGCTCCCGTCCGCAAATAACATCTAGCTTTAAAATTCTAAACTAACAGGTATGCATTCAGTAACCTGCCGGCACTATATAAAAAACAATAGCATGCTTTTTATAGCAATGTGCTGCTCCATATTGGCTTTTAGCCAAACAATAGATGCCTCGAAAATAAAGGAACACCCGCGCCTGCTCTTGTTGCAGGACGAAGAAAAACTGATCAGAAACAATATCAGCAAAAGCCCCGACTGGCAAAAAATACATCTTGCCATCATTACAGAATGTAATGAGATCCTGGCGCTGCCACCGGTAGAAAGAAAGGTGATAGGCAGGCGCCTGCTGGCAAAATCACGCGAATCATTACGACGTATCTTTTTCCTGTCATACGCCTGGAGAATGACCCGCGAACTAAAGTATTTCAGGAAATGTGAAGAAGAACTCCTCGCCGTTGCCTCCTTTTCAGACTGGAACCCCTCTCACTTTCTCGACGTAGGTGAAATGTCGCTGGCAGTGGCTATAGGCTACGACTGGTTATACAACGACCTCTCCGAAGCCTCACGCAAACAGATCAGTGATGCGCTTATCTCCAAAGGAATAGGTCCTTCTTTAACCGAAAACAAAGACACCTGGTGGCTGAAAGGTACCAACAACTGGAACCAGGTATGTAATACAGGAGTTGCGTTTGCCGCAGCCGCAGTATATGAATTACAACCACAACGTTCCAAAGAAATAATAGAACGTTCCATAAAAAGTATCCGCCTGCCCATGCAGGTGTATTCCCCCGATGGAAACTACCCCGAAGGTTATAGCTACTGGGCATACGGCACCAGCTACAATGTTTTTATGATCAGTATGCTCGAAACTGCATTTGGCTCCGACTATGGCCTTACAGGTATGCCCGGCTTCCTTAAAACGCCTGTCTACTACGAGCATATGGTAGGTCCCTCAGGAAAACCCTTTAACTATTCCGACTGCGGCACCGGTGCCGATGGCCTTCAGCCGGCTATGCTTTGGTTCGCCGATAAAAACAACGATCCCTCTCTGTTATGGATAGAAAAACAGAATGTCTCCAAAGATCGCTTCCTGGTTAAATCTAATAGACTCCTACCAGCCGCCATGGTCTGGGGTAAGAATATCGACTTTGAAAAAGTAACACGCCCCACTCAGAGAACCTGGGTAGGTGATGGCGAAAACCCCGTAGCGCTCATGCACGCTTCCTGGCAAAGTACATGGGACCTTTATGTGGGCTTTAAAGGAGGTACAGCCGGTACCAGCCATGCACATATGGACATAGGTTCATTTGTAATGGATGCACTCGGCGTACGCTGGTCGGCCGATCTTGGTATGCAGGGATATGAAGCTATGGAATCAAAAGGATTGAAGATCTGGGACATGGTTCAAAACTCCGATAGGTGGAAAGTATTCCGCTACAATAACTTTTCCCATAGTACCTTAACAGTGAATAATGCGTTGCAGCATATGAAAGGCCGCGCTACCATTATGAAGCATTCCAATGACACAACCTTTATGCATGCCGTAATGAACCTCGATGAAATCTATACCGGCCAGCTTGCTTCAGCCCGCAGAGGTATCGCCATAGTTAATAAACAATATGTCACCATCCGCGACGAAATTGAAACAGGCGACTCTGCATGCACCATCCGTTGGGCAATGCTTACACCTGCATCCGTAGCCGATATCACAAAAAACCAGATGCTGCTCCAACAACAGGACGGAAATAAAAAACTTACTTTTTATGTAAACGGCCTGCCCGGTGATGCTGTCTTAAAAACATGGCCTACTACACCGCCAAATAATTATGATGAAGAGAATCCAGGCACCATACTGGTTGGCTTTGAAATAACTTTACCCGCACACACTAAAAAGGAATTTAATGTATTCCTGATGCCGGGAACGAAACCAATAGCCGTAAAAAAATCTTCTCTTAAACCCCTAAATGAATGGTAATATGCTTTCACGCCTTCAATGCTTGTACCTGTTAACCGCTTTCATTGTTTTTTCACTTGATAGCAGCGCTCAGTTGAAATTGCCAGCCCTGGTAAGCGATAACATGATTCTGCAGCAGAACACTCCCGTTCGTATCTGGGGATGGTCTATACCAGGTCAACAGGTAACCGTTTCCTTTCAAAAAAAACAATACAAAACAGTAACAGGCGCCAATAAAAAATGGGAACTGATGTTACCCGCCATGAAAGCAGGCGGCCCCTATCATATGACCATTAAAGGCCCTGATGAGATCACAATACATAACGTCCTCATAGGAGAAGTATGGGTTTGCTCCGGTCAGTCTAATATGGAATTTCCTATGAGCCGTATCAAACACCTTCATCAGGCCGATATCATAAAAGCTTCCACCAGCCCTATCCGTGAATTTTCAGTAAAACAACAATATAGCTACGTTCCCGTTAGCGACGTACAGGGCGCTTGGCAGCAGGCAGGCCCGCAAACGATTGACGGTTTCTCGGCAGTAGGTTTCTTCCTCGCATTTCAGTTATATGAAAAATACAAAGTACCGGTAGGTATTATTCATTCCAGTTGGCCCGGAACGCCCGCAGAATCATGGATCAGTGAAGAAGGCCTCAAAGATTTCCCGCATTACATCCAGCAGGCACGCCCTTACCACAACACAGCTTATGTCGACAGCCTCCTGAAAAGAGACAAAGATGTTTCCAATGCCTGGTACGCCAATGTCAATAAACACAACAAAGGCGCTAAGGAAGAACAGGGCTGGCAACCCGTCAGCTTTCCCGGTTATTGGGAAGATCAGGGACTAGCCGGATTAGATGGACTGGTATGGCTGAAAAAACAAATTGATGTCCCCGTAAACAGCGCAAAAAAAGAAGCTGTTCTTGAACTGGGACTTATCGACGATATTGACTCCACTTTTGTCAATGGAAAGTTTGTGGGTTATAGTAATAACAAATACCTGCCCCGCCGCTACCGCGTACCCGCAGGGCTATTAACCCCGGGATTAAACACCATAACAATAAGAGTGATCGACAATGAAGGAAAAGGAGGTTTGGCCCCAGGTAAACACTACGGGTTGATAACAGGAACAGATACGCTTTCTCTTTCCGGTCAATGGCAGTATAAAGTAGATTACGCATCCACACCTCTGCCCGTGGCAACATTTACCCGCGTGTTCTATAAACCGGAATGTTTGTATTACGGAATGATAGAACCTATTACTCCCTATACAATCAAAGGCGTAGCATGGTATCAGGGCGAAGCAAATGCCGGAGGCGCCAAAGCCTTTGAATATCGCCGTTTGTTACCGGCAATGATCAGGGAATGGCGTGCTAAATGGGCACAGGGTAACTTCCCCTTCCTCATAGTACAACTTGCCAATTACATGGATCCCAAACCTCAACCTTCTGCAAGCGGATGGGCAATGTTGCGTGAATCCCAGTCTGTTATTGCATCAACAGAACCAAATTGCGGCCTCGCCATTGCTATAGATATTGGGGAACAATACGATGTGCACCCCTTCAACAAGAAAACCGTAGGCAAACGCCTCGCCCTTCAGGCGCAAAAAATCGCCTATGGCGATCAGACAACAGTTGTCTCCGGCCCCACATACAAATCAATGCAGGTGAAAGGAGAGGAGATCGTGCTCGCCTTCACCAATACCGGCAGTGGCTTAATGGCAAAGAATGGCAGCCTCAAACAGTTTGCTGTTGCAGGAGAAGATAAAAAATTCGTCTGGGCCAACGCTGTCATAAAAGGAGATCAGGTGGTTGTCAATGCACCGGAAGTAAAAAAGCCGGTTGCCGTTCGCTACGCCTGGGCCGATAATCCCGAAGGCTGTAACCTTTACAACAAAGAAGGATTGCCGGCGTCTCCGTTTAGAACAGATAAATGGGAGAAATAACGCTTCATGGCATGATTATTTAGGTTCTTACTATGCACTAAATCTACAAGCTATGGTAGAAACCTTGAAAATACACGGCAAAGATGTATGGGTAGTAGTAGAACCACAGGAAACAGGACACGGACATACTATTCCCGCAGAATACTTTACAGCATATTATAATCTTGAAGATCCGGGAGCTTATAGCAGCACACACGAACCAGGCAAAGAACCCGGAAAGCCATTCAAAGACGAACACGACGAACCCAAAAAGTTCTTATCGCCCGTCGAAGCGATGGAGTATGCTGCAGAACAACTGCCAGCTATGCTAAACAGTTGATCTTCCGGTGCGCTTCTATTATTTATAATACTGTCTTCGGGACTGACATAACGCTGTCAGTCCCGCTTTTTTATTTTGTGTTTCAACTAAAGAAATGATGAACCAAATGGAAAAGACAGTCCTCACCAAAACATTGAAAAATTATTACAAAGCAAAATCAAAACCAGAACTGGTAACGCTTGGCAGTGCTCAGTATGTTTCCATAAGAGGAAAAGGAGACCCCAATGAGGTACCGTTTTCAAACAAGGTCCAGGCGCTCTATACCGTAGCCTTCGGCCTTAAATTCATTTATAAGGAACAGGACCTGGATTTTGTGGTACCTAAACTGGAAGGCCTGTGGTGGTTCGATATTGAAAAATATGGACAGGTTAACCTCGCCGAAGCCCCCAATGCAGTGCCCCGCAGCGAATGGGAATACCGCCTGCTAATTCAGATGCCGTCATTTGTTTCTGTAAGATCACTCCGCGAAGCAGTTGACAATGCCGTTCACGAAAAAGGAATAAAACTGGCAGCAGAAGTGGAATGGTATAAAATGGCAGGTGGAAGATTTGTACAAATGTTACATACAGGCCCGTTTAATACAGAACCGGAAACGCTGAAACAAATAGAATGCTACATGCGCGAAAACGGCTTGCAGAAGAACAGGCTGCATCACGAAATCTATCTCTCCGACTTCAGACTTACCGCTCCCGAGAACTTTAAAACAATACTGCGGGAACCCATAAAATAGGGATACGATTTTTTTCGCCTGTATTGCTGGTGTATAAATATTATTTACTTTAGTCATATCATTGTTGCTTTACGAAACGCAGAGACTATTGTTATAATCACAATCCTAACCATTACATCTCATTATGGGTCTATTTGACGGTTTTTTTAAAAAGAGAGAGACTATTGAAGATTCTGACAACGGCGTTCCGGGTCCTACCTTTCTCGACGGTAAGGTAAAATTGGTAGAGAACCCCGTAAAATTACTCAGCCACGAATGGAGAAGGCAACTGCAACTCAGTAACCACCTTTTCAAGATCAGGTATTACGGTGTCTTACACGAAGAGTATAAATCAATTATCGCCAGCACCGATTTCGCAGCGCCATTGGTAATTGCAATAGAAATGGGCACAGGCAAAGAAATTGTACTGTTCGATGGATGCAAACACGGCTACAACGCTATGTTCTGCTATACGCATACACCCGAACAACTTGCCCGCAAAGCAGATACATACTATACCGACGTCGATGGAAACGACGCCTTCGAAATATTCATCTCTACCTATAACGGTATCGATTATGATGAAGAATTTTCAAAACAATTGAACGCAAAAGGACAGCTCGAACTGGCCAACGGAGAATGGGTGAACTTCGATACCGTAAAACGTAATGGCTTCGATGGCATCCAGATCCGCGTTAAAAGCCGCGCAGGAAGATCTTCTCTTATCATTTCTGAAGAGTTAGCTTAATATTTACCCCCAAACGAATAATCCCCTCTTGTTTTCAGGACTGGGGATTTTTTTATTACCACCTACACACTAATTTCGCCCAATGAAAAAGATCGCTTTCATCCCTGCGCGTTATTCAGCATCCAGGTTCCCCGCCAAACTTATGCAGATCCTTGGCGATAAACCTGTTATCCAGCATACATATGACAATACAGTCGCTACTGGTCTTTTTAATGAAGTAGTCGTCGTAACCGACAGCTCCGTCATCTTTGATCAGATCAACGCCAATGGTGGCAAGGCCGTAATGAGCAAAAAGGAACATGAAAGCGGTAGCGACCGCATCGCCGAAGCAGCTGCAGAGATGGATGTGGATATCATCATCAACGTTCAGGGCGACGAACCCTTCGTTAAAAAAGAACCACTCCAGAAACTGTTACAGGTCTTCGAAGGACAAAAAGGCGAAAAGGTTCAGGTAGCAAGCCTTATGCAGGTGCTCAAAGATCCTGAACTGGTAAAAGACCCCAACTACGTAAAAGTAGCGATCGACAAAAACAGCAATTCTCTGTTCTTCAGCCGTTCAGTGATTCCTTACCCCAGGAACAAAGAAATAGAAACACACTATTACGAACATATCGGCGTATACGCATTCCGTAAACAAGCCCTGCTCGATTTTACCAGCTGGCCAATGACACCGCTCGAAGCCGCTGAGAAGATCGAATGCCTCCGTTATCTTGAAAATGGTATCCCGTTAAAAATGGTAGTGGTCGATTATATGGGAGTGGAAATAGATACACCCGAAGATCTGATAAAGGCTGCCGCCTACCTGAAGCAATAATAAAAACATGGCATGCGTTAGGCCGGCGCATCTTGGTCGCTGAATGCCGGAACGATAACCCACTCTGTTTCCATAAGCATTGACTATAGAGTTGAATATCCTTCTCGAGATGCCGCTTGGCTGGCGTTTTTTTAAATAGCTTTGTAGCTATGTCCTCATTAACGCTAACGCTCATTCAAACCGCCCTTCATTGGGAAAACAAGCAGGCCAACCTGGCTATGCTCGAAGAAAAGATTACGGGCATTAAAGAAAGAACGGAGATCGTTATCCTCCCCGAAATGTTCAGCACAGGGTTCAGCATGCAACCCGAACGATGGGCCGAGAAAATGGACGGCCCCACCATTACCTGGATGCGGCGTATGGCACAGCAGCAACGTATCATCCTCACCGGCAGCGTTATCATCGAAGAAAATGGAAACTACTACAACCGCCTTATCTGGATGTTACCAACCGGCGACTACGGCTGTTACGATAAAAGACACCTTTTCGCCTACGCCGGCGAACACGAACACTATACCCCCGGCAACAAAAGGCTTATCGCCAGCGTCAAAGGCTGGAAAATAAACCTGCAGATCTGCTACGACCTGCGCTTCCCCGTATGGGCGCGCCAATCACCCGAAGGTACCCGCGATACCGCTCCCGAATACGATCTGCTCATTTATGTAGCCAACTGGCCCGAAAAAAGAAGCCTCCCCTGGAAAACGCTCCTCCAGGCCCGCGCCATCGAAAACCAGTGTTTTGTTGCCGGCGTAAATAGGGTAGGAGCAGATGGAAACGGATTTGCACACAGCGGCGACTCTATGCTTATCGATCCCCTCGGCAATAGCATCTTCCATAAACAGCACGACGAAGCAGTAGCAACCTTCACACTGCAAAAAGAAAACCTGGAACAGGTACGCGCTCGTTTTCCATTCTGGAAAGATGGCGATACCTTTATCCTGTCACATGGAGAATAAAACAATAGCCTATACCGCCCGCTCGGTCTTCACCGGTACCAATATGCTGCAACACCACGCTGTTGTAGTAAACCATGGTTTTATCGAAAGCGTGCTCCCTATGGTTTCAGTACCAAAAGGTATCCGCATACATGATTTTGGCGAAGCCGTTATCGCACCGCCTTTTGTCGACCTGCAACTCTATGGCGCGGCAGGACGGCTCTTATCCGAATTCCCCGACTCCTCCACACTCGATGCTATTGTCGAAGAAGGCCGCAAAGGCGGAACCGCCTATAGCCTGCCTACAGTAGCAACACATAGCTACGATGTTATCTTCCGATGTATAGATGCAGTCAGGTCTTATTGCAACGAAGGGAAAAAAGGCATTCTTGGCCTTCATGTCGAAGGCCCCTGGATCAATAAACTGAAAAGAGGGGCGCATGTCGAAAATCTTATCTTCACCCCCTCTATAGAGCAGGTGCAGGAATTACTCAACTATGGCGGCGATGTCATTCGTATGATCACACTGGCTCCCGAATTATGCAGCCGCGAGATCATCGCACTCATCCGCTCTCATAACATAGTAGTATCGGCAGGGCATAGCAATGCCACTTACCAGCAGGCCAACGAAGGTTTCGCCGCAGGTGTGGAAGTGGTAACGCACCTCTACAACGCCATGAGTGGCCTGCTACACCGTGAACCCGGCCTCGTAGGCGCAAGCTTTGAACACGAAGTGGCCAGGGCCAGCATCATCCCCGATGGCTTCCACGTCGACTTTGCCGCCGTACGTATCGCCAAAAAGATCATGGGCGAAAGATTGTTCGTGATTACGGATGCTGTTACCGATACCTCCACAGGGCCCTACCGCCATGAGCGCGAAGGCGATAAATTCGTTGCAAACGGCGTCCTCAGTGGCTCGGCGCTTACAATGGTAAAAGCCGTTTATAATCTCGTGAACCATGCCGATATCCCCCTGTCCGAAGCCCTGCGCATGTGTAGCTTGTACCCCGCAAGACTACTGAATATGGTCGATCATAAAATGTTGCTTAAAGCTGGTTACGCGGCGGAATTTGTCGTATTGGATGAGGATTTGTCCTTATCAGCGTTTTTATAGTTTCTATCTTGATGTCTATCCCTTCCCTGATAGCAGCAGAAGAAGGTGGTATCGGAAGATCAGGACGAATGCCTTCCCCCTTTTCATAAGCAGCGGAATTCAATACAACGCGATATAGTGGCAACACTATCTGCATACCGGTATAGGGAAGTTGTATCATAGGCAGGTGAACCGAGTTGTTGCCAAAACTGCCGCCGCCGGTTTCTTCTCCCGTTGTTATTACGTTCTGCTGTCCCTTTAAATGCGATACCACCATGGCGGCTGCAGAAAAAGTAAAACCTCCGTGTAACACATATACCTGGCCGTTGAAATGATGACGCCGCCCGGGTTGAAACGTATGCCGCTCATAAAATCCAAAATGATAATTGCCGTCTTTACGCTTATGACTGGTTAGCTGCATCGTTAACCAATACACCCATTTGGGATGTATATAACGCCCGTACTTCAGGCTGCGGCTTTGCGCAAATACACTGTCGGCAACCTTGAAAGGATGGTCTGTCAGGTAACGGATGAAACGGTTGCTCACACCTATATTGCCGCCGCCATTCTCACGTAGATCTATCACCAGGTTGCCAATACTGTCTTTAGCTAATTGCTTGAACGACTGGCGGAAGAACCGGCGTAACTGCCCACTGCTGAACGTAGCTACCCGCATAAAGGCGGTGTTCAATGCCGTATCCGTATAAATACTGCGTTTGCCTGCCAATGCAGCTTTGCGGATTTCCCTGCGCGTTAACGGCGGTTGCTGTGGAACGATAGGGCGTATGGTTCTGGGACTGTCAGGCTTCAATATGAAGTTGGGTAACAAAGTACTGCGTTGCACACCGTTATCGTCGATATAACCCACCAGGTAGCTGCTGTCTGTCCCGAATGCATTCTGGTAATGAGCGCCAAAATTGAATGAAATGAGCTGGCTCTTGAAATTATAGGCATAGCCGTCACTGCCTATGAATCGCGATAAAGAATCGATGATTTGACGCGGACTGAACCCATTGATAGAAGTGATGATAGTCCCGCGTTTGATAGTACTGTCTTTTCTGATAAGGTTCTGCATCACTACCAGGCTGTCATCCCAGGTCTTGATACTTAAAGGAAACCGGGGACTATGTCGCTGACGCAGAGATGCGTCAGTATATTTTTCGGGAAACCTGATGGCAGTATGTCCGCATTTGATAGCGCTGATAACGGCAGCTAATCTATTTCTATACTGCGCCAGGGTCAATGAATCGGTAATGCCTGTTTTTAAATCCCGGAACAAATGATCCATGCTATCCTTGGGAGTGAACAGGTATAAACTGGGATGGTTGGCTTCCAGTATCTTTTCCAGTAAGGTAACCTCTGCCTGCAATTGTTGCGGGGCCCATTTCTGTTGCAGGATGTTTGTGGCGTTCCTGCGCGTAGCGCAGGAACTCATACAAACTACTATCATTAGAGTGAAAACCTGCAGGGCAGGCCGCCGTCTCATCCTCATGCCTGAAATAGGTTATTGCTGTTTACTTCTGAAAGGCATTCCAGCCCTGCGCATTGATATCGTGTAAATTACCGCCCTTGGTAATGAACTTACGACCCTCTTCTTCATCGGTCATATAGCCGATTACTGCAATCTCCTCTTGTAACGTGATTTTGTCGTAGTCATCCTGGCTCATAGTGAAAATAAGCTCGTAATCTTCACCGCCGTTCAGCGCACATACAGTCGGGTCAAGACCAAACTTGAATGCCGCCTGCCGGGCCTGCGGCGCTATCGGTAACTTCTCTTCATAAATCCTGCATCCTAAACGACTCTGACGGCAAAGATGTAATACCTCGCTGCTCACCCCGTCACTTACATCCATCATAGCCGTAGGTGTAATATCCTGCTGCTCGAAAAACTCGATGATATCTTTGCGTGCTTCAGGCTTTAACAACCTGCCTACAATATAATCCTCGCTTTCAAGATCCGGCTGTACCTGCGGATTTTCAAGGTATATCCTTTTCTCCCTTTCAAGCAGGGTAAGACCCAGGAAGGCCCCACCCACATTGCCCGTTACACAAATAAGATCGCCTTTCTTCGCCGTGCTGCGCTTTACAAAGCGGTTGGGAGCAACTTCGCCAATTGCCGTAACGGAAATAATAAAGCCCTTTTGAGAGGCCGAAGTATCACCTCCTATCAGGTCAACGCCATACTTCTGGCACGCCGCAAATACCCCCTCGTAAAACTCGTCAAGAGCTTCCACGCTAAAGCGGTTGCTGATGCCGATGCTCATAGTGATCTGGGTTGGCATCGCATTCATGGCATAAACATCACTTAAATTCACCACTACACTCTTGTAGCCAAGATGTTTCAGCGGAGTATACATAAGATCGAAATGAACCCCTTCTATTAAAAGATCGGTAGTGATAACCGTTTGTTTACCAAAATGATCGATCACGGCAGCATCATCGCCTACACTTACCACTGTCGACGCTTGCTGCGTCTCGAAATTCTTGGTCAGATGCTCTATCAACCCAAACTCCCCGAGGGAAGCAACTTCTGTTCTTTCTTCCATAAACTTTTTTATATGATGCCTGCTATACCGGTCCGGGCAGGAAATAGTGCTGCAAATAGGGAATCCGGAATGCAAAACAACGTAAATGTATCGAAATTACCGCCCCGTCCCAACCCGCGGTACAGTTACATTCCGCCGCCTGATACCCGCACTGCGCAGGCTTACTGCGTCTGAACGCTCCCGCCAGGCATAACAATAACAGCATCAGTGATCTACTGATGCTGTTACACTAGGCTCTTGCTAAAGAAATGATCGCTTTGTTACTACAACTCTCCTCCGTTCACTACCGCTAACAAGGCGTCATGAATTTTGCCGTTGGTGGCGCATATATGTGGCTGGTAGGGACTGTAACGGTTACCTTTGAAATCGGTCACCTTTCCGCCAGCTTCTTCCAGTATGAGGAAACCCGCGGCGCTGTCCCAGGCCTGTAACTTATGTTCATAGAACCCGTCGAAACGACCGGCGGCTACCCAGCAAAGATCAATGGCGGCACTGCCTAAACGGCGTACGGGAATGCCTTTGCGTATCAGCTTGGGAAAAATATCCAGGGGCCCGTTAGGAGCATCCAGGTAAGTGTAAGGGAAACCAGTTACCAGGCAGCTGGTGAGCAGGTTGTCCTTTTGGCTCACGCCTATAGGCTTGTCGTTTAAGGTGGCGCCCTTTCCTTTTTCAGCAAAGAAAAACTCCTGCATAAAAGGATTGTAAACAACCCCCATTAACATCTCTCCGTTTTGTTCTACCGCAATACTTACACAACAAATAGGAATACCGTTCGCGAAATTGATAGTCCCGTCGATAGGGTCGATGATCCACTTATACTCCGATTCCTGTACCAGGGTACCTTCTTCTTCACTTAATATCTGGTGATCCGGAAATTGTCCGCGAATCACAGCTATAATAGCTTGTTCACTTTTGAAATCGGCTTCTGTAACTAAGTTGTTCAGACCTTCTTTGTTGCTGATGGTAAATGTGCCGTTGAAGTATTCTTTGAGAACTGCGGCTCCGGCCTCAGTGGCCTTGTATAATGTTTCTTTGAGCATGCCACAAAGATAATAAGTTCAAAACGCCACTCCCCCCAACTTAACGAAAGCTTAGCCTATAAATAGCTTTCTGCGTACTTGGCAGTAGCGTAAAGACGCTTTTACAGGAAAAGGCCTGAAAAATAGCTGATTACTACCCCCTTGCGGTGAATAAACAGTATAATCTCCGCATTTAATGCGGAGATTAGAGACTAAGTAGCTGATATTTTCACGTAAGGGAGATTTTTAGAAAATCTGCAATTGCCGCATTAGGAATAAGACTTAACTTAAGAAATCCCGGAAAAAGAAAGTTCACAAAATGTGAACTTTTGGAAGAAAAAAACTAGCTTTGTTATGAAAGTTCACCTGATAAGAAAGGAAACGATCGAGGCTTTTTCTAAGAAAAACGCTCAAAGCCGGATAGGATTTAATGAGTTTCTTGCCAAACTGAAATATGCAGACTGGAAAAGTCCGGCTGATATGAAAGATACTTTCCCTGCTACAGATTTGTTAGGAAATGGTTCAGATAGGGCTATTCTTGACATTGGTGGCAATAAGCATAGAATGCTTGTGAAATACGCCTTTGGCGACAAACAAGTTCATTTATTTATTTGCTGGATTGGAACACATGCAGAATATGAAAAACTCTGCCGCAAAGATGAACAATTTAGTGTTAATCAATATTAACTATAGGACATGGAAACACTTAAATATAAAGTCATTACCAGTAAAGGTCAGTATAAACAATACTGCGATCAATTAGAGTCCCTTGTCTTTTTATCCTTAAAAGATAAGAATGTAAAAGATGAGATTGCTTTGCTGACTGTACTTATTGAAAAATGGGATGCAGAACACAATAGTTTTAATCAGGTTGATCCAATTAAGTTACTTCATTCTTTTATCAGGGATCACAACTTGAAAGCGAAAGATCTGGTAGACATTTTAGGTATAAGTAAAGGTTACATTTCAGATATTCTGAACTACAAAAAGGGACTTTCAAAAGAGGTGATAAGGAAGTTGTCCGTTTATTTTAAAGTATCTCAGGAGGCCTTTAATCGTCCTTATAAATTAGTTGTGTCAGAAAACAATCACTTAAAAGGTGTCAGTGCAATAAACACTAAAAAAGAGCTTGAAATTGCCTGATTAGATTCTGAGTCTTTAGTTCATACTATTCCTCACCCCAACGCCGCCTTCGCCAGCCTCTTCGCCGCCGTCTCCAGCGTCGAAGCTTTCTTCGCAAAGCAAAACCGCAATACCTTGTGGTCTCCGTTGCTGCGATAAAAAGCCGATACCGGAATAGTAGCCACCCCCGCCTCCTTGGTAAGCTTGATAGCAAAATCCCGGTCAGGCATATCCGTCATATGACCATAACTGAAACACTGGAAATAACTGCCATGCGATGGCAAAGGCTTGAAACCCGTTGGCTCCATCAGCTGCAAGAAATAATCTCGCTTATGCTGAAGAAATTGCCCCAGCGATAAATACGCCTCCTCATACTGCAGAAACTCCGCCAGCGCCACCTGCACAGGTGTATTCGAAGAAAAACTGTTGAACTGGTGTACCTTCCTGAACTCCGCCATCAACGCCGGTGAGCTTATACAGTAACCCAGCTTCCACCCCGTACAATGATAGGTCTTGCCAAAAGAAAAACATACAAAACTACGCTCCAGCAACTCGGGATACCGGAGTACACTTTCATGCCTGATATTATCAAAGATCAGGTGCTCATACACCTCATCACTTACAATGAAAATATCAGTGTCGCGCGTCACATCCTGCAACTGCTGCATGTCGTCAGCAGAAAGCACACTGCCCGTAGGATTATGCGGCGAGTTGATAATGATCATCCGCGTCTTGGGCGATACCTTCTGTTTCACCTCCTCCCAGGGAATCGAATAACTCGGATATCGCAATGGAATAAATACCGGAACAGCGCCATTAATAACAATATTGGGAACATAACTGTCATAAGCCGGCTCAAAAACAATAACCTCATCACCCGGTTGTAATACAGTGGTAATGGCAGTATAAATAGCATAAGTACCACCAGGGGTAATGGTGATCTGCGTATCAGCGTTAATATTGGCCTGGTATAACTTCGCAGCTTTCTCAGCGACCTTCTCCCGCAACGGCATAAAACCACTCGTATGCGCATACTGGTTAAAACCGTTTTTCATCGCCTTGTTAACCAGGTCCGTAAGCTGACTGTCCATCGGGAAATCAGGAAACCCCTGGCCCAGGTTCACCGCATTATAACTCGCCGCAAGCTGGCTCATCACAGTAAATATAGTAGTGCCTACATCCGGCAGCTTTGAAATTAGTTTGGTCACAGTTACGGTTTTAATAAAAATAAATCCTCAGCCCTGAACTTCACCTCAAAAGAAAACAGCCATTTCTATCTCCATAAATGCTGCTATCACCTATTCCGTTATCGCTTTCACCTCCGGATCATCCGCAATGGCATTCATCTGCTTCAATATCCATTGCGACTTCCAGGCTACCCAGCGGCTGGCAGGCTTAACAGTATATTTCTTAGGGTTAGGCAAACAGGCAATGATCTTGGCAGCCTCTGCACGTGTAAGGTTCTTGGCAGGTTTGCCAAAATATTGCTGCGCCGCAGCCTCTATACCAAAGATCCCCGGCCCCATTTCAATACAATTAAGATATACCTCAAGTATCCGCTTCTTACCCCATATCCATTCCGATAATTGTGTAAAATAAAACTCAGGCAACTTACGCACATAACGCATAAAGCCATTGCCTTGCCATAGAAATACATTCTTCGCAGTCTGCTGACTAATAGTACTTGCTGCGCCGCCACGTACCCGCTTCTTGTTTTTGGGAACCGTAGATAAACTCTTTTCAAGCGACTTCCAGTCAAATCCGCCATGGTCAGGAAAAAGCTGATCCTCACTGGCAATAGCAGCCAGCTTAACATTCGGAGATATCTCGTCCCAGCTCACATAATCACGCTTTAAACCGTAGCCGCCAAAAACAGCTCCAATCTGTGTCATGGTAATGGGAGGAAATACCCACTTCAAAAGAATAAGGTAAACAAAGGAAGTAAGGAACATCCAGAAGGTAATGCGTAAAAACCAGCGCCAAAAGGTTCTCATGCGGTAAAGATAAGAACCACAAACCGAGTTATACAACTACATCGCTACATATTGAATACGGTATTTTTTCCCGATGCGGAACTCAGGCTTATAGGCCCATCCCAGTACAGTCCCAAAAGCATATACCCCCGCGGCAGTAAGCAGCTTCGGAAGGTTCTCCGAACCAAATAAAGGGTCAGCATTCTTTCCCAGTCCATTCACCACATTTAATCCTATATAAGCCGCGCCGGCTATCTTAAACAACAGCCCGTTCTTTATAAATCCCCAGCTCTCGCCCTCTTTTGGCATTGCATCTATCTCCGAAAGCGCAAGCCGCCTGTAACCAAACGTTACCGTATCTATCTTGCTGCCAAAACCCGTTCCTATAAGCTGAATACGTTGATCCTTCATCCACATCGAGTCGCGTGCGATCTGAACAACAGAACCCTCAACCCACTGACCAGTATTAAGCCGGAAATTGATATACGATCCCGCAAAATAATTACGGATGGTCTTATAACGCTTCTTGAAAATGATATAGTCGCGGGAAGTAGTAGGTCCGTGAGGAAAGCCCGTTTGCGCAACCAGCGAACCTAAAGACAAGAACAGCAAAAAAAGTAGCAGCATTTTTTTTACCATAAGTAAAACTAACCGATAAACAACTTGCTTGCGCTTCACGAATGTTAAAGCCGCCCTAAAGCCGCATTAAAGCCGTCTTGAAGCCGCTCATAAGCCGGCGCTATTAATGGCTGCTTTAGGCAGCGATCTAATGCGCAAGCGGCGCATTCGTAAGTATCCGCCATGCAAGCACCACCCCAAAGCCAATCATGATTAAACCCGAGATCCGGTTGATGATATGTATGTTATGAGGCGTCAGCTTCGAACGTATTTTATTCGCCCCAAATACCTTCAGAACATCGGAGAACAACACTAGTAATAAACACGTCGAAAATACGATAATGCGGTATTGTATAGGATGAACCTCAAGCTTCGCATCCGCAATAATAGACGCCGCCGCCGCAAACCAGAATATAAATACTCCCGGATTCAGTGTATTCATCAAATAACCCGAAAAAAAGATCCCCGCAAGGTCCCGCTTGCGGAATACCTTCGTCGTAACATCAGCGGTAGCAGCTACCTCCGACTTCCTGAAAAAACAATTATAGGTCCCCAGGCATACAAGAAAGATACTTCCCGCAATACCTATCAAACGCTCATGGTTCATGGCCGATTGAAAAAGAGCCGAAAACAAATTGCAGATCAGTACAATCGTAACATCACTCGCCGATACCCCGGCAATAAAGAAAAAACCTCCCTTATGACCGTTATTAATACTCTGCTTTATAATGGAAAAGATAACCGGGCCTACCGAAATACACAATAACAATCCCAACGCCATCCCCTTTATGAACGCAGCAATAACCATATTATACTAGCTCACCTTTTAAAAATTTCTTCCAGTCTTCCAGCATCTTGCCCTTCAACACCCTCGGAAACTTATGCTGACCGCCAACCTTGCCTTTGGCATGCATAAATCCCATAAAACGGTCTTCAGGCAACACATCCAGGAACACCTCTTTGAGAGCACTCTTACGCTCAACCGCATAGTCGTCGTTCAACTGCTTCAGCTTTTCATCAATTTTTGTACACAGGAGTTTCGGATCAACAGCATCATCACACGCTACATACCAGTGATGACAAAAGAAACTGTCATAAGGTTCACCCACAACAGTATATTCTGGAATAGAAATATTGAGCTCTTCACCTACCATCTGAACCGCCTTATTCATATTGTCAACACTCAAATGCTCTCCAACAAGACTCAGAAAATGTTTCGTACGGCCGGTAATAACTATCTCACACCTTTCCTTATCGGTAAAACGAATGGTATCACCTATCAGGTAACGCCATGCACCTGCAGTAGTGCTTATCAGCAAGGCATAATCCTTCCCTTCCTCCACCTCATGTATCATCAGCGCATTCGGACTGTCGATCATATTGCCGTCAGCATCAAAATTGATATGATCAAAAGGCACAAACTCCAGGAAAATATGCTCACTCGTAACCAAACGCATACCTTTCGCATGCGGCCTGTCCTGGTAAGCAATAAACCCTTCACTCGCCAGGTAGGTCTCTATATAAATAATAGGCTTGCCAAGTAACTTCTCAAAACCTTTCTTATAAGGCTCAAAACTTACACCGCCATGAACAAAAAACGCAAGGTTAGGCCATATATCATGAATGGTCTTCAGATTGTACTTCTCGATGATCATCTCCATACACATCTGGATCCACGCAGGTACACCCACAATAAATCCAATATCCCACTCAGGTGCCTTGGCAACTATCTCCTCCAGCTTCTTATTCCAGTCACGCTGACGCGCAATCTTCTTCCCCGGTTTGTAAAAAGGCTGAAACCAGAACGGCGCCTTACGCGCAGTGATTCCACTAAGATCACCCGCATAATAGCCAGGCCCCTTTTCCAGCTCCGTGCTCCCGCCAAGCGTAAGCCACCCCTTGCCAATAGATTTAACCGGGATGTCTGTATAGTTACGTAAACTAAATAATTGCTTGATCATCACCATCTTATTCCCCCTTAACAGGTCGTTGGTGATAGGTATATATTTACTCGCAGCTTCACTCGTACCACTGCTCAAAGCATAATACTTGATCTTCTTGGGCCAGCACACACCAGGCTTCCCCTCAAGGGTCTGATGCCACCACTCCTCATAGATCTTATTATAATTATAGGTAGGAACCAACTCCTGGAAACGCTTTCCCGGATCCTTGGCCATTAATATCTCATCAAAACGATACTTCTGCCCAAATTGGGTGAACCTCGCCTTCCGCAATAACTTCTTTAATACCCTAAGCTGCTGACGGCGTGGGTTATTCTGCGGCAAGCGAAGTGCCCTGGCAATACTGGCTGGAAGTTGGATGTCAAAAATAGCCATTCAGGCAACTCGGTTTACTGATTTGAAAAGCGCGAATCTACAGGAAATTAAACGATTAAAGCTACTCATTCCTGACAACTTATGTATCAATAATAACGATAACCTTAACTTTTTGTTATGCTGGATTATCGATACATTTGCATTTATCAATACGTTTTATGACAGTCAATATTAAGCAGGTGGAAAAGATTTCGAAGGCGTTGGGTGATGCAAACCGGCTCAATATCCTGTTTTTTATCGCCCGTAAAGGCGGTTGTGGTCAGTGTTCTGAATTGCAGGATGTCCTCGATTTGGCACAACCCTCTGTTAGCCATCATATTAAGATCCTCATCGAAGCAGGCTTGATTGAACCGGAAAAAGAAGGACGCAACCACAAATATACCCTCAATGCCGAGGTCCTCGATGGATACCTCGCTTGCCTGGGTAAACTCAAAGGGGAATAAAAACTCCTTTTTTTTAAAACTAATAGATCGAAGATTTTAAATATATCGATTCGTCGATGCAAACAAACAATCACATATCCATTCTAAACAGTTGACAGATGAGTGCTAAACTACCTTTTACGCCTTACCAGTTAGGGGATATTACATTGACAAACAGGTTCGTCATGGCGCCAATGACACGCAGCCGCGCCATAAATAACCTCCCTAATACATTAATTCAGGAGTATTACAGCCAGCGTTCAACAGCAGGACTGATCATTACCGAAGGCACCGCCCCCTCACCCGATGGCCTCGGGTATGCCCGCATGCCCGGCATCTATTCCAACGAACAGATCGCAGAATGGCGCCAGGTAACAGACGCTGTCCATAGGAGAGGAGGTAAAATATTCGTCCAGCTCATGCACACCGGCAGGGTAAGTCACCCGCTTAACATGCCCGCTGGCACTCAGGTTTTGGCGCCCTCCGCAGTGGCATGCAACACCGAAGTATGGACCGATTCCGATGGTAGCCAACCCTTACCGGTTCCACATGAAATGACACCCGGAGACATCACCGCCACACAGGTTGAATTTGTTCAGGCCGCCCGTAATGCCATCGCAGCAGGCTTCGACGGCGTGGAATTACACGCCGCCAACGGCTACCTGCTCGAACAGTTCCTCGCACCCTCCAGTAACCAGAGAACCGACGATTACGGTGGCAGCATCACCAACAGGGCACGCTTTGTCCTCGAAATAGCACGCGCCGTAAGCAAGGCAATAGGTGCGCGCAAAACTGCCGTACGACTGTCGCCATACGGCACGTTCAACGACATCGCTCCCTACGCCGAAACTGAGGAAGCATATTCCTACCTGGCCGAAGAACTGCAAAAGCTCGACCTCATCTATCTACACCTCGCCGATCAGGGCAATGCCCCCGAATCAATCAGGCGTATCATCAGGCAGAAGTTCCGCAACACGCTCATCCTCGCCGGCGGCTACGACCTTGAACGCACCGAAGAAGCATTGAACAGCGGTTTCGCCAACCTCGTAGCTTTCGGAAGACCTTACATCGGTAACCCCGATCTTACCGAACGCTACCGCAACAACTGGCCACTGGAAAAAAACATCGACACCACTACTTTCTATTCAGCCGGTGCAAAAGGATATACCGATTATCCCGCCTATCAGCTCGAAGAAGTAGCGCAGTTAGTATCATAAAATAAAAGAGGCTGTATCGGAGAGCAAAGTGTAGAAGGAATAGCATGTGACAGAAAGGAAGGCATAGATAGAATGGAATTAACCTCGGCACAGGACCTGGAACTAAGATGTATAGAATGAAAAAAACCGGATAAGTGCGTTTGAAATGTGTGTCCCGGAACGAGAGAATAGAGGTGATAGACCGGGTGATGAACAGTTCGCAGCAAATGAAGAAAAAGCAGAAGTGATAGAAGCAATGCTGTAACTCAGATGGGTAAAAAACAGGAAAGGTCCTGTAGTCTCTGTGTAAACTTTTGAGGATGGAAGTTGGGATGATGAAGCAAACAGGATCAGCGGGAGAAAGATGAGGTGAATCAGGCTGAGTGAAAACGCAAAATCTTGTAAGCGGGAATGGAAATGCTTGTGAAGATTGAAATGGGCAACTACGCAAAATGGAGCATGTAGCAGAATGTAGTAAGTAGTAAAATGCGGAGAACCCGGGATAACGTGGAAGTGAATGATACACAGGAAATGGAAGAGTGATGAATGAATGATTAATGTAGAAAAAGACTGGACTGAGGGAAAGTAAGAACCGAAGGCTGTGTCAGTGATGATGCAGCCTCTTTTATTCTATAAAGGCCGGACCAGCCTTTATAAAAGTTTCTTCTTGTGTTGCTTCAATACGGCGTCTTTGATATGCAGCGTCTATCATATTAATGAAATGAACGTCTTTAATACCGCCGTTTTTCAGTTCTGTTATAACCTGCAATAGCAGTATCGCTGGAATTGAACTAAACAATGATGCCCGCTTTTTAGTGGGCTTTTTGTTGCTGCCGGTAAGCTTTATAAGTCTATAAATATATTTTGCAGGAAGCCGGACGTCTTTACGAATTGTACACCAGCTTTATCTGTTTCTAATCATCGATGGATCTTGAAATAAATGTGCCTAAAGCTTCATATCTGGTTTTTTGATAAAAAGGGTGCTTTAAGTTTCTCGGAATAGTTAGTGCCGTGAACAGATATACATTTGAATGTATTTTTTATTTAAGTAAATTATTTTTTATGATTAAGAAAATCTTCAAAAGGGTTTTTGTTATTCTGTTAGTATCTGCATCTTATGTCGGATTTTCGTCCTTTGTTAGTGATGGCGAAAATTCTGGCGGTGGATTTAACTGTACTGATTACTGCCGGAACGATTCTAGCTACGACTGTGTTGCAACCATAACATGGTCCAACGGAACTCAGACAGTAGAAACATGCTATAGAATGAGAAAGAAATAGCTTCTGTAAATGAATTTATTTTTTAAAAAAGAAGAAAAACCTTCTTTTTAGTTTTAAAAAGCTGGTTTTTCTTCAAACTCAATTTACTTCGATGGCTTTTCCCCGTTACGTTATTGTTGCCTTATTATTTATTGCATTTTCTTGCAAACAACCTCCGGAACATAGAGTTTTTAAATTGGTGGATGATCATTTTGAGAGCAGACTTGAAAGAAATGCTCTTAATTTGCCTGGTGCAGAAAGGATTGTTGATATGGTCGTAATTCCATCAAGTAATCTTTTGTTGATATCAGTGTTTAAAGATGATTACCTGCTGAATGCTTATAGTTTGGATTCTCTCAAGTTTATTAGGGCATTTGCTAAGGTCGGTGATAAATTTAACGAACAATTTGACGCTCAGAATTTTCAAGTCGATACAGCGGGAAATATCCTGATTGTTGCAGATTTGATAAAGAAAGAAATTTTTAGCTATTCTCTCGACTCTATCAGGAGTAAAAGCAATACCTGCTATCCTGTACGTTCATTAAAAATAAAAAGCGAACAGTTAGGGAGGCCTCTTTTGCTGAGAGATGGAAGAGTGGCAGCTCTAAGGGGACCGTACACCAGGAGCAAGAGTAATTTTGATTTTTATGATTCAAATGGAAGCTTCTTGGTTACAAAAGGAGAATATCCGCTATCCGTTGATGGATTCTCGGAACAAGAACTTTCTGAGGTGTTTCTTGGTTTTTTGGCTTTAACCCGGGATGGGAAAAGGATCCTGCGTAGCTATTTATCTACGGACGTAATAGATGTCTACGATACTTCAGGTATGCTGCTTCATAGAGTGCAGGGTCCAGGTGCCTTTGAACCAAAGTTTAAAAGAAAGCAAGTTGAAAAAAATATTTCTCGCCTTGCTTTTACAAATCATTCTAGAGTCGCTTATATAGGTTCAATGAGAGAGAATAAAGATATATTCTCGTTGTATAGCGGATCAAGCACTAAAGTGGATACTGTTCAAAGTAATCGCATTTTTCGTTTTTCTGATACTTTGGGCCTTAAAGGAATATACAACCTGGGTATACCTTTGATATGTTTTGATATTGACTTTACTAACAAAAAGATATATGGATTCTCTGAAAGGGAACCTGGTAAAATATCTTTATTTAATTTACCGCAATGAAATATTCTGTAATAAAAATACTATTGCTGGTGATTTTATTTTCAGTAGGCTGCGAAAGCGGAAGTGAAAATAAATTAGCTGATAACTCCTATAAATTATTAACCGGAAAGTGTCAAAGCTTGCATGAGAAAGACTTTCTTGTTTATTATTTTGATGGAGATTGCTCCGTGTGTTACGCGAAGGTGCTGCTACTGAAGGAGCAGTATCCAGAATATGAAAATAGGATCTTACTGGTAGCTAAAACTCAAAAGCCACAACTACTATTGTATAATTTGAACGCCAATAACGTAAAGTACTGCTTAACCATAGATTCTACTGGTTCTTTTGGTAAAGAGGCAAACCTGGGCTATAATAAAGTTACTTTTATTAAAAAAGACAGAACATATGTTGTCAAAGAATTTTAAATTTCGCGGCTGCACTTTTTTTGTAAAGATGATGGTAGTTGGCTTTTTGAAGTCTTCTTCGTGCATGTTTAAAAGTGTTACGTTGGCTTTTTCTTTTTTGCTTGTTTTCTATAATCACGCATTGTCTCAAAGTACATCTTTAAAGATCCGGGTTGATCCTAATAAGACATATGGCTGTAAAATCTCGGATTTTTTTGACCAGGTAGAATTTATACCCCTGGAAACAAATAAGAAAAGCCTCTTTGGAGAAGCACATCAGTTTATAGTTACTTCAAAGAGCTTTGTTATATATGACGATGATAGTAAATCTGTTTTGTTCTTTAGCAATGATGGTAAATTGATCTCCAGGGTTAGAATAGGAGAGCAAACCGTAAGCAACATTACAATGGATGGAGAAAAACAGAATATAATCGTTCGGTCGTACAATTACAACACAAATAATGAAAGCGTTGACATCTATAGTCCCATTGGAGTAAAATTGGGACAGGCCGGGAAAAATAAATCGGCATATCCGGCGGGTAGAAAAATATCTCTCGAAGATAACTTTTCTGCCTTTGTACCGGACTTTAGTGTCCCGGTAGGAGAGCCAGGCGTAGATACTGTCTACAATTTAATACAGATCTACCAAAAAGATAAATTGATAAGGTCGTTCTTACCCTATAACCAAAAGAAAAATCTGGGATTTTGTACCATCGGGGGAGCCTTGTCAGTACCAAATACGGCTGATGATCGGGGTAATGTTTATGTGTCAACTCCTTTGGAGCATTTTTTATATAAAATTTCTAAAGACACTGCAATCAAATTAGGACAATTCATTTTCCCGGCTGATAGGTCCGTGTCCGACGATATTATCTACTCCGAAGATAAAAATGCTGTCGCCAAAGCATTTAAAAAAACATCTGGAATAAAAACAATCTTGGATGTAAGTAATGTCTTTTTTCATAAAAATCTCCTTTTCTTTAAAATAAACACCAGGCAGTTTACTTCTTTTCAAGGGTCCGAGGGCGTTTATTTGTATAACTTCGTTTACGATACCTCATCCGGCAAAGCTTTTTCTTTGGAAAGAGCTACTATAGATTCTCTGTCTGCTTATTTGCCTGTTTTGGGTAATAACAGCCATGTAAAAGGGCTGGTGAATTATAAGGGATATATCTATTCCACTTTGTCTTCTTTTCAACTATTCAGCGCATACGATAAACTGAAGTCCGGCAACATTAAATTTCCCGCGGTAATTGAAAAATATTTCGCTACACAAAACCGGAAAAGCAATCCCGTGATTGTAAGAATGAGAATTAAAGGCTAAGGAGCTGCTTTAGCAACTCCTCCAACCCTGACACGGAAGAAATAATGCCGTGAAAAAGGCTAAATTTATTTTACGATACCAGCTTGTAATGAAAATTAACCTATTCAAGATAAAACCGGATTATATCGCTGACAAGACTTGCCTGCTGGTCATACTCTTATGGTATCAATTCCATGCTGAATGAGAAAAGCTATTTTGTTAACCTGTTGTGCCTGTTATTCATTACTTGTTTTTGCACAAACGGATAGTACCGGTAATATTGGAATTGTAAAGGGTAAAGCAAAGGATTCTGTGTACAATTTTATGCTTACCAGTGCTACAGTTGCAGTTTATTTGGATAGCGACAGTAGTCTCATTCAATTTTCACTCCCCGATAACTTTGGCGAATTTACTATCGGCAAACTGCCGCTTGGTAAGAGGCTCAGGCTAATAATAAGCCATGTAGGATACACTACATTCTTGAAGAAATTTAGTTTGAGTAACGACAAAAAAGAACTGGACCTTGGTCTGCTGTATCTGTTCCAGGCTGTGCAAAAAGATGGTAATACGCTTGAAGAAGTGATAGTTAAATCTGTACCCCCCATGAGAATGAACGGAGACACCGTTGAATTTAACGCCGATGCTTTCCGCATGGATGTCAATGCTACTGCTGAGGACCTGATGAGGAGATTGCCCGGGTTTACAGTTTGGGGCGATGGCGAAATTACTTACAATGGAAAAAAAATAAATGCAGTAATGGTGGAAGGAAAACCTTTTATGGGTACTAATGATCCTGCTATCGCCACTCGCAACCTCCCTAAAGAAGCATTGGATAAAATCCAGGTATATCAACAGCGCGATGAAAAAAACCCATTGGATAGTACCATGTTTGCTAACATCAGGCTAAAAGACGATAAAAAAATGGGCTATTTCGGAAAACTGAGCGGTAGCCTTGGTACCGATGGTAGGTACGCGGCCGACGGAATGTTGAGTGGGTTTAATAGAAAATTGCAAATCAATACGGTAGGAGCACTGAATAATATCAACAAACTGGCACCGGATATCGACGTGTTGGTGAAAAACGGCTCGTATAAAGGGGAAGGCGCTAATGCGGATTACCAAAGCGATTTTAGTATGCGGGGACTGAATAAAACCGCAGCAGCAGGCGCAAAAATGCAATACGACTTTATTCCCGAAGTTGAATACCGCCGCACAAGCCGCATTAATGCAGACTATTTCTTAAAAGGAAATAATTCACTCATAAATAATACAAGTCTTTTTAATAGCTTTTTGGAAGCAGATACTGTGCTGTCAAAACGCTCTGTCCAGGTTGCCGATAATAAAACCTGGGATCAGAAAATGAATGGTAAATATACCTGGAATTCTGAACGTACAGATCTGGTGTTGACCGCCTCGCTAAATCGGGGAAAGGATAATAGCCTGTCCGAAACACATGATGAGCAGGATAAAACAGGGGTGGGAGCTATCAGCAGTAGTGTCTCCCGCATTGAATCAGAGACGAAAAAGAACCGGCTGGACATCGGGCTGGAGTATACGAACAGGGATAACGATTGGAACATGAAAAAACGCATAGCCGGCGATTTTACAGTAGGTTACCGCTTCTCTGCCGAAAGTGGAGACGGTTATAGCAGGAATCAATCACAATTCATCTCAAACATTCATTCAAGCGATAATAAGGAATTCGACAGAATTTTCGAACAACGTAATGCCCATAGCGGAACACATACTATAACCGCCAGGTATCCGGGATTAACACGACTTTTCTTTAACAAAAGAAGCTTCAGCGGAATACAAATGGGCCTGTCGGGATCTCTTATACTTAAAAACGAAGATTATACAGATAAAGTCACCGACAGGGATGCAGTAACAAAAGAATACAACATAAATAACTACCTGACCAACAATAGGGAACTTTCCACTTTTAACCTTCAGCCTGTATTTTATATCTCCAAAAATTTCCAGAGAACACTAACCAACAGGTATAACAAATGGGTTTCCTTTTCAGCTAATTTCAGAAACCAGTACTTTAATTTCGATCACCGGTCCCGGCACAATTTTCAGAATATTTCCTATAAGTACTCATACTTCGTCCCTGATGCGGCTATTGAATATTATAACCATCAATATGGCAGCTATGAGTTAAGATTCAATCTCGATTTTTCAACTTCCGTAACATATCCCGGTATCAATAGTTTGGCGCCACTGGTCGATAGTTCTAATCTTTGGTATATACACAGAGGCAATCTTATGATCAAGCCACAGTATAAGAAAGAATTAAGTTTGGGAGGTGCCTTTACTACCCGTAAATCAAAAAATCAGTTGCGCTTTGATGCAACGGTTAAGCTGGGCAAAATAAATAACAGCTTTGCTGATAGCACTCTATACAACAAGGAAGGGGTTAGAACGGTTTATACTGTAAATGTCGATGGAAACAAATTCGTAAATATCGAAAGTGGTATCAGAAAGTATATTGAAATCAGGAAAAATACTACCCTCGAGGTAAACGGACGATACAGTATTAATATCAGCGAGGAACCGCAATATGTTAATAATACACTGAATACTAGTATAGGAAGTTATCAGAATCTCTTATTTTACCTCGGATTCGGACATAAAGATCTGCTAAACGTAAAAACCGAAGCCGGTTTAAGAATATACAATAGCCGACAGGAAGGTTTTGATAATAATAGCTTTAAAAGTACCAATAGTTATCTAAGGCTGATAACTGCACTGCAGTTCCCAAAGCACTTCGCCTGGAATACAAATCTTACTTACAACAAAAGCAATAGTAATAATTCAGACGCTTTGTACTTTACTATCTGGAATGCAAGCCTTTCTTATCGCTTTTTGAAAGGAAATAATGCGGAAATTAAATTGGCCGCATTAGACATACTTCGGCAAAACAAAGGTATTGTAAATACTGCTTCGGCAAATAGCCAGACACTCACTACTTCAAATGTTTTGCAACAGTATTACATGATTACGCTCTCGTATTACCCGCGTAAATTTGGAAAAAAAGAATAAACAGCTTCCGGTAAACTAACATACGATAAATACCAACCCTACAGTTTAGTAAACTGGAATATAAAATAGCCGTCTTCTTTGTAAAAATAGGTATTGCGTTTTCTGGAATAAACGATGGGAGCTCCCAACTCCTTTAAAAGTGTGATATACTGCCTGGCACATCGCTCAGAAATTCTAAGCTTTTTTGAAAGCTGTTGTGGAGAGCCTGTGTTCCGTTGAGAAATAAGATAATGGATTTTGTCTAGTCTGTTGATGCTTCTGGTAGTCATAGTAGGGTGTCTTTTGGGTTGTAAGTGTTTCTGCTTTAAAATGTATTTAGGTAATGGGTAAGTCTCCTTAACTAACTGTCATAAAACTTCCCATGTCTCCACAATAGACAACTGGACAAAAGCATATGGCAAAAGCTAAGTTTTTAATTCTTGAAATCGATTTCAAGATTGCTCTAAAATACAAAAAAAAACTAATGAAAAATGTTTTTGCTGCCGGTTACCACAAATTACTTATAATGTATTTGTTTGTCTTCCCGGCTGTATTAGGGCCGTGAACCAATATAATTTTGATTAAAAATTTATTTGGTTAAAGGCTTTGTCTACTATGGAAATAGCTAATCTTAAATATTCAGCAGCTATAAAATATTTCATCCTCCTGCTTTTTATCCTGCTGAATGTTTGCCTCGTTTCTTTCTTCGCCTTTATTTATCCTTTTTCTTTTAACTATGAAATTGATATTAATGATCAATATTATCTCATTTTCGTTTGGCCGGTTGCAGTTGTTATTATAGTGCTTTCTCTTTTGCAGCATGGCATCCCATATGGCATTCCGCAGATTTTGTTTTCGCTTTTTCTGACTATTATATCGGGACTTATTTTATGCAGCAAATATTATCATTGGGGAAATGAACACTTTTTTGTTGTTGTTACTGTTTTACTTGCTACCGGCCTTTTGTTGTTTGTTCGGGAAATGAAGGCTATTTATGTGGTATTGATACTGCTTTCGATGGTATTTGTGTATGAGCTTTTTCTGGGATACATGCAGTATAATGACATCGATGGCTCTTCAAATGATGGTAGCTTGGATATAAAAGGAAGCTTTCAAAATTCGGGCGTGATGGCAATGTACTTGGTGGTACAGTTGCCATTGATGTACTTCCTGATATTGGAAGCCGGTTCCGGACAGGTAAAATTCATTGGGAATAAAGTAAGAGGACTTAAATCACTTCGATGGGGAATATATATCACCCTGTTCGTTGCTACAGTTTTTCTGGTATACAAAACACAAAGCCGCACTTCATATCTTTCTCTGGCCACAATAAGTCTGGCATGTATCCTGTTAAGGCATGGACACTGGCTTAGAAGAAAAATGGCCGCAATGACTAAAGGGGGACGCTTTGCTGTAATATCAATTATGGTAATGGTAGTATCATTATCAGCCTGCTCTCTCTTTGCCATGAAAAAAGCGTCAGCACTGGGGCGTATGATGAAAATAGCGATCACATGGGAACATATGGACGACTTCCTTCTTACCGGAACTGGATTAGGCCGTTTTAGTTGGTACTACCCCCAATGGCAGGCAGAATATTTTGCCTCCCATTCGCAACCGCCAACATCTTTCTTCTTAAATGCCGGTGAAAGCTATATCATCTTTAATGAGCTGCTTCAGTTGTTGAAAGAAATAGGATTGATAGGCTTTGCATTGTTTGTTATACTAATGATTGGCTTTTTTAGTCTTAAGTCCGCTAAGCACTTCAGGCTTATGAGGGCACTGAAACTAACAGTAATTGGTATCCTTTCCTGTAGCCTTGCTTCTTATCCCTTACATGTGAATTACTTATTATGGCTATTCTCCTTTTGTTTTTTCACCGCGGTAATATTAGCTACATCCTCTTTTTTCTCTTTTATAAATAATCGTATTGCAGCTGTCTTTAATCTGAAACTAAAAATACTTTCACTAACCATTAGTGTACTATTACTCTCTTGTGTATCTGTTAAAAGTATTAGCTTGTTTTATTCATATTGCCATTGGATGCAGGTAAGAGGAAGCGCCGGAAGCGCTGAAATAAGAATGAATACATATAGGAGCCTGGAAAAATCTTTAGGTAAAGATGGCAAGTTCTTAACTGATTACGGATATGTACTGCTTAACGAAGGGCATACTGCCGGCTCTGCTATAGTTCTGGATGATGCCAGGAGATATTTTATATCCCTGCAAACAATAGAAACATTATCGGTTGCCTGTTTTGAAAATGGACAAGTCAACGATGCCATTGCCTGTAGAAAGTGGCTTTGCAATTTTCTTCCTGCTAGATTTGGATTAAGGTATGAGCTCTTAAAACTATACCAGTCAAAGAATGATAGCGTTAATGCACGTCGCATAGCAAATGCTATATTGGAAATGCCAGTAAAAATTCCATCATCCCGGGTTCAATATATAAAAAATACTGCTAAGGGTATTCTGGAAGTAAAGTGACTTATGTTAGATAGTATAAAGTCAGGAGAGAGTTCTCGTTAAAGAAAACGGTATGACGATTATTTACGGTAATAATAGTGCCGTTGAGATAATTATTTTTAATAAATAAAATGAGCACTATGAAAGCTGGTGCTTATATCGGGTTGTTTCCTCCTTCTCTAAAATAAAAAAAACCTGGTAGGTTCATTAGTAATGTAGGTACATCTTTTTCGTATCGATAATAGGATAAAGGTTAAACGGAAAATACAAATATTATAAATAGAATATTTTATGAAGTCTCTGGTATTTATAAAACCGGCTTTACTGGTTGCTTTTTACACAACAATATCGCTTTATCTGAATGCTCAGTCGTTTGGTGTGGATAATAAAATTTTGTCCCAAAACAAGCATTTGAAAGCTGTCTTGAAAAAATATCAAAATGACCCACAAAAGCTGGATGCGGCAAAATTCTTAATTCAAAACCTTCCTTATCATTTCGGCTACCAGGGAGATGGCGTTCGGCATTTCAAAATGTTATACGAGTTGCGTAGTACAGGAATGCCACAGGATAAGGTTATCGATTCTGTTAAAGAGGTATGCGGTCCCTTTAATTACGACCAGCTGAAAAAAATATCGGATGTTGATATCGATACAGCGTTATTGATTGAAAACATTGAATATGCTTTTAAAGCATGGCGGGAGCAGCCTTGGGGAAAGAATGTTGCTTATGACAACTTTATTGAATACGTGCTGCCGTACCGCGTAGGAAATGAACAGTTAAGCTTTTGGCGTAAGAGTGTGTATGAAACGTTCAATCCTATGCTCGATAGTATAAGAAATCGCCCCGAAGCCGGGGACCCTGCGTATGTAGCCGGGGTGGTTCTGAATATTTTAAAGAAGAGAAGGCCTTTTCAATTCGCAACTTCTTTTTACGGGCCAAGCGTTGGACCAGATATTGTAAAATGGCATTCCGGTAATTGCCGCGAGAGTTCCGACCTGTTTATATTCGTTTGCCGGGCACTGGGAATCCCTTGTGGCCGTGACATGATGTTCATGCGTGGCGATATGAACCTGGGCCATGACTGGAATTTTGTCCTTGACAAAAATCGGGAAAACTTATTTTGCTCTGTTACCTATGCCTCCAATCAGCTCGAAGCAGCTTCCACCTACTGGAACCGTAAAGGAAAGGTGTATAGGGAAACATTTAGCCTTAACCGTGATATGCAGAAAAGAATGCTTGCATACAAAGGATCTGTTTTCCCATATTTTAAAGAACCTTTGTTTAAAGATGTTACCAGCGTTTATACAGGCAAATGGAACCACAATATCAGTATCTCTTGCGACAGCTTGTATCAAAAAGTGGAAAACAACAAGATGCTGTATTTGTGTGTCGCCAGTTGGCTGAATTGGGTTCCTGTTGCACTAAACCTGTCATCGGGTAATAGGATCGGTTTTCCCGATGTGGAAGGTGGCATCGTTTTTCGATTGGCCACGTATGAAGGAGAACATCTTCAGTTGATCTCCGACCCCTTTTTACTGGATAAAGAAACAGGAAGCCTGAGGTATTTTACAGGCCTTAATGAAGAAGAGGAAATTACAGTTACGCATAAATACAGACTATCGTACATCTATCCCGATAGGATGGTAAAAGGAGTTTTTGAAGCAAGTAATGATCCCGGTTTCTCAACGAGAGATACCTTATTTGTAATAAGAAAAAAACCAGTAAGGCTTTGGAATGTAGTCAGGCTAAATACCGGTAAAACCTATCGCTATGTCAGATATGTAGGACCTAAAGGCAGTTATTGTAATGTTGCTGAAGTGGCTTTTTATGGAGATGCCGATAGCACAACGGCATTAACCGGGGAAATGATAGGTACCCCTACCACTGGTGCTAACATGAAAACTCATAATTACACAAATGTGTATGATGGCGATCCTTCTACTTCCTTCGACTATCACCTCCCGGACGGTGGCTGGGCAGGCCTTGATCTGGGAGACAGTAAAAAAATTACCAGGATTGTCTATACTGCCCGCAATTTTGTAAACTTCATCTATCCCGGTAATTATTACGAACTTTTTTATGCAAAGCAGGGTGAGTGGATCTCTGTTGATGCAGTAGAAGCTACTACAGATTCTCTGACTTTCAAAGTCCCGAAAGGAGCATTATTATATCTTAAAAATCATAGCGGTGGAAAAGAAGAAAGAATATTTGAATGCCAAAATGGAGAACAGCTGTTTTGGTAGCTTTAAAAAATTTACGAACCAGCTAAACGTGGTTGTAGTATATGTCGCCATAAAGTCCACCGCCTGTGTGAGTTGTAATTATTTAGTCTGACTACGATCAGGAAGATACTGCTTTAGTTTATTGTAAAGCTGTTCCGGCACAAAAGGCTTGCTAACATAATCATTCATCCCGCTGCCCCAAACCTGCCCAACAACTTCATCGATAGGAGACGCCGTAAGCGCTATGATCGGTATCTGCAAATTAAACTTCCTGATCTCACGTGTACTGGCAAATCCATCCATCACAGGCATCTGCAGATCCATCAAAATCAGATCATATTCATGATGCATACACAGTTCTATAGCCTCCTGCCCGTTCGCAGCAATAGTGATCTCCCCACCCCAGCTTTCAATAAACTCCTGTGCCACCATTACATTGAAGGAATTATCCTCCGCCATAAGAATATGCCGGCCCGTAAAATCCTGCCCCTTATCATAATGCTCATCAGCAGGCATCGTCGAGCCCGATGCTGTAGCATGACGCATCTGTAATACAAAAGAAAAAGTAGAACCCTGGTGGAGCATGGTTTCAAGTTTGATATCACCACCCATCAGTTGCACAATACGCCGCGAAATGAAAAGGCCAAGACCAGTACCGCCGTATTTACGCGTCGTATCGCTTTGCGCCTGGGTAAATACATTGAAGACCAGCTCCCGCTTATCCTCGGCAATACCAATCCCGGTATCTTTTACGGCAAAAGCTATTTCCGCATATTGCGCAGTTTCCCGCACCAGCGTCACAATAAGTTTTACCCACCCCTTTTCGGTAAACTTGATCGCATTGCTCACCAGGTTACGAAGCAGCTGCGACAGCCGCGCCTGGTCGCCGCTAACTTCCAGCGGCAAACGCACATCGTATTCCAGGAAAAGAGCTATCTGCTTATGCCCCGAAGTTGTAGCAGGTAGAAACGTTTCACACAGATCCTGCAATAGTTCCTTCAGGTTGAAATTCTCCTTCTCCAACTCCAGGGCGCCCGCCTCAAGCTTATTGATATCCAATATATTATTTACAATAGCCAGCAGGTCTTCCCCGCTTTTCTTAATAGGATCAAGAAAATGTTTCTGATCAGGGCGCGGCGACTTGCTCAGCAGCAGATGCGTGAAACCTATAATAGCACTCAGCGGCGTTCTTATCTCGTGACTCATCACGCTTAGGAATTCCGTTTTCGCCTGTGCAGCTTTCTCCGCCTGCTCTTTGGTTTGTTGCAGCTCATGCTCACGCTGCTTCCGGTCCGATATGTCACGCAAAAAACCATTGAAAGAATATCTCCCCTTATGCTCGATAGCAGTAATAGTTAACTCCACCGGGAAAATAACGCCATTGCTGCGCTGCGCCTCCATTTCCAAACGCTGGTTGAGAATATGGCTCCGGTGGGTTTCCAGGAAATGCCGTAACCCACGCTCATGCTGCTCCCTGTAACGAATAGGTATGATCAGCCCCGCCATGCTTTGCCCGATAGCCTCCCGCTGCGTATATCCGAAAATAGTCTCGGCAGCCATATTCCAGGCCGTGATGATCCCCATTTCGTTCATCGATATAATGGCGTCGAGCGAACTGGCAACTACGTTCTCCAGCATCGCACCCGTTTGCCCCGCCTGGCTCCGCGCCATCTCGGTCTCCAGCATCTTTTGCGAAAGCTGGTTGTTAAGGTCTTTTATCTCCGAAACTTTCTCGATCAGCGCCTGCCTTACCTGAACATGCGTCAATTGATTTAACTGGGCAAAACCCACCAGCTTCTGCGGAAGTATCGATATCAGCGAATGAAATACCTCCAGCTCCTTATAAATCCGGGCGGTTTCTTCATACGACTGGTTAAAGATCCTGTCACCAATGGCTTCACCAAAATTGGCTACGATATAATGATAGATCTGGATAGAAAGTACCTCCATTTTCTTCAACACTGCCTCCGATGCAATCTCCAGCTCAAGAAGCTCCAGCTCTTTGCCCATTTGCTCAAACAACCCACCGCCCGAAAACCCGAAATTATCCGTTGCCTTCGCAAGACAACGACGAATGAAATAAACCGCCTGCTGCTGTTTCTTGCCCGGATCGTGAAGAAACAACACACTGAAATAGGGATCCTTCGTCAGCCATTCAAAACGCTGCCGTAAAACTTCTCTCAAACTTTGCTGGGTATACTTCTGCTCCGGATCAAGATTCGTAAGGTATCGCTCCAGTAGAAAATAGTCTGGTAAAAGAGCTGCCGCATGCTTCTCGCCCGCCCGCCGCGCAACCGCTATCAGTTGCTCATTCTGCCGGGGCACAGATATCTCCTTCGCAAGAAAATCAAACACCTGCGCAAGACCATGAGCCGTCGCCGCCGCCGCTTTCCGCTCAATACCTAAGAGCCGCGATACAAAACGAGTGATCGACCTCATCGCCCTTTACCAGCCTTATACATGGAGTAGAACCCGGCAGCAGACAATAACCACGTTACTACCAGCGCCAGAAACCAGGCCAGCGAACCACCTGTTTCTCCGAATAACAAATTGAAAAGATTGAAATGATAAAAATGATCAACCTGCATATGTAAATGACCTACAGCCATTACCACAAACCCCCAGGCCATCAGCTTCATGCCTTTGCCGAATTTCCCCCCTTTGAGCGCGCTTGCCGTCATAAACGCAAAAACAACGCAGATGAATAGAAACGGTAACTCCATAACGCCAAACCAGAAGCTCATTCCCGTAGCACCATGCATATGACCTTCGTCAACAGGAGAACTTTGTGCAATGGCAGAAATGGAAAGTACAGTGCATAACAATGCAGCAGCAGTTTTGGTACGGATCGATGTTTTCATGTAATACTTACTGTTAAGTGTTTTCTAAGCCCTAAACTTACAAAAAGATCAAAATTTTCACTCTATTTATTTTGTCCTGAAACTTCACTATTTCCTGACCTGCCTCCTCTCAAAATCAATCAAATTAACAGATACACCCCGGCCATACCAGTGACTAGCCCATAAGCCGCCTGAGACGAAGGATAACCGCTCTTGTATCGCACTTGCATCGCACTTGTATCGCACTTGCATCGCATTTGCTCCCTCCCTGCCCCAGCTTACCGCAGCACACAAGGTATCCAGGATGGATGTTTGCACAATCCTTTTAGGGTTTCCTGGCACCTCTCCTCAAAATAGCCATTTACCTCGCTTTTTTTGCCGTTCGTCACTCAAACGCCTTATGCACCAAAATCCCGTTTTTTCGCTCAAATCCAGTCCCAACAAGGGTTTTAGGCAGAAAATGAAGTCTCTTGCTAAAGCAGCAACTAAAATAAACTAGGTACTATGTCTTGCATAGTACCTTGAAATACCTCATCTTTGTGTTGTCAATCAATTTTAACATTCAAATACCTCAGATATGGACATACAGAATACACAGAGCCAGATGAGAAAAGGGGTATTGGAGTTTTGCATTCTTTCCATCATTCGCCAGGGGGAAGCCTACCCCAGCGATATCGTAGAAAAAATGAAATTCGCCAACTTACATATATTGGAAGGAACTCTTTACCCGCTCCTTACCCGATTGAAAAATGCAGATTTCCTTACCTACCGCTGGGTCGAAAGCGCTTCCGGTCCACCACGTAAGTACTTCTGCATGACAGAAAAAGGACTTCAGTTCTACGCCGAACTCGAACGTACCTGGAAAGAACTGGCCGACGCCGTTCACGCACTCACGCAACCATTAGAACCAACCAACGAAAACATATAAACGATAATCATGAGAAAGATTATAAACATTAACTTCCAGGGCAGGGTCATCCCCATCGAAGAAACTGCCTACGATATATTAAAACAGTACATCGAAAGCCTGCGCCGCTTTTTCGCTAATGAAGAAGGACGCGATGAGATCATCAACGATATCGAAGGCCGTATCGCCGAACTGTTTGGCGAAACGCTGTCAAAAGGTGCCCCCTGCATCACCGACGAAAAGGTCCACGATGTCATCAACAGCATCGGACGCCCCGAAGATTTCGACGACCAGGAAAACCATGTTAAAGAACAACTGAAAGACGAAGGCGCCCGTCATAAACAACACGATACCAACGCCTCACAATCAGGCACACGCCGCTTGTACCGCGATGGCGACGATAAGATCCTCGGCGGCGTCTGCGCAGGTATTGCCAACTATTTCAGGATCGACCCCGCTATTATCCGCCTGCTCTTTGCAGTGGTAACGCTCGGCGGATTAGGATCTGGATTACTGCTGTATATCTTATTATGGGCCGTGATTCCCGTAAAAAAACTCGACCAGTCCATTATCCGCAAACGCTTGTTCCGTAACCCCGAAGACAAGGTAGTAGCAGGTGTGGCCAGTGGCGTAGCCGCTTATTTCGACGTGGCTGTTTGGGTCCCCCGTCTCATCTTCGCTTTCCCGCTGCTCATCACAGTCGTGGCGTCAATATGGCGTAACCTCTTCTGGGATCATTTCTTCGTACCCACCTCTATCGTATTCAGCTCTTTCGGAGGCACTTTCTTCCTCGTATATGCCATCCTCTGGATGATGATCCCCGAAGCAAGCTCCGCAAGCGAAAAACTCGAAATGAAAGGAGAAAAGGTAGACCTCAACTCCATTAAGAACACCATCCAGGAAGACCTCGGCGCCTTTCGCCAGAAAGCAGAAAAATGGGGGGAAGAATTTAAAACGCGCGCCGAAGAATGGAGCAATGAATTCGGCACCACATTTCAGCAAAAAGGCAAACAGTTTTCACAGGAAGTAAGTTATGCAGGCAAAAATACCGGCGGCCGTATCGCCCACGCCATCGGGGTGCTCATTAAAGCGTTCTTCCTCATCATTGCAGGCATCATTTCGTTTTCCCTGCTCATGGGCCTAATAGGCCTGCTGGCCGGAGGCGTTGGCTTCGCTCCGCTGGCAAACTTCTTCCTCGACGGTATCTGGCAAAAATCACTCGCCATAGCTACGGTTATATTGTTTGTTGCTGTTCCCGTGATCTTTTTACTGATCTGGTTTGTACGACGTATGGTAGGCATTCGCTCTTCCAGGAAATCTTACCTGGGCATCATCGCAGGAGGCTTATGGACACTGGGCTGGATCTGCGCCTTTATTCTCGGAACGCTCATGTTGCGCAACTTCCGCAGCCGTAACGGAGTCGCCGAACAACTCTCCATCAGCCAGCCTTCTACAGGAAAACTCATAGTAACCGCCAAAGTAAATAACACCAACGTTTACGGCAGCGACTGGTTCGATAGCGATAGGTCCAGTGGTTTCCCTTTCATCAGCCGCGACAGCTTTTTCCTCGATAATATAAGGATCTGGGTAGTCAAAAGCCAGGACTCTCTGTTCCATCTCGAAACTGTCAAGTTTAGCCGCGGCTCCTCTCAGGAATATGCAAAACAGGTCGCAGAAAAGATCAGCTTCAGCCCCTTGGGCCAGCAGGATTCTGTCCTTACCCTGCCCGATGGTATTACCATCACCAGTAAAGAACAGTTCCGTAACCAGCAGGTGCTTGTTAAAATAGCTGTTCCCCAGGGAAAACGTATCTTCCTCGATGCTTCTATCGATCACTACGACTGGTTTAGCCTTAGAAAGAACGGCGACTGGGAAGAACACTACGAACCTCGTGTCGGCATAGAATATATCATGACCGAAAAAGGACTTAGAACGATAAAAGAAGCCTGGGACGAAGCACACCCTTCCGACCGTGAAAAAGAAAAAGAGAGCCTGAAAGAACTTAAACGCAGGGAAAGAGAATTCATAGACGATCAAAAAGAAAAGGAACGCGCACTCCGCGATAGCATCCGTGAACTGGAAAAAAGAACCCGGAAGATCGGCGCAACTTTTAACGTGCAGCAGCGCAAGGCTGCTGCACAGCTAAGCCGCAACATGGTTACTTTTCTCCCCAATCCTTCAGGATTATTGTGGATGAGGTTCGGCTTCTAGGAAAATAAAAGCTTCCGGCCGTTCGGTTTCTCCTATTTTTGCGCCCGAAATAAACATCAAACTCATTAATAGGAGATGAAGAGTACAGCTTTCACCCAAAAACATATAGCCCTCGGCGCCAAAATGGCCCCCTTTGCAGGCTATAACATGCCCATCAGTTACTCCGGCATCAACGATGAACATGCAGCCGTTAGAAACAATGCAGGCATTTTCGACGTAAGCCATATGGGCGAATTTATGCTCAAAGGACCAAACGCCTTAGACCTTATCCAGCGTGTTACAACAAACGACGCCTCCAAACTAACCAACGGAAAAGCCCAGTACTCTTGCCTCACCAATGAAAATGGTGGCATAGTAGACGACCTTATCGTTTACTGCATCGAAGAAAACAGCGTGTATATGCTGGTGGTGAATGCCTCCAACATCGAAAAAGACTGGAACTGGATCTCTAAGTTCAATACACAGGGCGTGGAAATGGAGAATATAAGCGACAAAACATGCTTACTCGCCATCCAGGGCCCCAATGCCTGCAAGATCTTACAGGCGCTTACCGATACCGATATCATGAACCTTAAATACTACACATTCGCAAAAGGAACTTTTGCAGGTGTAGAAGACGTTATCATCAGCGCTACAGGTTATACCGGCGCAGGTGGCGTTGAAATCTATTTCGAAGACGCTAACGGCGCCGCAGATAAAATATGGGACGCCATCTTCGAAACCGGCGCTCCGCAAGGCCTCAAACCTATTGGCTTGGGCGCACGCGATACCCTGCGCCTCGAAATGGGCTATTGCTTGTACGGCAACGATATCGATGATACCACCTCTCCGCTCGAAGGCGGACTTGCATGGATCACCAAACTCAATAAAGAAACGCCCTTCACAGCCCGTGAAATACTGATGAACCAGAAAACAGCAGGTATTACACGTAAACTCGTAGGCTTTGAAATGATCGAACGCGGTATCCCACGTCACGATTACCTCGTGAAAGACGCTGCCGGCAACACCATAGGCAAAGTAACAAGTGGTACACAGGCACCCTCACTAGGTAAAGCAATAGGCCTTGCTTATGTAGCGCTCCCGCATGCTGCACTCGACGCCGAGATCTTTATCGACATCAGAAACAGCCCTGTTAAAGCAAAAGTGGTGAAATGCCCCTTCGTTTAATGCTTTAGAAAAAAATACAATTAAAAGGCCGGGCGGTTTTGCCCGGCCTTTTTAATACGCACACATTAAATTTCTGTTTTGTAAAACATATGATTATGCATACATGTTATTTTGCATTGGTATCCTTTTTGATCAACCTTTTTCCGGTACTCATATAGCGGAAAAAACACTTTGTCTATAAACCTTGCATCTGTGAAAACAACGCTGTATTTTGTAGTGCCGACATCCTATCCAAAATCAATTTTGTGTAAAAAACGTACCCATTTATGAAGCTGTATCGCCCAAAGCCCTTGGCACTGCTGTGTGCAGCCGGGGTCCTGGCTTTAGTATCCTGCGGTAGTTCACATGTAACTGCAGGAAAAGCCATCTATTACCCGTCTGCACAACTGCAACGGATCTCTAACGAATCCGCTCAGCCCGATCTGTACGGCTGGCAATCTCCCGACGCCGATAACGACTATGTCGCAGTTACCAATCTGCTCAACGGTAAAAAAGTAAGAGCACAGATCCTCATGAAACGCACCGCCGAAAACGGAACCGTTATCATCAGCATCAGTAAGAAAACTGCAGAAGCACTTGGTATGGTATATACAGGCCTGGCTCCTGTCGAGATAAAATATAAAAGGACGTTATGATTATATAAGCCCTCCGAAATTAGGTTCGGGGGGCTTATATTTGCGCCCTTATGAATACCAAGCCGTCCCTGCATACTGTTTTGTCTCCGCGTTTGCTGGATCTTTATGATATCTCAAACAGTATTGTAGTTATTATCGATGTTTTCAGAGCTACCTCTACCATTGCAACCGCTCTCTACAACGGAGCCGCAAAAGTATTGCCGGTAGACAGTGTCCCCAGGTGCATCGAACTGGGTAAAATTACCGGCGGTATCACAGCCGGCGAACGGGATGGTAAAGTGGTGGAAGGCCTCCAGCACGGAAACTCTCCTACTGAATATCCAAGAAGCTTTATCGAAGGACAAACTCTTGTCCTCACAACTACCAACGGAACAAAATTGCTCCACATGGCCCTCGACCGTGGCGCAGCTAATATCATCACAGGCTCTTTCCCTAACCTGTCTGCCGTTTGCGACTACCTCGTTAACCAGGAAAAAAACGTCATCCTCGGCTGCTCAGCCTGGAAAGACTGCTTTAACCTCGAGGATACGCTCTTTGCAGGCGCCGTTATTGAACGCATAGGCCATCACTTCTCTATCCATTGCGACTCCAGCCTCATGGCGAAAGACCTCTATGCACAGCATCAACAAGATCTCGTGGGCTTCCTGCGTAAAGCTACCCACTGGCATCGCCTGTCTGCTTACGGCCTCGAACACGATATGGAATATTGTATCAGCATCGACGTCGCTAATGTATTGCCCGTATATACCAACGGCTCGCTCATCGTACAGGAATAACCCGATTTAACAATCAGTTGATGCCTTTTTTCATAAAAATCAAGGCAGTCTGCGCCTAATTCCTTTACTTTTGCAAATTGCCCTTTTCCGAACGGATGCCGGTGCTGGCCCCGGTTTGGAAGGCTAAACGGCATAGTTGATAGCGCATGGCACTACCGCACCTGATTAAGTATGTTTACAACAACGGAACCGACGAAGTCATTCGCCGTGGCAAAAAAATACATGCCGTAGGCAACGTAGAACTTGTCGAATACGACGACCTCATCGGATCCGTTACCTTTCGTGTGAAAGACGACGCCTATGCAACCTACTACAAGGTGCATATCACCAAGTTCAAAGATCCTAAAACGCTGTCCCTCCGCTGTGGTTGCCCCTATAACCTCGGGGAGATCTGCAGACACGAAGCCGCCTCGCTGTTTCAGCTGCAGGAACTGGTCGACAGAAATATGCTCGGCGAAAAAGAGATCCGCTACGATCAAAGGCATACCGTGGTGAAAATGAAACAGCTCGACCTCAAGCTCATCAAACTGCTCACCGCCCCCGCCTCTCTTACGAACGCCGAAAACTACCTCCGGCATACCCACGCAAATATTATCGACGCCAAAGACGAAAGGGTCCTCGCCGAACTTGAATACGAAAGCGTCAATTACAAAATACTTATCCAAAAGAACGAAGAAAGGAACTTCGATACCAGCTGTAATTGTAACGACGATGGCGCACATCCGCTATGTGTGCACAAAACCATCGTACTGCTGCAACTGCTCAATAATTACGGCCCCTTTTATTTCGATTCCATCCGCAACTGGGATAAGGAAAAAGATAAACTCCTGTCCCTCTACGGCTACTCCCTCCAGGACAACATAGAAGGAAAATTCGAATTCACTTATAAAGACGGTAAACCATTCCTGCGCGTGCTCGACACCAGCATAAAACGGGTAGGTACCAATACCAGTTCTGCCCCGCCCCCCGCTTTCAGGCAACCTGTTCCCCAGGAACCGGTGGTTGCTGAAAAGGCGCCTGTTGCCGAAACGCAGGTGCAAACCGATACCGCCGCTATGAAACTGGGTATCGTTTTCAGCTATAATGCCCACCAGTACCCCTTCCTGCAGGCCGATGCCGTCCAGGGAGAACAGAACGACGCAAACAACGCATTCATTGGCAAAGTCGAAAAACTCGACCTGGCCAAATTCATCAATACCGAAGTCTTCAGCGAAGACGACAAAATGCTGGTCCAGCAATTACGTAAACTGCTGCCCGGCGAAGTAAGCCGCTATCTCAACCGTAACTCCCCGTTCAGCGGTATCTGGGAAAATATTATCCAGCAGCACGACGATGCACTGCCCGAAGAAACAAGGCACCTCATCATCGAATACCTGCATCCCAAATACAAAAAACTGGCGTCCGATCTCGTTGAAAGGCCATTTGTTTTCCTGCTGCCCGAAAAAAAATCCTTCACCACCGCACACCTGCACCAGGTGGCGTTTTCCGGCAAGGCTATAGTCCCCGAATTCTCCGTTAACTTCACTAACGGCCACTACGAGGTTACCTGCTCGGTTAAATTGCAGAACGGAACTTTCAACATAGCCGATAATGAATTGAGTAGCCCGCTGCTCTTCCTGCAACACAATCACCTGTACCTCTGGGAACGCCCCGAAGATGTGATGACCGTTGAAAAGTTCATGCCCTCCGGCACAATGATCATCGAACAGGATAACTGGAATCATACGCTCGAAAAATTCATCCTGCCACTTTCAAAAGAGTATCAGGTGACGTTTGTAAATGTCGAAAAGGAAGAGGTCCGTGACCTCAGGCCCGAAGCAAAACTGGTGCTGAAAGAACGCGGCGATTACCTGCTGTTCCAGCCCGTTTTCAGCTACAAAGGCTACGATATCAAGCCGGGCGATAAAGATCGCATCATCCTGCCGGTCATGAATAAACTGCTCGTCATTCATCGTAATGCCGAAGCAGAACAGGCCTTTATCGATAAGATCGAAAGCCTGCACTCGGGCTTTATTAAACCCGAAGAAGGTCTCACCCTCGCGCTCAAAGGCTCCGAGGTCCTGAAAAATAACTGGTTCTTCCTTTTTGTCGACGCAGTAAAGGAAATGAACCTGCCTGTATTCGGATTCGAAGCCCTGAAAAGCTTCCGCTTCAATACAGCCAAACCCTCCACAAAGATCTACATCAGCAGCCATACCGATTGGTTCGATGCCAAGGTCGACATCCACTTTGGCGATCAGAAAGTGACCATCGCCGATGTTAAAAAAGCCCTGGCCAACAAGCAGCAGTTTGTACAGCTGCAGGACGGCTCTTTAGGGATCCTGCCCGAAGAATGGATAAAGAAATATTCCCTGCTCTTCCGCGTAGGCGACGGCAAGTCGGGTAATATGAAACTCAGCAAATACCACTTCAGTGTTATCGAAGAGCTGTACGAACAACGCGATGAAGAAGAACTGGTATTCCAGCTCGAAGCCAAATACGAACGCCTCAAAGAATTCCAGCAAATTCCCCAGGTCAATGCACCGGCCCATCTCGAACCCATCCTGCGCCCCTACCAGGTATCAGGCTTCCAATGGCTCAACTACCTCAGCGAAGTACAATGGGGCGGCATCCTTGCCGATGACATGGGTCTTGGTAAAACCATCCAGGCCCTTTCATTCCTCCATCACCTCAAACAAACGAATGGTATAATGAAGGCCCTTGTGGTTTGCCCAACCACCCTCATGTACAACTGGGAAAATGAGATCAGGAAATTCACCCCTGGCATCACCCACTATATACACCATGGCGGCACCCGCAACGCCGATCTCCTGGTAGGCGAAGATCTGGACGTCATCATCACTACATACGGCACACTGAGAAGCGATATCAAATACTTCTCCGAAATAGCCTTCGACTATGTAGTGCTCGACGAAAGCCAGGCCATTAAAAACCCTTCCAGCAAGGTCACCAAAGCCGCCAGCATCCTCAAAGCCAAAAACAGGCTTTGCCTCAGTGGTACGCCATTACAGAACAATACTTTCGATATCTATGCCCAGATGAACTTCCTGAACCCCGGCATGCTCGGATCCATGGAGTTCTTTAAACAGGAATTTGCGATCCCTATCGACAAATTCGGAGAGAAGGAACAGAAAGAACACCTGCGCAGGCTGCTCTTCCCCTTTATCCTTCGCCGTACCAAAGAACAGGTGGCTAAAGACCTGCCATCTAAATCTGAAATGATCCTGTTCTGCGAAATGGGCAAAGAACAACGCGATATCTACGACGCCTTCAGAAATGATTACCGCGACAAGATCCTCGGTGTCGTAGACAGTCAGGGCGTTCAAAAATCTCAGCTTACCATCCTTCAGGGGCTTATGAAGCTCAGGCAGATCTGCGACAGCCCTGCCATCATGAAAGACGAGGAACGTTTCCCCAATGCCTCGGTAAAACTCGAAGAACTGGGCCGCGAGATCACCGAAAATATCAGCAACCACAAAGCCCTGGTATTCTCTCAGTTCCTCGGCATGTTAGCTCTGATTAAACAAAAACTGACTGAACTGGGCGTTGACTATGAATACTTCGACGGTAGCACCTCCGCTCCCGACCGCGAAAAAGCCATACGCCGCTTCCAGTCCGAAGATAACTGCCGCGTATTCCTTATCTCACTTAAAGCCGGTGGCGTGGGTCTTAACCTTACCGCTGCCGACTATGTCTATATTGTTGACCCCTGGTGGAACCCCGCAGTTGAACAACAGGCTATAGACCGTACACACCGTATCGGCCAAACCAAAAACATCTTCGCCTACAGGATGATCTGTAAAGACACAGTCGAAGACAAAATATTGCAACTGCAGGAGAAAAAGCGCGCACTCGCCGCCGACCTCATTACAGATGATACCGGTTTTGTGAAGAGCCTTACCAGGGACGATATCGAATACCTGTTTAGTTAGGTGGTTTGCAAACAGTTATCTTAAGAATGAATTTTACCTGCTATCTACTACAACTTTCGTAAATTACCTAAAGGCACCATCAAGTTACCGATAATATGCCCCGGCAATACATTCAGTAATTACTTTTACATACCCGGTAATAACGCTATATAAAACCAACCAGGTAACGTTTATGAAGAAGAAACCGCTTGCCCGTTTGTTGTCTCTGACTGCTTTGGCTATTTTTTGCTGGAGCACTGCTGCTTTTGCACAGGGCAATGGAACCGTAAAAGGGCGGCTTGCCGATTCTACGCAAAAAGAAAACCTGAAAGCAGCTACCATAAGCCTGCTGAAAAGAAGCGACTCTTCCCTCGTCGCTTATGTCCTTTCACAGGATAATGGCAGTTTTGTCTTCGAAAAAGTAGATACCGGCCGCTACATACTGCATATTAATTTCCAGGGTTACGAAGCCGCTTACAAGAACGTATCGGTACTTCCTGCAAGCCCTTATATCGAAATAGGTACCGTCTATTTGCAACAGGAAGCAAATACCCTCGAAGGTGTCGTCATCCGCTCCTCTCCACCCATAGCCGTAAAAAAAGATACAGTTGAATTCAATGCCGGCAGCTTCAAAACCAAACCAAATGCTGTGGCCGAAGACCTGCTGAAAAAACTGCCGGGCGTAGAAGTGGATAAAGACGGAACCATCACAGCCCAGGGACAACAGGTGACTCGGATACTGGTCGATGGTAAACGCTTCTTTGGCGATGACCCCCAAATGGCCACCAAAAACCTGCCCCCCGACGTGATCGACAAAATCCAGCTTTACGATGCACAGAGCGATCAAAGCGCCTTCACCGGCTTCGACGACGGTAACAGGGTTAAAACCATCAACATTGTAACAAAAAAGGATAAACGCCATGGCTACTTTGGTAAAATGATAGCCGGCGGCGGCTCCGGCTCCGATGAAAAAGGACTTTTCGAAACCGGCCTTTCACTCAATAGTTTCAACGGTACCAGGCAGCTTTCGTTGGTCGCCCAGGCAAATAATGTGAATAAACAAAGCTTCTCTACCCAGGACTTTCTTGGTTCTTTTGGCGGCGGTGGCTCTTTCGGAGGCGGCGGCAGAGGAGGAGGGGGCGGTGGCAGAGGCGGTGGAGGCGGCGGCCGTGGCCGCAATATCATGGGAGGCAACTTCGGTGGCGGATCATCAGGCTTGACAACATCTTACGCAGGCGGCATCAACTACAACGATATGTGGAGCGCCAAAGCCAGCGCCTCAGGCAGCTACTCTTATAACAACCAGTCCGTTAACAGAGACCAGCAATCCCGCACCGAAACATTTGTGACAAAGGATACCTCCAATATCTCAAACCAGAATACTATTGCACGCAGCAAAAACCAGAACCACCGCTTCAATTTCAACCTCGAGCAGCAAATAGATTCCAACAACGCAATTATCCTGCGCCCCGATGTCTCTTACCAGCAAACAGATAATACCAGCGATCGTACTACCTCCATCGTGAACAACAAAGGCATCAATATCAACAACAGCACCTACAGGTCCGATAACGAAAACGACGGATACAGGGCTAATCTCGAAATGCTTTTCCGCCATAAGTTCAAAAAAAGGGGTAGAACGGCTTCTTTGGCCGTTCAGGGTGGCTACAATTCAAATAACGGCAACGGCAACGCCTTTACCGTTACCAACACCTTCGACGAAACCGGTACCAACTATGTTACCGATACCGTGAACCAGCGCAACTTCTCAAATACCGATGGCAAAAATATCAGCGCTAACTTCTCCTATACCGAACCGCTGATGAATCACCACCTGGTCGAAATAAACTATAACTATTCCTACAACGTTAATACTTCCGACCGCCGTACTTATAACTACAACGCGGCTACACACGATTATAACGTGCTCGACTCCAACCTCAGCAACCGGTTCGAGAATACCAACGCATCAAACCGCATTGCATTGAACTATCGCGTTCAGTACGAGAAAATAACAGCCAGCATAGGTACCGGCATCCAGTATTCCGACCTCTCCAGCATAAACAGAAGCAAGAACTCGGATATCAACCAGTCGTTTAAGAACCTGTTCCCAACGGCATCGCTCACTTTCAACCCCAGCAAGCAAAAGTCACTGCGTTTTAACTACGACGGCCGTACCAGCCAGCCCAGCGTTCAGCAGCTGCAGGATGTTACCGATAACTCCGATCCTTTGAACATCAAACTGGGTAATCCGGCATTGAAACAGGCTTTCAACCACCAGTTCCGGCTGCAATACAATACATTCAACGTTACTACCAACCGTAACTTCTTCCTGAATTTCAATGCCACCATCGAAAACAACAGGGTAGGCAATTATGTGGTTACAGTTCGCCGTGGTGTTGCATTACCTGCTGATATTCAATTACCTTCCGATGTCGAAACGCCTGTAGGCGCCCAAATCACAAAACCTGTGAACCTCAATGGTAACTATAACATGGGAATGTCGTTCAACTACGGCTTCCCGCTGAAAACACCGAAGTCTAACCTCAGTTTCGGCGGTAACCTTTCGCATTCCGCTTCCGTAAACCTGCAGAACGATACCGCGCTGGGTAATGCCGTGCTCAACAAAAACCGCAACTACGCTTTCGGAGGTACTATTCGCTGGACAACCAACCTCGCGAATAACTTCGACATGAACTTTACCTCACGCTCCACCTATAACGTAGCTACCTACTCCATTCAGTCAAGCCAGAATGGTAACTATTTTTCCCAGACGGTTGAAACCGAATTAACCTACTATACCAACAACGGATGGATAGCCTCAACCGATTTCGATTACCGCTACTATGGCCGCGGTGCCGGACTTAATACCAGCGTACCACTATGGAATGCAAGCTTCGGCCGGCTGCTGTTTAAAGACAAGACCGGTGAAATCAAATTCTCTGTGTACGACCTGCTGAATCAAAACGTAAGCATCACCCGTAACATCACCGAAAACTATATCCAGGACGTTCAGAATAAGGTACTTACACGTTATTTCATGCTCACCTTCACTTACAACCTCCGTCGCTTTGGCGGACAAAAAATGCCCAATTTCTGGGGCGATGGCCGTGGTCGCGGCGAAGGCGGACCAAGAGGTATGGGAGGTGGATATGGCGGCGGATTCGGCGGCGGACGCGGTCGTAACTAACGATTTCAAATATTAATCTTTATTTCATAAAAAAATATCCACAGGTTTTCCAAACTATTGTACTTTTACGCCTTCAAAAACAATTTTTGGATCACCTTTTCATACAGAATTGACGTTGAAACAGTACATAGGATATCGTAACTTAACAGCTTATCATCCCCTCTTCGAGGGCGGTGTTAACCTTTTGGGTAACCTTAACTCCCCGTATCTGCTCCGACGATCTAGAATTTGATATTCCCTCCTCTGAATAGTCCGGCACCCATTCTCCGCCGGTCAGGGATTATCACAAATACAAAATCAGCGCACATCATTTCGCACTGTTTTTGTACCTCTCTCTTACTGTATTTTCTGTATTAGATTCAATTAATGAATAGTGGAATATCAAGATATAATAGTTCGTGTAGCCAATAGTGGCGATGTACACCTCGCCAGCATTATCACCGATGAAATGGAATCTTCGGCAAAAGCCAGAGGTACAGGTATCGCTAAACGTTCTCCGGACTATGTAGCCCATAAAATGCTCGAAGGCAAAGCCGTAATAGCACTCACAACCGATAACGACTGGGTTGGCTTCTGCTATATCGAGGAATGGAGCCACGGCAAATTCGTCGCTAACTCCGGGCTGATCGTTTCTCCCAAATACCGCAAAACAGGCGTTGCCAAACGCATCAAAAGAAGAATATTCGACCTCTCCAGGGAAAAATATCCCGAATCTAAAATATTCGGCCTCACCACAGGCCTCGCTGTGATGAAAATCAACAGCGAACTGGGCTACGAACCCGTTACCTACTCCGAATTAACGGACGACGAATCTTTCTGGGCAGGATGTAAAAGCTGCGTGAACTACGATATCCTGATGTCCAAAGACAGGAAAAACTGTATGTGCACCGCCATGCTCTACGATCCACAGGATCATTACGAACCCAAGGAAACCAAAGAATACTTCGAAAAGAAAAGCAAAATATACGAACGGTTACTGCGCTTCAAACAATTCCTGTTCAGGAAAAAATCCGGCAGCAGAAAATCGCTTTTCCATGCTTTTCTTAATTTCTAACTCTACAAACCATTAACTGTGGCGAAAAAAATCGTACTCGGCTTTAGCGGCGGCTTGGATACTACTTATTGCGTGAAATACCTCGGCGAAGACAAAGGTTATGAGGTGCATAGCGTTATCGTAAATACTGGCGGCTTCAGCGATGAAGAACTTACAAAAATTGAAGCGCATGCCTATAAACTAGGCGTGAAATCACATACTACCATTAACGCGGTAAAAGGGTATTACGATCGCATTATCAAATACCTGGTATTTGGTAACATCCTCAAGAATAACACGTATCCCTTAAGCGTAAGCGCCGAACGCCTGGTGCAGGCCCTTCATATCGCCGAACATGCGAAAAAACTCAATGCCGACGCAGTAGCACACGGCAGCACCGGCGCAGGTAACGACCAGGTGAGGTTCGATATGGTATTTAATATCATGATCCCCGGCGTCGAGATCCTTACCCCCATCCGTGATCTGAAACTCAGCCGCGAAGCAGAGATCGAATACCTCAAATCAAAAGGTGTTGAAATGAACTTCGAAAAAGCTGCTTACTCTATCAACAAAGGCCTCTGGGGTACCAGCGTGGGCGGAAGAGAAACGCTTTCTTCCAAAGGACTGCTGCCCGAAGAAGCTTGGCCTACACAAATAACCAAAACAGGTAAGGAAGAAGTAAAACTCTCCTTCATCAATGGTGAGTTGACAGCCGTAAACGATAAAAAATTCGGTCATCCATCCGAAGCCATCCAATTCCTCCAGGCTATTGCAGGCGCCTATGGAATAGGCAGGGATATTCACGTAGGTGACACTATCATTGGTATCAAAGGACGTGTAGGTTTCGAAGCCGCCGCTCCTATGGTTATCATTAAAGCACACCATGCCCTGGAGAAACACGTTCTCACCAAATGGCAGCTCAGCTGGAAAGACAATATCGCTAACTTCTACGGCAACTGGCTGCACGAAGGCCAGATCCTCGATCCGGTAATGCGCGATATCGAAGCATTCCTGCAAAGCTCACAGGCTACCGTAACAGGCGACGCCTATGTGTTGTTGCAGCCTGGTTTCTTCCAGGTAATTGGTATTGAATCGGCTTACGATCTTATGAGCAGCAAGTTTGGTAAATACGGTGAAATGAACAACGGCTGGACGGGCGAAGATGTACGTGGATTCACAAAGATCTTCGGTAACCAAACCGCCATGTTCCACTTGGTGAAAGCCGATGCTGAAAAATAATGGCTCCCCGTTACCGCAACGGCAGAAGACCAATATCGTTTCATTTATTTAATTGATTAAGTATGGCAATAAAAGCAGGCATAATAGGTGGTGCCGGGTATACCGGAGGAGAACTCATCAGGTTGCTCATCAACCACCCCGGAGTAAATATTGCCTTCGTTAATAGTTCCAGCAATGCAGGTAATCCTGTAAGTAAAGTACATGCCGACCTGCTCGGCGATACCGATCTTGAATTTTCCGGCGAACTGCACGATGATATCGACGTGCTTTTCCTTTGCGTAGGCCACGGCGATGCCCGCAAATTCCTGGAAGCAAACAACATCGCGGAACATATTAAGATCATTGATCTGTCACAGGACTTTCGTCTCAAAGCTACAGCCTCGATCGGCAACAGGTCCTTCGTATACGGATTACCCGAACTGAACAAAGCCGCCATTCAAAGCGCTCATAACATCGCCAACCCCGGATGCTTTGCTACAGCGCTGCAGCTCGGTTTGCTGCCGCTCGCTAAAGCAGGTATGCTCGGTGATATCTATACTACAGGCATCACAGGTTCTACAGGCGCAGGCCAAAGCCTGAGCGGTACTTCACATTTTAGCTGGAGAGCAAATAATATCCAGGCGTATAAAGCCTTGCAACACCAGCATATTAAAGAGATCCACCAGAGCCTCCACCAGCTGCAGGACGATTTCCCTGCTGCCGCAGGTTCAGAAAGAGGGGTACACTTCGTCCCCTGGCGCGGCGACTTTACAAGAGGTATCTATATCAGCTCCACCCTCGACTGCGGTTTACCTGTCGAAGAGGTCCGACGAATTTTTGCAGACTTCTACGCTACTGCAGCCTTTACTCACGTCAGCGATACGATGATCGACCTTAAACAAGTCGTGAATACCAATAAAGCATTGATCTATGTAGAAAAGCAGGGGAATAAAATAGTTGTTCACTCAGCTATCGATAACCTGCTCAAAGGCGCAAGCGGCCAGGCGGTTCAAAACATGAACCTCTTATTTGGCTTGGAGGAGTCTGCAGCACTGAAACTGAAAGCAGGTTACTTCTAATGATCTTTTATTAAACAATTAATTCCCTTTCGGGAACCAGCAAGTATGAAACTATTCGACGTTTACCCGGTTAATGATATTACTATTGTAAAGGCACAAGGATCCTACGTTTGGGATGCCGATGGCGTTCAATATCTCGATATGTATGGTGGTCACGCAGTGATCTCTATAGGACATACACACCCCCTTTGGGTGGCAAGAATAGAAGAGCAGTTGGAAAAAATTGCCTTCTATTCCAACTCTGTTCACCTCCCCATCCAAAAAGAACTGGCGGAAAAGCTCGGCAAAGTGAGCGGCAAAGAAGATTACCAGCTCTTCCTTTGTAACTCCGGAGCCGAAGCCAATGAGAATGCATTGAAACTGGCTTCTTTTGTAAATGGCAGAAAAAAGATCATCGCATTCAACAAATCGTTCCACGGCCGTACCTCACTGGCTGTGGCAACAACCGATAACCCCGCTATCGTAGCGCCGGTAAACCAAACCGATAATGTTATCTTCCTACCCTATAACGATGAAAAAGCACTCGAAGCCTGCTTCAAAGCACAGGGCGGAGAAATATCTTCTGTTATCATCGAAGGTATCCAGGGCGTAGGAGGTATCAACATAGCTGCTGAATCATTCCTGCAAAAGATCCGTAGCCTTTGCGATGAATACGGTGCATTGTATATCGCCGATTCCGTACAGTGTGGTTACGGCAGAAGCGGCAAATTCTTCTCACACGACTATGCAGGCGTAAATGCCGATATCTATACCATGGCAAAAGGCATGGGCAATGGATTCCCTATTGGCGGTATCCTTATTGCACCACACATCAAGCCTAAATACGGCATGCTGGGAACAACTTTCGGAGGCAACCAGTTAGCCTGCGCAGCAGCCCTTGCAGTACTGGAAGTGCTGGAAAAAGATAACCTTATCGAACAGGCCCGTCAGCGTGGTATGTATTTGCTCAACAGGCTGAAAGCCGTAAAAGGAATCGAAAACGTAAGAGGCCGCGGGCTGATGATTGGCTTCGATGTTCCCGAAGACTTAAAAGACCTGAAGAAAAACCTGTTATACAAACATCAGGTATTTACCGGCGAAGCAAAACCAAACGTAATTCGTTTACTGCCTTCACTGGCCATTGCCCGCAAGCAGGTCGATGAATTCCTGGATCTTTTACAGGAAGAGATCAACCAGCTGAAAGCAGTAACCCCTTCAACAGAAGAAGTATAAACCCTACCATTCTACATCTACCACTCTACAATCGATCATGAATAACTTTATCTCCGTTCACGATGTAACAGATATCAACGCCCTGGTGCAAAAAGCACTTGCTTATAAGGCCGATCCGTTAAAAGACAAATTGCTGGGTGCAAATAAACGCCTGGGATTGTTGTTCCTGAACCCAAGTTTGCGTACCCGCTTGAGTACGCAGGTGGCTGCGGCTAACCTGGGTATGGAAGCTATCGTGTTTAACGTCGATAAAGAAGGCTGGACCCTCGAGTTCGAAGAGGGCGCCATCATGAGCGGTAATACGGTAGAACATATCAAAGATGCCGCTCCCATCCTGGGCAGCTACTTCAATGTGTTGTGTATCAGAACCTTCCCCTCTTTGAAAAACAGGGAAGATGACTACAGCGAACTTTTCATTTCCCAGTTCATAAAATATTGCGGCGTGCCGGTGATTAGCCTCGAAAGCGCTACCCTGCATCCGCTGCAAAGTCTTACCGACATCATTACCATCCAGGAAGTGATGGCGAAAGAAGAACTCAAACAGAAAAAAGCAAAACCTAAGATCGTTTTAACATGGGCGCCGCATGTGAAGCCCTTGCCCCAATGTGTGGCCAATAGCTTTGCACAGTGGATCAACGCCTGGGGCGAAGCCGATTTCGTAATTACCCACCCCGAAGATTATGAACTGGCAGAACAATTTAGTAAAGGCGCCACCATTACACATGACCAGGACGAAGCATTGAAAGATGCCGACTTCGTTTACGTAAAAAACTGGAGCACTTATAACGACTACGGTAAGATCTATGAGAATGATCCCGCCTGGATGCTTACAGAAGAAAAACTGAAATTGACCAACCAGGCCAAAGTGATGCATTGCCTTCCCGTAAGAAGAAACGTGGAACTGAGCGACGAAGTGCTCGACAGTGCCAGCAGCGTCGTAACCCGGCAGGCCTCCAACAGGGTATGGGCTGCACAGGCTGTATTGTCGGAAATTCTGAAGGCCAAACAATAGCATTATGGAAAAACTGTTTGTTGTTAAGATCGGCGGAAATGTTATCGACAACGACAACAACCTGTCCGCATTCTTAACCAGCTTCGCAAATATTCCCGGCAGGAAGATCCTGATCCATGGCGGCGGTAAAATTGCTACCAAAATAGGAGATCAGCTGGGCGTGGAATCTAAATATGTAAATGGCCGCAGGATCACCGACGATGCAACCATCGATATTGTTACAATGGTCTATGGTGGCCTCGTAAATAAAAAGCTGGTAGCGCAGCTCCAGGCTAAAGGCTGTAATGCAATAGGACTTACCGGGGCCGATGCCAATATCATTCCTGCCGTAAAACGGCCCGTAAAGGAGGTCGACTTCGGTTGGGTGGGCGATGTAAATGCAACAGGCCTTAACACTGCAAATTGCAGGCTTTTCCTCGATAATGGTATCATCCCCGTGCTGGCGCCGTTGACACACGATCAGCAGGGCCATATTCTTAATACCAATGCCGATACCATCGCCTCTTCTATCGCAGTAGCGCTATCCGCTGCTTATGATGTGCGTTTGATCTATTGCTTTGAAAAGAAAGGTGTATTGGAAAATGTTGATGACGATAACTCTGTCATCACCTTAATTACCCGTGCAAAGTACAAGCAACTGCTGAACGAAGGAAAACTCTTCGCCGGCATCCTGCCTAAAATTGACAATGCCTTCGATGCCATCGAAGCCGGCGTGAAAGAGGTGCTGATAGGCCATGCCGATGATCTTATGCAGAACACAACAGAAAATACATCCGGAACCCTCATTACCAACTGATGGAAACAGACCAGCTATATAATGAGGCGCTATTGCTGCTGCAACAACTGATTGCTACACCTTCTTTCTCCCGCGAAGAAGATAAAACAGCAACGATCCTGGAACAATACCTGTTGCAGAAAGGTGTAAAGCCGCAGCGTCACCTGAATAATGTATGGGCCCTCAACCGTTATTTCGATCCGGCAAAACCTACCGTGATGCTCAATTCGCATCACGATACGGTAAAGCCCAACCCGCAATATGTAAAAGATCCTTTTACACCGGTTATTGAAGATGGTAAACTGTTTGGTCTCGGCAGCAATGATGCCGGCGGATGCCTGGTATCACTCATCGCCACCTTTCTTTACTTCCACGATAAACAGGATTTAAAGTATAACATAGTGCTGGCCGCCTCCGCTGAAGAAGAGATCTCCGGCGTGAATGGCATAGAAGCATTATTGCAGAACAATACTTTCCGCGAAGCCCTGCAAATGAAACAGCCCGCTTTCGCAATAGTAGGCGAGCCTACCCTTACGAACCTGGCCATTGCGGAAAAAGGATTGATGGTGCTCGATGGCGTTGCGCACGGCCGTGCCGGACACGCAGCAAGGGAGGAAGGTGACAATGCCATCTATAAAGCATTAAAGGATATTGCCTGGATCAGCTCCTACACTTTCCCTGAAACATCGGAGTGGCTGGGACCCGTAAAAATGAGTGTAACCGTAATTAATACAGAGAACAAAGCCCATAACGTAGTGCCTGCTGTTTGCAATTTTGTGGTAGATGTGCGGGTTACCGATGCTTATACACACGAGCAGGTCTTGGCTATCATCAGGGCTAATATCGGTAGCGAGGTCACGCCCCGCAGTATGCGTATGCGCGCTACCCGTATCGAAGCCGGTCACCCTATTGTAAAGGCAGGACTGGCCCTCGGTAAAACCACCTATGGCTCTCCTACCTCTTCCGATAAGGCGCTGATGCCCTTCCCCGCACTCAAATGCGGTCCCGGCGATAGCGCCCGCAGCCATACCGCCGATGAATATATCTTTGTATCGGAAATTAAACAGGGTATTGAAAACTACATCAGCATGCTCGGCAGCGTAATTGCCTGATCCAGGGCTGCTATGTAACCCGGAACAATATACTGGTTGATAACACCTGACAATAGAAGAGGAGCTTAAACAAAAGCAGGAAGAAAATCACTTCAATGCTATTAGCAGTAGAAAACCTATACGGCTCACTGCTCAACAAAAAAACTGAACGAATGAAACTCTGGCAGAAAAATATTGATTCGCTGAAAGAAGTAGAACGTTTTACCGTCGGTAAAGACAGGGAATTCGACCAGTTGCTGGCTCCTTTCGACGTGCTCGGCAATATGGCCCATGCGAAAATGCTGGCAACGGTTGGACTGCTTACCAACGATGAAGCTGCAACGCTTACGGCTGAATTGCAGAAGATCTATGCGGCTATTGCGCATCATCCATCACTGCCTGCCAGCTCTCTGCCTGCTGCCGATACGCAATTCACCATCCAGGACGATGTGGAAGATGTGCATTCACAGGTGGAGTTCCTGCTTACACAGGCGCTCGGCGATACCGGTAAAAAAATACACTCCGCCCGCAGCCGTAACGATCAGGTTCTGGTAGACGTAAAACTTTTCCTGCGTGCCGAAATAGAACAAACTGTTCTTGCCGTGCAAACTTTCTTTGAGCTGCTCATAGAACAAAGTGAAAAATTCAGGTCACACCTGCTGCCGGGATATACCCACCTGCAACTGGCGATGCCTTCTTCATTTGGCCTCTGGCTGGGAGCTTACGCCGAAAGCCTTGCCGATGACACCATCACGCTGAAAAGCGCCTACGACATCGTTAACAAAAACCCGCTCGGCTCCGCAGCAGGATACGGCTCTTCTTTCCCTATCAACCGCACGCTTACTACACAACTACTGGGTTTTGCCGACCTCAACTACAACGTAGTATATGCACAAATGGGACGTGGTAAAGCCGAACGTATTGTGGCCGCATCCCTGGCCAATGTTGCCGACACGCTGGCCAGGCTTTCTATGGACGCCTGCCTCTTCCTCAACCAGAACTTTGGTTTCATCAGCTTCCCGCAGGAACTGACAACAGGCTCCAGCATCATGCCGCATAAAAAGAATCCCGATGTGTTCGAACTCATCCGATCCCATTGCAATCGCATCAAAGCGCTGCCCAATGAGATCATGATGATGACAACCAACCTGCCCTCCGGTTACCACCGCGATCTGCAGCTGCTGAAGGAACATCTCTTCCCCGCGTTTACAACCCTGCGCTCCTGCCTCGAAATGGCCGGCCTGATGCTTTCAAATATGGAAGTGAAGGATAACATCCTGCAGGACGAAAAGTACAAATACCTCTTCAGCGTAGAAGAAGTAAATAAGCTGGTATTGCAGGGCACGCCGTTCAGGGATGCCTATAAACAAATAGGCCTCGATATAGAAGCGGGTAATTTTGGTTATACCACCGAAGTTCATCATACGCATGAAGGCAGCATCGGCAACCTCTGTAACCACAAGATTATAGCGAATATGCACGAGATCCTGGCCTCATTCGGCTTCGAGGAATGCCGTGCCACACTTACAAAGTTATTGCAGGATTAAGACGCCGGCTGCCTATCTGGCAACCTTCCGGTTGTCCCGTATTGTTTTCAGTGCTACTGAAAGCGCTTTGTCTTTAGTGGCAGTAATATCTGGTACAACTCCCTTCCAGTCTTCATCAGTTGCGCCAATATTGTAGTACAGCTTACTGGAGATGATAAGCCTTAGTTTGCTGTTTGGTAGCTGGGTGGAAACAATGTCGCCATAGCTCTTGATAAGCCCTCCGGTTTCTTCGCCAATGATCAATCCCCTTTTATAGTGTTTAAAACATTGTGCAAAGTCGGCGGCCGAAGAATAGGTTTGCCCGTTTATAAGAAGGTAAACAGAACCTTTAAATCTTAGCGGATTATCTTCAATAGCAATCGTACTGTAATGAACCGTATCGATACTGCCGTTTGGTTTGGCCAGCAGGGCTGAGTCGGATGCATCTGCTTTACGTGAAAGCAAATGCTTGTTAAGCCTGGCCTTCAATAGCCTGCTGTTCTTTTCAACTACTTTATCATATTGGGTAAAGGGCTTGTCCAGAATATATTGGAAAAACGCATCACCAACATCAGAATCACCGCCGCCATTGTCAATCAGGTTAAGGACAAGATCTTTAATACCTGCTTTTTTTATGACAGTAAATGCCGAATCCGAAAATCTTTTAAAGCAATTCCAACTGAAACTTTTAAAGTCGATGATCGCAATGCTATCTATGATTTGAAGATAGTAACTATCGCATGGGAGAGGGGTGGCGTCCGCAGAAGAGGTGGTGTCGGCACTTTCGTTGAACTTGTCGGTGATCTGTTTACTCCTTGCTCCCTGTATAAATATCGTCTGCAGTTGATTATTATGTTTATATCGTATGGTGTAATTGCCGTTCATCTTATAAAGAACACCCAGGTAAAAATTGAACTTTTGTGCTCCGTATTCCGCTCTGAAAGAGCGGCTTTCTCCCGTATTGAGAGCAACAATGTCATCAACAATTTGCTTTGCAGGAATAGCATTAATGGTAATGATCTCTGCTCCGGCAGGTATTTCCGCGTTAAAGCCACGGAAAGGCTTCTCACAGGTAATAAAGGGAGCTGTTACGTTTAGCTTGAAATGATAGGGCAGTCTAAAAAGATCCAAGATATTGTAACTGTCTTCCGGCGCATAAAGGTCGGTATGCCCATCTTCCAGCTTACCTAGCAGCGGTTGTATGCGTACGTAAAAATCAAGAATGTTTAAGTCTTTGGTAATGCGTTTTTTGAGCGCAATTACATCCTGCTGAAATAACTGTTTTGGATATCTGTAATAAGGATTGATATGTGTTTCGTCAAGGTACTTCACTAAGGAATCTATATCCTGTTTCAGCTGAATCGGTGTAAGAACCGGTATATTTTGACTATATATAGAAGAAGAAAAAAATAACAATAGCAACAGGATATAATTGTGTTTCATTTTTTCAGCATTTAATATTGGATCTCGTTGCAGGAAACTGGGATCGCCATTCTGTTATTCATGATATAATGCAGGCAATTTTCACTTGTTAAGATAAATGAAAAAGCGGTTGCCAGTGTGAACCGGCCGGGATATGGGACGAATAGAAGCTGATTCTCTGGTCTATTGTTTGTAAATTACTATAAAAAGATCCGCTTAAAACACTACTTTATGCAAAACAAGAAACCCGGGCGCTTTAAAGTTTTCTTCGATCGCTTTTCTGGAAAAGTAACACACCTGGCAGGCAGCTCCATAGCCTTCCTGTCTGCCTTCGGTATCATTATCGTATGGGCTGTTACAGGGCCCATCTTTCATTTCTCAGATACCTGGCAGCTGGTCATCAATACAGGCACAACCATTATTACTTTCCTGATGGTATTCGTTATTCAGCAGTCACAAAACAAAGACACGCTGGCCCTGCACCTGAAGCTGAACGAACTTATAGCTGCGAGTGACTGCACCAGTAACAGGCTCATAGATGTAGAAGACCTTACCGAGGAAGAACTCGTAGTGCTGAAAAAGTTTTACGTTAAACTTTCTCAGCTTGCTAAAAACGAAAAGAACCTTTTTGCAACCCATTCTATCGACGAAGCGGAAGAAAGACACGAAGAAAAACTGAACGTTGTGAAAGGCAAAAAAACGCGTCGCTAGTTTTATTAACGTTGTTTAACTTTTGAGCTAAGTTGGTTAACCGCTTTTCTTGGTTGCCTCAGGTAGGTTTGGGAAATTTTTTACCATGCGTAAAAGCCTGACCCTTCTTCATTGCATTGTTATTTTACTTTCTGTTTCGTTTGCGCAGGACGTTGCTGCCCAGAAGACCTCGCTGAAAGGTAAAGTGGTAGACAGTACCATGCAAAAAGGACTGGCCTATGCCACCGTGTCGCTGGTACAGGCGAAAGATTCTACATTGGTAAGCTTTACCCGCGCCGATTCCCTGGGACAGTTTGTGCTGAGGTCGGTTCCTAAAGGAGCCTACCTGCTTTCCGCTTCCTATGTCGGTTATCTGCCGGTATGGAAACCCGTTAAAGTGGCCGCCTCCCACGAAACGGAGTCCCTGGACAACCTGAATATGACCGATCTTGTAACAGCAAAGAATGTGACCGTTGTGGCCAAACGTCCGCCCGTGGTAATGAATAATGATACACTGGAATTCAATACCGAAAACTTTAAAACGCAACCCAACGCAGTTGTAGAAGAAATGCTGAAGAAGATGCCCGGTATGACGATAGAAACAGATGGCTCTATAAAGATTAACGGCCAGGCTGTTCAAAAAGTACTGGTAAACGGAAAAGAGTTTTTTACCGGCGATCCTAAAATGGCCACCAAAAATTTACCCGCTGACGCGGTAGATAAGGTACAGGTGTTCGACAAAAAAAGTGATCAGTCCGACTTTACAGGCATCGACGACGGCAATACCACCAAAACTATTAATCTCAAACTGAAGAAAGACCGGAACAACGCTATTTTCGGCAAGGTTTACGCAGCCGCAGGCAACCGCGACCGCTACGATGCACAAACCAATATCAACCGCTTCAACAACGAAGAACAGATCTCTGTACTTGCGATGGCCAATAACACCAATAAGCAGGGCTTTTCGGTGGCCGACGCAATGAATTTCTCGGGCTCTCTTTCACGCGGTATGCGTAACGGAGGGGGAATGATTACCAGCAATAGCGGAGGTGAAAGCGGCTTGCCTACTACAGGCATGGGACAGAACCAGCAGGGTATTGCAAAAACATGGGCCGGAGGTATCAACTATAATAATAACTGGAATCAGAAAACAGATCTTAATACCAGCTATACAGGCAGTGATATGGATCTTTCTGCTACCAGGCAGTCAAATACGCAAAACCTGTCGCCTGTCAACAGCTATACAAAATCCGATTCGGCTGTTACCAACAGCAGTAACAGCCAGCATCGTATCAATGTTGCTTGGGATCAGAAACTGGATAGCTCCTTTTCTTTTAAAATGACGCCGGTAATTACCTGGCAGAATACAGGCAGCTATAGCAACAGCAGCTATCTTTCTTATAACAGCAATAACGTAAAGCTGAACGAGGGTAATACAGTGAATAATACAGACGCCAACGCTGTTAACATCACCAACAATATCCTGCTGCGTAAGAAACTCGCTAAAAAAGGCCGTACCATATCAGGTAATATCAACGCCACTTATAACCATAGCCGTTCAACAGGTTCGCTGAACACTGCGAATATCTTCTACGATAACAATCAGGTCGCTACAGATTCGCTCATTAACCAGGTAAACAGCCGCGATGCCGTTACGCAAAGTTATGGCGCTAATATCACCTATACCGAACCTGTGGGCCGGCGTTCCCTGCTGGAATTTAGCACGTTTGGTAATATCAGCAAAGGCGAAAGCGAAAAGAAAACATACGACAGGAATACCGGCTCGGGTAAATACGACTTGTATAACGAAGCGCTGAGTAATGATTTCGAAAGTAACTATACCTATGCTGGCGGTGGCATCAACTTCAGGTCTAACCAACAGTCGTTTAACTTTACAGTGGGCACTTCGTTACAGTCAGCTGCACTTAAAGCCACCAACAATACAGCCGGTATCAATATCCGACAGTCTTTTACCGATGTGTTGCCGAATGCTACTTTCCAATATATGTTCAGCAGGTATCGTAACCTGCGGTTCGATTATACTGCGTCTACCATGCAGCCAAGTATTACACAGCTACAGCCTATTGCCGATATCAGCGATCCGTTGAATGTTACTTCGGGTAATGCCGACCTTAAAAGACAATACAATCACGGGCTTAATATGAATTACTTTTCTGTAAGTCCGGAGTCCGGAACGCATATAAGAGCCCTACTGAGTTTTACTACCAGCCGCGACGCTATTGTAAATGCAGATAGTGTGAAAGAAAATGGTTCCCGGAGCAGCAAACCGGTAAACGCAAACGGCGTGTATACTATGACGGCAAACCTGGGTTATGGCTTTACGGTTAAAAGCTGGAAGTCACGTTTTGATATTGGATCTTCTGTATCCTATAACAGGAACGTAGCCTTCCTGAACGGCAGTGAAAACCTGATCTCAAACCTGTCTGTTGGTCCTAACTTTTCCTGGAACTTTAGCGTCGATGATGTGATAGACCTTCGCTTATCTTCCAGGTTTGCTATAAGCAAAGCGTCTTATTCGCTGCAACCGCAGGCGAATACCAATTACCTGCAACAGACTTACGGGGGAGATCTGACCTACTACCTGCCCTGGTCGCTGGTTATCAATAACCAGTTTAATTATGTTCTCAATTCGGGCCGTACAAATGGATTCAATACCCAGGTCCCGTTATGGAATGCCTCCATTGCAAAAAGCTTCTTGAAGAATAAGCGTGCAGAAGTCAAGGTGTCGGCATTCGACCTTTTAAATAAAAATGTGGGAATTACAAGGTCGGCAAACCAGAGCTATATTGTTGACCAGAGATATAATGTGTTGAACCGGTATTTCACATTGGGCTTCACCTACAGCCTTCATAAGTCGGGTCTTAAAACAGGAAGAGGTCCCGTTTTAATGGGACCTCCGCCGATGTAATTGGGGGGATAAAATTTAAGGAGCGATGAGAATAGTACGTCCTCCTCCTCCTTGTCCGCGGTTCTTGAACATTTCGTCTATTTTTTCCTTGTATTCAGCGCGGGTAATAGCTTTACCTTTCGAAGGCGCCTTTAATGCCTTCTTATCTGCTTCCTTACTTATTTCCTGTGCAGTATATAATAGTTCGCCGTCGTTGATGTCAAGCTGTAATACCAGGCCGGGTAACCCGTTAAAAGATTCGGGTCCGGCAGGAAGGGTGATGGCTTCCGTATACCAGGCTACCAGGTTTTGCCCATTGGCATTGGTCATAGTAGCCTTTTTGCAGGTATAGTTCAATATCTGTTTGGTCTCGTCGGTTAGTTTCCAGGGCTGCTGGTGCAGTGTATCTTTGATCAGGTAAGTTTTCTCACCCAGTTCGGTTTGTTCTGTGATAAGCTGGTTGTTGTAGTTGATAAACAGTATCCTGTTCTGCGATCCCATACCCGGTGGAGGGCCCATTCGCTGGCCACCTCCGCCGCCAGGACCTCCAAAGCCACCACCACCGCCGCCCGGGCCACCAAACCCGCCACCCCCACGGCCACCGCCTGCAAATGGATCAGGAGCCGTATCATCGGGAACAGCTTTATATACCGAAGTACTGTCATTGAAAAGCAGTTGTTGCTTGTCGGTCCGGAATTCAGGGATCATCGCTTTCATCTGCTCATCTTTGATCCGCCTGTGAATATTCATCTTGCGCTCATATACAACGGTGCCTTCTTTTACCTGCGCCATCGTAATACCAGCCAGAGCCAGCCCACATGCCGATAGTAGGATTCGTTTCATAATACGTTATTTATTCCCTCCAAATCTAACCTGAGGTATTGTTAAGCATTCCTGCTATAAGGTTAATTAAGGTTAATGCCCCGCCCTCCCGCAGGCTAATATGTACATTTGTATACTTATGGCACGTGTATGATCAACAGGCTGTATTTATCGAGGTTATTGATGTCGGCAACGCTATTGCTGATTGCGGGTTTCCTGTGCTATTGGCTTACGCAACAATATAAAACGGAATACAACACCCTGCAACGTAAAACAGACCTGTTGCTCAGGGAAGCCGTGCAACAGGTGCAGGCCGAACGTATGAAGGGCCTACACCTGTCTTTTAACGATTCGGCTGCCCCCGGCAAAAGAAGAATAGCATTTGCAATATCCACAGGCAAAGAAGCCGGGCTCGACAGCCTGCTTAAACAAAGAACATCGGCCGGCGGAAACTTCAGAATGCATTTTCATGAACGCGACGACCTTCCACCCCCGCCTGTCATTAACATGGCCATCGCCCATATGATAGATAGTCTTTCTGAAAATAGTAAATCACACGGTGGAAGAGACTCCCAGGATGTAAAGAAACTGCTGGAAGCACTAAAAAAGGTCGACGATTCTATCCCCTTGCGGAAACTGGAACCACGTTACCTGCATCTATTACAGCAGGATCATATCGGTCTTGGGTTTATCCTTAAACGAACAACATTACATAACAGAAGAGCAGCTATGGACTCTGTTCCACAGATAACAGGCGCCGGGTTGGTCACCCGTTTTGCTATGTCGGGATTCAATGCACCCTGGGCATACTATGCCGTGTTTGACAATCCCTTTCCTTATATCGCAAAACAACTGCTGCAACCCTTTCTCTTTTCATTACTGTTATTGGGCATTACTACTGTTTCGTTTATTTTTTTATATAGGAATATGCTGGTTCAACGCCGCCTTGCCGACATGAAAAATGAATTCATCAGCAACATCACACACGAACTTAAAACACCAGTGGCAACAGTGAATGTAGCCATAGAGGCCCTGCGTAATTTTAATGTGCTGGAAGATACGGAGCGCACCCGGGAATATCTCGATATCTCGGCAGTAGAACTGCAAAGGCTGAACCTGCTTATCGACAAGGTATTGCGACTCTCGATGTTTGAGAATAGGGCTGTTGCATTACAACCCGCTCCCGTTGATATGGCGACACTGGTGCATGATGTGCTAACCGGTATGAAACTGCAACTGGAAAAAGCAAATGCTTCGGTTCAGGTGAAATGCAGCGACGATCTGCCTGCGGTTTATGCCGATAAAATGCACCTGACAAGTGTGGTCTATAACCTGCTCGATAATGCCATTAAATACAGCCCCGGACATCCTGTTATTAATATTAGCCTGTTTAAACAGCAGGATTCCGTGTACCTCGAAGTAGCAGATAATGGAATAGGGATTGCCCCGGTGTATACGCAGAAGATCTTTGAAAAGTTCTTTCGCATACCTTATAACGACCGGCACCAGACACGGGGATATGGCCTGGGGTTAAGTTATGTAGCGCATATTATAAGCTTGCATAAGGGCTCTGTTACCGTAACGAGTGAAGAGGGCAAAGGCAGTACATTTACAGTAAAACTTCCCCTGGATCATGAGTAGCATTAAAGTATTATATGTAGAAGACGAATTGTTCCTGGGAAAAATTGTAAAGGAAACATTGGAAAGCAGGGGCTTCCAGGTTACCATGGAAACAGATGGCAACATGGCGTGGCGTACTTTCCAGCGCGAGCTGCCCGATATCTGTGTTCTCGATGTAATGTTGCCGGGTTTAAACGGCTTTGAACTGGCAGAAGTCATCCGCTCTTCAAACCGCAATGTCCCCATCATTTTCCTCACGGCCAAAGTGCAAACCGAAGACGTGGTAAAAGGCTTTAAGCTGGGCGGTAACGACTATGTCCGAAAGCCTTTTAGCATGGAAGAGCTTATTGTACGGATTGAAAACCTTATGCAGGGAAGAAATCAGGCGCCGGAACCTCCCGGCCGTACAGATCTTATTTCATTGGGAAAATACCGTTTTTTCCTGCAACGCCAGGTCCTGATGGGTGAAGAGGGAGAAAGGAGATTATCCTACCGCGAAAGCGAACTGTTGAAATTCCTGTGGCAGCATCGCAGCACTATTATCGACCGCCGCACCATCTTAAACGAATTCTGGGGCAACGACTCTTTCTTTAACAGCAGGAACCTCGATGTATACATTACCAGGTTGCGCTCCTATCTCAAAAACGACCCCTCGCTCGAAATAATAACAATAAAAGGAGTGGGGTACCGCTTTGTAATAAACACGCTCTGAAAACAGGTATGCAATGCCGCTAATCCTGTAGCCCATCCCTCCCGCATGAATCACCTGATTTTGTTCGCTTATCCTATACGCTGCTGACAGCTTTGGTTTTCCGAAAAAAAACTGCCCTCTCCTGGTAAAGGGAGGGCAGTTTTAAGCGCCTATCGGCTATTTGTAATGCATTTAATAATCGATTACCTGCTCAACAATGGCCTGCGGGATCTCGCGCCACTCATACTGCTGGTTGCGCAGTTGAGGCTGAAATCCGGCTTCTTTGATGGCTTCCTGCATGGTTCTGTAGGTGAACCTGTGAGGAGCCCCGGCAGCACTTACCACGTTTTCCTCGATCATAATACTGCCCCAGTCGTTGGCGCCGGCATGAAGGCAGATCTGCGCAGTTTGTTTGCCTACCGTTAACCAGCTTGCCTGCACATTCTTTACGTTGGGAAGCATGATGCGGCTCATGGCGATCATGCGGATATACTCGTCGGGAGTAGTAAGATTGTGCACCCCACGGATCCGCGCAAGCAGTGTATCTACATCCTGGAATGTCCAGGGTATAAATGCCAGGAATCCTTTGGCCGACTCAGGTTTCATTGCCTGCACTTCCCTGATACGGGCCAGGTGAATAAAACGCTCTTCCAGGGTTTCCACATGACCAAACATCATGGTGGCGCTGGTGGTGATATCAAGCTTATGGGCTTCGTGCATGATGGCCAGCCATTCGTCCGATCCGCATTTGCCTTTGCTGATGAGGCGGCGTACCCGGTCTATCAGTATTTCAGCGCCCGCACCGGGAAGTGAATCCATACCGGCTTCTTTCAGCGCTTTCAGCACATCATGGTGGCTCATTTTTTCAAGCTTGCAGATATGCGCTACCTCGGGTGGGCCAAGCGTATGAAGCTTGATATCCGGGAACAAGGTCTTCAGCTCCCTGAACAGATCGGTATAAAAGCTTAAGCCCAGCTTGGGATGGTGGCCGCCCTGTAATAACAGCTGGTCGCCGCCAAACCGCAGCGTTTCACTTATCTTTTTCTTATAGGTTTCTATATCGGTGATATAAGCCTCGCTATGACCGGGAATACGGTAGAAATTACAAAACTTGCAGTTGGCAGTACATACGTTCGTCGTATTTACGTTACGGTCGATCTGCCAGGTAACCCTGCCATGAGGAACCTGTTTTTTCCGCAGCTCATCGGCAACGAACATGAGTTCTGTAAGAGGGGCATGTGTAAACAGGAACATACCTTCCTCAATGCTTAAAAACTCAAAATCCAGCGCCTTCTGGTACAATCCATCTAAATTCATCTTGCTCCGTTGTGTAGACGTCAAAGGTACTACAATGCTCTTGCATGGAAAACAACAAATAATTACAGCAATGGCTTGGTTTGGCACCTAAACCAACGTAACTTATGGCAGATTGGCCATATGTTATGCAAAGTTTCTTATATGAAGTTGCTGGCGGTAATTGCTTTATTTCCTGTTTTCTTCGGCGCTTTCCACAAAGCGTGGGCAGCCGTTGCTTTTGAACCTCCCCGGGCAAAGCTGCTGACCCATTTCCCGTTTAAAATGCTCACCGGTGGCATCATTATCATCCGGGCCACTATCGACGGACATCCCGATTCCCTGAATTTTGTTTTCGACACCGGGTCGGGCGGCATTTCCCTGGACTCACTTACCGCCGAAGAAATGAAGATAACTTCTGTCGCCTCTGAACGTACTATCAGGGGTATTGCAGGATCGCGCAAAGTGAATTTTGCATACAACCACCGTCTGCACCTCCCGGGCCTGACGGTAGACAGCCTGGATTTCCATATTAATAACTACGACCTGCTTACCAGCACCTATGGCTTGCGGATAGACGGCATCATGGGTTATGCCTTTCTCAGGCGGTATATCGTTTACCTGAACTACGATGTTCACCAGCTCGAAGTATATTCCAATGGCGATTTCCCCTATCCGGGAGGGGGATACTTTCTTAAACCCGGTTTCTCCGCTTTGCCTTTTCAACCCGTTACAACAAAAGATGCGAAAAAGATAACGGCAAAATACTACCTGGATACCGGCGCAGGACTGTGCATGCTTTTTTCCCGAAGTTTTATACGCGACAGCGGGCTGTTGTCGCCCAAACGGCAACTATTACCAACCCAGGCTGAAGGATTGGGCGGTAAAAAAAGTATGGAGATTACCTTTATTAAGGAACTGAAAATAGGACCTTACCGGTTCCGGCGGGTGCCGGTCTATATTTTCGATGACGATTTTAATGTCACCTCTTATCCTTCGCTGGGCGGCTTGCTGGGTAATGATATCATGCGCCGGTTTAACGTAGTGCTCAACTATGCTGAGCAAACCATTCACATAAAACCAAACCAGAGCTACCTGGAAGCTTTTGATTACTCTTATACCGGAATGAGTATCTATCTGATTGAAGATATCATTACCGTTGTAGATATCGTTAAAGGATCTCCTGCCGGTAAAGCCGGTTTTTTACCCGGCGACAAGATCATTAGCATTAACAATCACTTTTCAGCAGATATTCAAACATACAAATCGTTACTGCAGCATGCGAATACAACATGCCGGGTACTGGTATCACGCGGAGGCTCGTTATATGATCTGAAACTAAAGATCGGCAATATTCTCCGCCCCAGGTAAACGGCCGGCGGAGGGCCTGGATCACTACTCTTTGGATCGGCTGGCGTTGAATAACTTCAGGTGATCATTCAGGTAAAGCATCATATCCTCGGTGCTGGTGTGTTTGCGCAACCATTCATATTCAGGCCTGTGTTCACGCATAAAAAGAGCCAGGGTGTCACCCTTCAGGCGGGTATAATACTGCACCGTTTCGGGGTTGAACCGCGAGTCAATATAAAGTTCTTTCTCTCTTTCTTCAAACCTTTTGTAGTTAGTTCTTACCTGTTTGTCTTTTTTCTTGGTAAAGATATCCAGGTTCAGCCCTATGCCCGCCCCGGAATTGGCTTTCGAGAACGCCTTGCCTTTAGGCCCCGCATCTTCTATGAATTCTGCCCGGCGCAGCATGCTGTCCTGCTGGTATTTCGTGTAATTGGTGCTTTTTACCGTTACATTCAATGAATCGGACAGTTCAGGCCTCAACTCAACATTGATGGTATCTGATATATTGAGAAAATAACGGAGTGTATCCGTTTTATAACCCTGGGCCGAAAACGAAAGCAGATCGTCGGGGCGAACGGTGATCTTAAAGAAACCGGCCGGATTTACTTCTGCGATAACACGTGTATTACGGTTCGAAACGGTAGCATTCGTAATAATATTACGCGTAATGCTGTCTTTAATAAAGCCCGTTAGCACTTTTTCCTGCTGTTGCGCCCGGGTTTGTAAGCCCAGGAAAAAGATGGCCACTAACGCAGAAACGATGGCTTTGTTGTTAATGGTGATCTTCATAGCGGAAAAAGGTTTTGCTTTCATTGAAACAGGTTGATTCCCGGCAATATACTACACAGGAAGCATGCCACAGTATCAGTACATTGTTAAACTTTGATACAACGCCCGTTCCCCGTGGGCTATATTTCCTATTTTGCACTTCTTTTTTGGTAAAAATATGATCAATTATAATCGCTTTGTTCTCGATAATGGCTTAAGAGTGCTGGTACATGAAGACACCTCTACGCCAATGGCTGTGGTGAATATTATGTACGACGTAGGCGCCAGGGACGAAAACCCGGCTAAAACAGGCTTCGCCCACTTGTTTGAACACCTCATGTTTGGAGGGAGTGTGAATATTCCCGACTACGACGAACCGCTGCAAAGGGCAGGAGGGGAGAATAACGCCTATACTACCAACGACCTTACCAATTACTATTGCCAGCTGCCGGCCCAGAACCTGGAAACCGCTTTCTGGCTCGAAAGTGACCGCATGCTTAGCCTGGCCTTTGGCAAAAAAAGCCTGGATGTACAGCGTAAGGTGGTATGCGAAGAATTTAAAGAGCACTATATTAATAAACCCTATGGCGACGTAGGGCATAAACTGCGTCATCTTTCCTATACTACCCATCCCTACCGCTGGATGACCATAGGCGATGAATTAAGCCACATAGAAAATGCTACGCTCGACGATGTAAAGCAGTTTTTCTTCAAACATTACCGCCCGGTTAACGCTATCCTTTCGGTAGCAGGCAATGTGAAAACAGAAGAGGTAAAAAAACTCGCGGAGAAATGGTTTGGCGATATCCCTATGGGCGAAAAATATGTTCGCCAGCTCCCCCAGGAGCCGGTTCAAACCGCCGGCCGCAGGCTGGAGGTTGATGCCAACGTTCCGCTCGATGCACTCTACCGCACCTGGCATATGGAAGGACGGCTCGACAGAGGCTATTATGTCGCCGACCTCATCACCGAAGTACTCGGGGGAGGCGCTTCTTCAAGGCTTTACCAGTCGCTCGTAAAAGAACAGAAACTGTTCAGCAATCTCGAATGCCACCATTTTGGCACCATTGACCCGGGATTACTGGCGATAGAAGGAAAACTGGTAAAAGGCGTAAAACTCGAAGATGCATCCAAAGCAGTGGATGAACAGTTACAACAGATCTGTGAATCGCTGGTCGCTGAATCTGAACTCCAGAAAGTGAAGAACAAAACAGAAAGTATTATCACTTTCGAAGATATGTCGGTCATGAGCCGTGCCAACAGCCTCGCGTTTTATGAACTGCTGGGCGACGCAAGTCTTATGAATAAAGAATTAAGCAGGTACCAGGACATCACAGCCGAAGAACTGCAACAGTACAGCCGCACCATTTTTGACGAAAAGAATGGCAATACGCTGTTTTATCACAGTAACAATAATTAAGTCTGTTCGCGAATAGTATATGATAAACAGAAAAAAAAGTCCTGCTATACACGATGCTGTAGAGTTCGACCTGAAATTGAAAGCCTGCGATCATTTTACACTCGACAATGGTGTTCATGTTTACGCCGTTGACGCAGGAGCGCAGGAAGTAATGCAACTGGAATGGGTATTTTATGCAGGCAATTGTTTTGAAGATCAGAATATAGTAGCTGCAACCACCAATTTTCTGCTGAAGAACGGAACCTCTACCAAATCGGCATTTGAAATAAACGAACATTTTGAGTTTTACGGAGCTTATCTTAACCGTCATTGTTATAACGAAACAGCTACCGTTACTTTACATTGCCTTACCAAACACCTGCCTGTATTGCTGCCTGAAGTAGCGGCTCTTTTTACTTCTGCCGAAATCCCGGAAGAAGAGCTTGCCATTTATAAGCAGAATCAAAAGCAGCGCCTGGAAGTAAATCTCAAGAAATGTGATTTTGTCGCCAACAGGCTTATCGATGAATACCTGTTTGGCCTGGAGCATCCTTATGGTAAATATTCTTCTACAAAGGATTATGATGCGCTGGAACGTGATCAGCTGAAAGCTTTTTATAAACGGTTTTATACAGAGGGCAAATGCATCATGTTTGTTGCAGGTAAACTGCCTGCGAACTTACAGGAACAGTTGAACAATGCTTTTGGCCAGCTGCCTTTCAGGCAAAGCGGGCTGCCCGTAATTACCTACCCTGGCACGCCGGCGACAGAAAAGAAATACAATATCATTAATGATAACGACGGGGTGCAGGGCGCTATTCGCATGGCCATACCTTTCCCTAACAGACACCACCCCGATTTCATTAAAGTACAGGTGCTCAATAACATCTTCGGCGGCTTCTTCGGCTCCAGGCTCATGAGCAATATCAGGGAGGATAAAGGATACACGTATGGTATTCATAGTTATCTTCAGAACCATATTCATCAAAGTGCCTGGATGATAAGCACAGAAGCCGGGCGCGATGTTTGTGCAGCTACTATAGAAGAGGTTTATAAAGAAATGCTGCGCCTGACTAACGAGCCTGTTGAAAAAGACGAACTCGACCTCGTCCGGAACTACATGATGGGTAGCATTCTTGGCGATCTCGACGGGCCTTTCCAGATTATCGGCCGCTGGAAGAATTATGTTTTAAATAATCTTACAGATGCGTATTTTTATAATAGCCTCGAAACAATCCGTAGCATAACAGCCGAAGAGTTGCAGGAACTGGCAAAAAAATACCTGGTGCCCGAAACTTTTTATGAGCTCGTGGTTGTTTAACCTGTAGTTATTTAAAAGTAAAAGGTATGGGAAAATTTATAGGCAAAATACTGGTAACAGCGCTTGCAGCACTTATCGTATCGTACATAATACCCGATACGAATATCGACAGCGGCACTACTGCTATCATTGTAGCACTGGTGCTTGCTTTGCTGAATGGATTTGTAAAACCTATTCTTATTGTTTTAACCATACCTATTACCATACTTACAATGGGGCTTTTTCTGCTGGTCATTAACATCCTCATTGTAAAATGGACATCCTATATCGTCCCCGGTTTCGTGGTCAATAGCTGGTGGGCGGCATTGCTCTTCAGTTTACTTTTATCTTTTGTTACCTATCTCATAGAAAGCCTTATAAACCGCACTCAGGCGGGAGCCGACGAATAAAATGCTGCCGGCATTGGGGTTTTCCTTGGTTCTGGCTTAAATTCAGCTGGGAAAAGGTGGCTGTAGCGTGCATTCAAAAAAATGTTACTACCTTACTGCCACCTTTTTACCCTTGAATTATGAAGAACCTTTGCCTCGCTTTGCTTTGGCTGACGCTGGTAACGCCCTTTCATTCCCGTGCCCAATCTTTTAGCAAGGTGGCCGGCGAAGCTTTTCTCGTTTATAGAATGATCGATAAGTTTCACGTTGAGCCAAGGACGCTTAACGACAGCTTTTCGCACGACCTCTGGTTTACCATGCTTAAGCTGGCCGACGAAGATGAACTTTTCTTTTCCGATGACGATATAACCCGGCTCAGGGCTTTTGAATCAACCCTGGATGATGAGATCAGGAATAGAAGATCAGCCTATATCAGCCTGTTTACTTCTTTATTCATACAACGCCTCAAGCAGGCCGATTCCCTTGTGGCTGTGCTTTGTTCTTCAGGCAATAATACAACGGGTACACAACGGGTACAACCGAAACCGCAAACGATAAAGCCTGTAGCCACGCCTGGTTCAGCCGATATCACCGCATTGAGGAACAGGTTGCAGGTATATATAAAAGAACAGGGTTCCTGCTCGCGGCTGCGCCGGCAAATCAATTATATTCTTCGCAATGCCGCAACAAGCGCTGTTGCCATCGGTGATCTTTATTGTGAAGCTATCGCCCGGTGTTTTGATCCGCATACAGGCTACTTCCCGCTTTCTGCAAAGGAAAACTTTGAAAGCCAACTGGGTAAGCAGCGTTTCCGGTTCGGATTCCGCATAAAAGAGGAAAAGGATGATATTTTCATCGAAGACCTTCAACCCGGAAGCCCCGCATATAAAAGCGGCCAGTTACAGAAAGGTGATAAAATTATACAGGCACAGTGGAGCGGAAATAAAACCGACGCTGTGTCGCCAACGGCAACCGAAGAACTCAACGACCTGTTGCGCATGAGTAACCACGATACACTGTTGCTGCGCGTTCGTAAAGCCAATGGCTCCGTAATTCAGGTGCCGCTGCTGAAAGAACAGGCTACCGATGCTGAAGTGGAAAATAAAGTGAAAAGCTTTGTACTGAAAGGGCAGCAAACCATCGGGTATATTTATCTCCCTACGTTCTATGAAGACTGGGACCAGGGTAATATCGGCCTAAAGGGGTGTGCCAACGATGTGGCCAGGGAGATCGTCAAACTGAAAAAAGAAAATATAACCGGCCTCATCCTCGACCTGCGATTCAATGGTGGCGGATCTGTACAGGAGGCAATGGAGCTTACAGGCATCTTTATCGATGCAGGACCTGTTGCGCAAATAAAAAGGAAAGATCCTAAACCCATCGTCCTCTACGACGTGAACAGGGGCACTGCTTTCGATGGCCCTCTTGTTGTACTGGTAAACAGTTACAGCGCCTCTGCTTCGGAACTCGTAGCTGCCGCATTGCAGGACTATAATCGTGCTGTGATAGTAGGCACAACCACCTATGGCAAAGCTACCGGGCAGGTAATGTTACCCGTTGATACAACTATCTCGCTGGAATCGCCTGAACCAAGGCCAGGGGCCTCCCCCGATAATAACAGCTACATCAAGATAACCATGAGCAAGCTTTTTCGCGTGAACGGCTCCTCCCTGCAGGCGACAGGCGTAATACCTTCTGTTATTGTGAAGGATAGTCTTGTGCATATTGAAAGAGAAGCCGATGAGCCCTTCGCGCTGAAAGCCACAACCATTGCCCCCAACAAGTATTACAAGCCCTACCCGGTGCTTCCGGCGATAGACGCACGAATGATAAATACAACAGCTGCCTTTACCATTACCAACCATGAAGCCGAAAAATCCCTGCTGCAATCCGACGCTTATGGCAGTCAGCTGAACGAAGCCTTCAAAACTTTGTTGGCTTCGGATACGGGCGTGAAAGCTGCCTATGAAGTGCTGCAGCTGCTTATTAAAAAATGACCTAAACCAGTTATATGAAAAAGATGATCATGAAACATTACTTCTTTCTGCTTATGTTGCTCTCGCTTGTGGCTGCAATGCCCGCTACAGCGCAAACTGAGGACCCGGTAAAATACCTCTCCGCTATTTATGCACCGCAACAGGAAATGAACAAAACTTACATGGCCTATGTAAGCGCTATGGCTCATAGTAAAAGGGCAAAGAAAATTGAGAAAATGCGCATGCAAACACTTGAGGGAATAGAAAAATGCAGGTATAAAACCATCGACATCCCCTTCTATAAAGGTGATAACGCTTTGCGGAAAAGCAGCCTCGATTATATCCAGCTTTGTTATAAACTGTTTAACGACGACTACGCCCATATTGTGAATATGGATGAAATTGCGGAACAGTCGTTCGATGAAATGCAGGCCTATCTGTTGTTACAGGAAAAAACGGAAGAAAAGCTGCAGCAGGCCAGTAAAAATATGTCTGATGCTGTAGACAGCTTTGCTGCAAAATATCATGTCCAACTTGTTGAAGGACAAAAAGATGAATTGTCTATTAAAATGGCCAAAGCCGGAGAGGTAAACAAGTATCATAATAAAGTATACTTGTTGTTCTTTAAATGTAACTGGCAGGATGGCCAGCTTACCAACGCATTTAATAAAAAGAAATTAACTGAAATTGAACAATCAAGGAATGCGCTGTCTGCTTTTGCAAATGAAGGGCTGGCGGTGCTGGATACTCTAAAAAACCTTGAGGGCGATCCTGCTCTCGCGGGAGCCTGTAAAAACGCACTCCAGTTTTATAAAAAGTCAGCGGAAGAGGCGACACAGCTGGCCGATTTCCTGCTGAAAGAGGAAGCGTTTGAAAAATTGCAGAAGTCGTTTGAGGCAAAATCTGCAAAAGACAGAACCAAAGAAGACGTCGATGCCTATAACAAAGCAGTAGGTGAACTTAATGCCGCTGCAGACAAGTTCAATAAAACAAATACTGCGCTCAATAATGGCCGTAACCAGGTCATCCAACAGTGGAATGAAACCGAGAGAAGTTTCGTAGATGCGCATATGCCACATTATTAACGGGATATTGGAACAGTGCTGACACAGTTTTTGCTATCTTTCCAACTTGTATCTGTTAACGCACTTAAAAAAGAATGTTTTGATACGAATAGCATTTAACAACAGTAGCTCGGATTCCCGTGATCATCGCAAAGTACTTGCTGCCGATGTTGGCGGTACTAAAGTGAATATGGCGCTCTGCCATGTGAAAGACAAAAGTGTGGAAGTATTGCACGAAGTGAAATATGCTTCACAGGACTATAAATCGTTTAATGATATCATCGGGGCCTTCCTTGCTGAAGAAGGGGTGGAAAAACCCGACACCATCGGTATCGGCGTCGCAGGTCCTGTTATCGACAACAGGGTGGAACTTACCAATCTTAGCTGGGTGATAAGCGCCGAAGAACTGGCGCTCAGAACCGGCGTTAAGCATGTAGCTATTATCAACGATCTTGAAGCTACTGCTTACGGGCTTACCTGCCTCTCCGAAGAAGACGTATGCACGCTTCATCCGGGCGAAACATGGCATGCCGGTAACGGCGCTATTATTGCCCCTGGTACAGGGCTTGGCGAAGCAGGTTTGTTCTGGGATGGTAAAGGTTATCATCCTTTTGCTACCGAAGGTGGCCACTGCGAATTTGCTCCGCGCGAAGAAATCGACGCACAGTTGTTTTCTTACCTGAAAATAAAACACCGCCGCGTAAGCTGGGAACATGTAGTGGCAGGACCCGGCATCTACCGTATTTACTATTTCCTCCGCGACGTGCTTAACAGGGAAGAACCTGAATGGCTGCGTAAGGAAATAAAAGAAAAAGGTGACCCCTCTGCTGTCATCAGTAAAGCCGGGCTGGAAAAGAAAGCCCCTATATGCGAAGAGGTCATGCAGTTATATGTACAGCAACTGGCGCGTGAAGCCAGCATCCTGGTTCAAAAAATGAAAGCCACAGGTGGTTTGTTCATCGGTGGAGGTATTCCTCCAAAGATCCTGCCCCTGCTGCAGGAGCCTTTGTTCTATGAAACATTCCGCGACTGCGGTCGTATGCAGGACCTGGTTGAAAAAGTACCCGTACGTGTTATCCTCAACGATAAAACAGCATTGTATGGCGCCGCTTTTTATGGCGCCTACGCATGGCAATAACAAGGTCCCTGGTTCGGGCCCTCGGCCTGAGGGCCCGAACCAGAATCTTATTACCTTCGCTGTATGACAAAAAAATTGTTTCTGCTCGACGCTATGGCGCTCATCTATCGCGCCTATTATGCGCTTATCCGTAGCCCCCGTATTACCACCACCGGAAGAAACACCAACGCCCAGTTCGGATTCACCAATACTTTATTCGACCTCATCAATAAAGAAAAACCTACTCACCTGGCTGTTTGTTTCGATACACATGCGCCAACTGAGCGCCATACCGATTTCTCCGACTATAAAGCCAACAGGCAGGAAGCCCCTGAAGACCTCCTTGCTTCCATTCCCGATATTCAGCGTATCATACGCGGGTTTAATATCCCCTGCGTTGAACTCGACGGTTATGAAGCCGACGACGTTATTGGTACGCTCGCCTGGCAGGCCGCCGACGCCGGGTACGAAGTATATATGGTGACGCCCGATAAAGACTATGGCCAGTTACTCATTCATCCGCATGTCTATATTTACCGCCCGCCATACATGGGCAGCAAAGAGGAGATCCTCGATGCTAAAAAGGTTTGTGAAAAATGGGACATCGCCCGGGTAGAACAGGTAGTGGATATCCTGGGACTTATGGGCGATGCCGTTGATAATATCCCCGGTATCGCAGGAGTAGGAGAAAAAACCGCCGCCAAGCTGCTGAAAGAATACGATACACTGGAAAACGTTTTGGAGAATGCCGATAATATCAAAGGCGCCCTGGGCGAAAAGGTACGCAAAGGCAAAGAAAGCGCTATCATCAGTAAAAAACTGGCGACCATTATTACCAACGTGCCCGTTCAGTTCCATGAAGAAAATTTCATGCTGAAAGAATGGAATAGCAAAGAATTGATTGACGTATTCACCGAACTGGAATTCAAGACACTCGGGAAAAGGATCCTCGGTGAAACTTTTAATGCCTTCCAGTCTGCCCCCGCGGGCGTTCAAACAGACCTCTTTGGCAATGTCGTGGAATCTGCCGCCCCTGCACCCAAAGCAGAAGTGGAAGAAGCCGCTGCAACGGGTTTCCAGGCCGATAAGAACATTAACAATACGCTTCATTCATACAGCCTGCTCGATACGCCTGAAAAAATAAAGGAATTCATTACTGTAGCCTTGCAGCAAACAGAGATCTGCTTCGACACCGAAACCACAAATATCGATGCCAATGAGGCACAGCTGGTAGGACTTAGCTTCTCGTTTTCACCACACGAAGCCTACTATATACCATGCCCGGCCAACCAGCAACAAACCAAAGCCATCCTCGCCCTGCTGAACGAATTGTTCAGCCAGCCGCAGATCACGTGGATTGGACAAAACCTGAAATACGATCTCCTGGTACTCAAATGGTACAATGTAGAACTGAAAGGTGCTTTGTACGATACCATGCTGGCCCACTATGTAGTGGAACCGGAAGGACGAAGGAGCATGGACCTGTTAAGCGCCCAGTACCTCGGCTATGAACCCGTTCACATCGAAGAGCTCATTGGCAAAAAAGGAAAGAACCAGGGCAACATGCGCGATGTGGAAATTGAAAGGGTAAAAGACTACGCCGCAGAAGACGCCGATATTACACTTCAGCTGAAACAGGCCTTGCACCCGCTGCTAAAAGAAAAAGATGTAGAGAAAGTATTTTACGAAGTGGAAAACCCGCTCGTAAAAGTGCTCACTGATATGGAGTTTGAAGGCATCACGGTAGACGTTGACTTCCTTAGAGAATACTCCAAAGAATTGGAGCGCGAAGCCAAACAGTTTGAACAAAATGTATTTACAGCAGCAGGAGTGCCTTTTAACCTTTCCTCCCCTAAACAACTTGGAGAAATTCTTTTCGAAAGATTGAAGATCGACCCCAAAGCAAAAAAGACAAAGACCGGCCAATACGCAACCGGTGAAGATGTATTGCTAAAGCTGGCCGCAAATAATCCAATAGTCTCCGATATCCTGGGCTACCGCGAGTTAACAAAACTGCGCTCAACATACGTCGAAGCATTGCCGCAACTTCTCAACAGCAAAACCGGCAGGGTACATACTTCCTATGCCCAGGCTGTTGCCGTTACAGGCCGTTTAAGCAGTAACAATCCCAACCTGCAGAATATTCCTATCCGCACCGACCGGGGCCGTGAAATCCGTAAAGCGTTCATCCCAAGAGATGAAAAGCATACCTTGGTAAGCGCCGACTATTCCCAGATAGAATTACGCATAGTTGCTGCCATAAGCGGCGATCCCAATATGTGCGAAGCCTTTAAACTGGGCAAAGACATTCATACCGCCACAGCAGCCAAAGTATTTGGTATCAAAGATGAGGAAGTAACCAAAGAACAGCGTTACCGGGCCAAGGGGGTCAACTTCGGTATCATTTACGGCCAAAGCGCATTTGGCCTGGCCGATAACCTTGGCATCAGCCGCTCCGAAGCAAAAGAGATCATCGATAACTACAAGAAAGAGTTCTCAGGTATCACCCGCTATATGGATAGCACCATCAACTTCGCAAAAGAGAATGGATACGTACAAACGCTGATGGGGCGTAAACGCTGGCTCAGGGATATTAATTCCTCCAACTTCACCGTGCGTGGTTTTGCTGAGCGTAACGCCATTAACTCACCTATTCAGGGTACCGCCGCAGATATGATTAAAATGGCGATGATCCGTATTCATGCCGCCATGCAAAAAGAAAAACTCCGCAGCAAAATGCTCTTGCAGGTACATGACGAATTGGTGTTTGATGCACTTATCGAAGAACTGGATGTGCTTAAACCACTCATCCTCGAAAATATGAAAGCCGCCCTGCCGCTGCCAAACGAAGTTCCCGTTGAAGCAGAACTGGGCGTAGGACAAAACTGGCTCGAAGCCCACTAAAGCCCTTAAACCTATGGTTGTTGTAATTCAATGTAAAGACCAGATTGGACTGGTAGCTACTATCTCCGGTGTAATGGCGCAGCAGAATATCAATATCATTTCTATGCGCGAACATGTCGACACTGCCTGTAACAGCTTCTTCACAAGGCTTGAGCTGGAACCGCCGGCAGCTATTGCAGCAGCAATAAACAGTACAGCAGGCAATCCTGGATCCGGCACACAGGCCTCAGGCGACGACGCAGCCACAGCCTCCATCCTGGCCTATGCCCAAACGCTGCATAGCCAACTGGAAAAGGTATTACCTGCAGGCGCTTTTATTCATGTAACCACGCAACCAGAGAAAAAGCTGGTAGTGCTGGTAACAAAAGAATACCATTGCCTGGGCGATATCCTGCTGAGGAATCATTTTAAAACCCTTGGCGCCACAGTAGAAGCCGTAATTGGAAACCATGCCATTCTGGGCGATATATGCAAACGGTTCGATGTGCCTTTTCACCTGGTATCGCACGAAAAGAAAGAAAAAGAAGTCTTCGAAGCTGAATTACAGTCGGTTATAGGGCAACACACCTTCGATTACCTGGTACTGGCCAAGTTCATGCGAATTCTGTCCCCGGAGTTTGTGGCCAGCCATCCCATGCGCATTATCAATATTCACCATTCTTTCCTTCCCGCCTTTATAGGAGCCAGTCCCTACAGGCAGGCTTACGAACGGGGAGTGAAACTGATTGGCGCCACCGCCCATTTCGTGACCAACGATCTCGACGAAGGCCCCATCATTACACAGCAGATCATTCCCGTTAACCACACTTTCAGTGCAACGGACATGGTAAAAGCGGGTAAGGAAATAGAAACCTCAGTACTTGCCAAAGCGCTTCAGCTGGTAATTGACGATAGAGTATTTGTATATCAGAATAGAACTGTAGTGTTCGATCATTAATTAGCACGCACAGTGTCAGCGGCCACCTTTGCGTGTTAGTCTTTACATTTCTCTCCTGGCAAATAGCGCAGGAACTTATCCGCTGTAAACACCTGGAAAGTCTTCCCGGCGCTGTCTGCAGTAGAAAAACGGCCTTCCGCTTCAACCAAAGCGCCTTTTTTCAGGGCATCCTTCAGGCCGGCCAGGCTATCGGGATAAATAGTGGTGGCCGTTAAACGTAAAGGAACTTCCTTATGCCAGGCGCATATTTTGAAGAAAGAATTCGCTCCGGCATCGGTAGCTACACCACGCACAGTGAAAGGTTTTTTTGCTACGAAAGCAGTATGCTGGCGGTGCAAGGTGTAATTCAGGTTGGTGCCGGTAATAATCACCCCCTCGTTATCCAGCATTTTCAGCTCATCAGTATTTACAATTTTAAACTGCCGGGGCCCTTCCGTGATCTCATTTAAGCGTAACAGGCTGTCTACCAGCGACCAGCGGCCTAACTGATAAAATACCCGGTCGCCTTCTTTCAATCCTACATACTCCTGCTCCAATACAAAAGTGCTGTCCGATTCCAGGTTCAGATGCGTAATAATACCCGAACAATCTGCGCAGGGAAGCGTATCGGCAAAAACACCGTCAAACTGGTGACTTACAAAATTTGATGGCGAAGCAATGCTATCGTGCTGGTTTTTACTGTTTGTCCCGTTTCCACAGGAAACAAGCAACGCTAAAGCAGCAGCAACTATCATGGATTGTATGCTCATATGTGGGAAAATACTGATTAATTATCATAAAATTAGGAACGTTTGGGCATGCATGTGCATGAACAGGTAGTTTTATGCAGCAACTTTAACGGGTTAATTTGTAGCAGGAGACTATATTTGCAGTCCTTCAAAATATATTGAATATGGAATACAGTAGAATTATTTCAATAACCGGCTTAAGCGGATTATTTGAACTGGTGGGTAGCAAAGCGGATGGCGCTATCGTTCGCTCGCTCGAAGACAAAAGCACAAAATTCGTGAGTTCACGTATTCATAGCTTCTCTCACCTCGAAAGTATTGAAGTGTATACCGTTAGAGATAATGTGAACCTCGTTGAGTTATTCCAGGCTATGAATGCTTCCGGCGAAGCTTTACCTTCTGAAAAAGATCCCGCCGCTGTTAAAGCCTATTTCCAGAAAGTTTATGGAGATATGGACTTTGACCGTGTTTACGGCAGCGACATGAAAAAGATGGTGAAATGGTTTGCTATCCTGAAAAAGAACGACGTTGAATTCAAACTCCGCGAAGAGGAAGAAGAACTGGTTGAAGAAGAAGTGGCAGAACCCGTAGCAGTGGAAGAAGCACCTGCTCCTAAAGCAAAAGCTACCAAGGCAAAAGCTGCTAAAGCGGCTCCTGCTGCAGAAGCTGAAGCTGGCGAAGCAGCTGCTGAAGCGCCTAAAAAAAGAGCGCCCCGCAAAAAGAAAACTGAAGAAGAATAGTTCGTTCCTTAATCTGTTGATAATGCAATACACCGCGGATATCCATAAACTGGAAAGGCATTTCCTGCCCGCCAACTTTAGCGTAACTACCTGGGAAGAATTGGAACCCTATTTTAAAGAACTGGTAAACAGACCTTTAGAATCAAAGGCCCAATTAGAACAGTGGCTCCGCGATGTTAGCGAAGTAGAAGCTGCCATCAGTGAAGACGCCTGCTGGAGGCAGATCAAAATGACCTGCGATACCACTAACCCCGCGCTAGAAGAAGCATTTACCTTCTTCTGTATGGAAATTCAGCCGAAACTGCAGCCTTATGCCGACCAGCTGAACCGCAAACTGATCGACTGCTCCTTTACAAAAGAGCTCGATCAGCAACAGTATTTCACTTATCTCAGAAGCGTTAAAAAAAGCATCACCCTCTTCCGTGAGGAAAACATTCCTATCCAGGCAGAGCTGAGTGTTATGCAACAGCAGTTCGGCGTTATCGCCGGTAAAATGACGGTGGAGGTAGACGGACAGGAATATACGCTTCAACAGGCTTCCCGTTTTCTAGAAAAACCCGACCGCATCCTGCGCGAAGCTGTTTACCGCAAAATCAACGAAAGAAGACTACAGGATAAAACAGCGCTGAACGACCTTTATTCCAAACTAATAGAAAAGCGACACCAGGTTGCCCTCAACGCTGGTTTCGCTAATTACCGCGACTATAAATTCGCTGAACTGGGACGATTCGACTATACGAAGGAGGATTGTTTCCAGTTCCATGAAGCGGTTAAACTGCACGTACTGCCACTGGTAGAAAAGATCTACCAGCGTAAAAAAGAAAAACTGCAGCTCGATACCCTGAAACCCTGGGATACCGAAGCCCAGCCTGAAGGTATTACACCCTTACACCCTTTTTCTACAGGAAAAGAATTGCTCGAAAAAACCATCGCCTGCTTTGAGCAGTTGAACCCGTTCTTCGCCAGTTGCCTCAGGAAAATGGATGAACTGGGCCACCTCGACCTTGAAAGCAGGAAAGGGAAAGCCCCCGGCGGTTACAACTGCCCTCTTGCCGAAAGCGGTGCCCCCTTTATCTTCATGAATGCAGCAGGCCAGATGAGCGATGTTACTACCATGGTGCACGAAGGCGGTCATGCTATTCATTCTTTCCTGGCACACCCGCTGCCACTGAGCGCTTTCAAGGAATATCCCATGGAAATTGCAGAAGTAGCTTCCATGAGTATGGAACTCTTTAGCATGAATCACTGGGAAGCATTCTTCAACAATGCCGAAGAACTGCAGCGTGCCAAAGAGCACCAGCTGGAACGTGTGATCACCATCTTCCCCTGGATCGCCACTATCGACAAATTCCAGCACTGGGTTTACGAAAATCCAACACATACTACCGAAGAAAGAGCCGCCAAATGGATGGAAATTTTACAGGAATTCTCTGTGAAGTCTATCGATGTAAGCGGACTCGATTCATACAGGCAATATAACTGGCAACGCCAGCTGCACCTCTTCGAAGTGCCTTTCTATTATATCGAATACGGTATTGCCCAACTCGGCGCTATAGGTATGTGGATGCAGTATCGCAATAACCCCGGACAGGCATTGCAGAACTATATGAATGCCCTTCACCTGGGTGGTACCAGAACACTGCCCGAATTATACGAAGCAGCAGGACTGAAATTCAACTTCGCTCCCGATCACATCAAAACACTGATGGAATTCGTGAACGCCGAAATGGAAAAGGCGTAACAACTTATGGTAATAAAAAAAGAGGCCGGATCGTCTGATTCGGCCTCTTTTTTATATGCTGTCAATGGCATTTGTTGCACCTGCCACTGATTACGACATCTGTTTGTTTTTGTTTGAATCCCCTGGGCAAATCAACCTTTGGGATCGTCACATGATCCAGGCAATAAGTTGTCCCGCAATCATCACACATGAAATGCACGTGATTATCATGGTGATGCCCCTCGGAACACTGCTCCTTACATAAGGCATACTTAACCGAATTGTCGGAAGTAGGAATGGTATGTATAATGCCCTTTTCTACAAACGTCTGTAATGTTCTGTAAATGGTTACCCTGTCGAACAATGGCCCTGTTTGTTTTTCAATATCACCGTGTGCCAGTGCACCGCCACTTTTCTGGAATAATTCCAGTATTTTCTTCCGGCTGTCGGTAACGCTTAACTGACTGCGTCTTAATATGTCTGCTATTGTTTCTGTCATAAAGCCCTCCTTCGGTTTACTGCGGGTTGTTCGTAAAGATACTATTCGAAAAACCACTCACCCCGGATGTCTCCTTTAATACTTTGTCGATATGCTCTTTCAACAGCTTTAATTCGGATTTTTTTAACCCGTCATAGATCTGTCCTCTTACCTGTCCATTACGATCAACCAACGCAAAAAATTGTGTGTGAATGAATTGGTCTTCTATCCTGTCAACACTGTTTTTGGGGTCATCCAGCAGGTAGCTGTAACGGGCGCTGGAATATAAACTGTCTTTGCGCCCTGTCAAAAACACCCACTTGCGCGTATCTACTCCCAGCGAGTCGGCATAATGTTTTAATACACTCGCTGAGTCACGCTCCGGATCACAGGTATGCGATACGATCATAAAGTCCTGCCTGTCTTTAAAATCGTTATAAATGGTGCGCATATTATTATTCAGTTCCGGGCAAATGCCTTTGCAGGTAGTAAAAAAGTATTCTACAACACATACTTTACCCTGCATATCGCGCTGTGTAAAATGAGCCCCGTCCTGTGTCGTGAATTCAAAAGGTTTCACCTTGCTTAATACCGGCAGCTTGGGCTTCCAGTTATCAGTTCCCGCATATACCAAATACAGAAAGCCTGCCGTCAACAGCACAAAAAATGAAATATAAATAACCAGCTTCTTTTTCATAATAACTAACCTCCCCTTTCAGAGATACAAATTTACGACAGAATAAGGGCGAAATATTTTTTCGTTGCAACTTTGTTGCAAAGCAGTATCTTTGCAAGCTCAATATCTATTAGCAGATGCGTGTGAAGATCAACTGGGATGCTCTGGGAATTACTGCCTCACTGGCCTGCGCCATACATTGTGCGCTGCTGCCGCTGTTTTTAACAAGCCTCCCTGTACTGGGCGTGGAAATTATAAACAACGCTTTTTTTGAATATTTTATGATTTTCCTGGCCTTCGGTGTAGGTGCCTGGGCACTTTACCATGGCTGGAAAAAGCACCACCATCAGAAAATGCCGCTTATTCTCTTCTCTATAGGCATGGCCTGCCTCCTGCTGAAAGAAATATGGCACGATCAGCATATCTTCTTCCTGGTCCCCGCTGTATCGCTTATTGTAGCGGGTCATTACTACAATTATCGCCTTTGCCGTAAAGCCAATCATTGCCATGCAAATGATTGCAACCACGATAAGCTTGTTGCCTGATAAAACGGCACCAATGTTGTTTTATGGCTATATAAAAGCCTATGTATAGTCAACTCGTGAAATCGCAGGAACAAGCTATCTGCCACCTTTTTATTCATTGCTGCTATAAAAGCGGAGAGTTTACAGAACAGGAACTCGATGTAATAGCCGCTAAGTTTGTAGAATTAGGCCTCCAGCACGAACTTAATTTTAAAGAAGAGCTCAAACACTATAACAGCTACCTGCCTATGATCCATGCTGAGGAAAATTATCTTCAGTACCTCGTATCTCTTGTTTTACCCGCCAACGAGTTAGCACTCTATTCCCACTGCCTTGAACTTTGTATCAGCGATTCGCTCATAGATGCCGCTGAAGAAAGCTTCCTCCATAAACTGGGAGAAGTACTGGTCATAAGCGACGAAGACCAGGCCCTTATGCAAAAACTATTTATACAAAGGCACCTGGTCTTCACCCAGAAATATTTCTAATTTAACTGCCGCGCTTAACTGAAGGAATAACTAACATTACCGTCTTTATCATCCTTCAGTTGAACGCCCAGTGCGGCAAGTTCATTTCGGATCTTATCGCTGGTAACATAATCCTTTTTCAGCTTGGCATCTTTACGGATGCTGATGAGTAGTTGTAATACACCGTCAAGATGCCCGTTGTTCTCTTCACGTTCGCCTTTTAAACCAAAGACTTCCGTGAGGAATAATTTCAACTGGCGCTGTAGTAATAAAAGGGTTTCACTGCTTACTGCTTTTTCAGCTATATGTTTATCCTTGATACCATTGATAACAGGTACCAGTTCAAACATATTGGCCATCACTTTTGCTGTATTCAGATCATCATTCATAAAGGCTTCAAACTCTGTTACCAGGCGTTTTACCTTCTCGTCCAGCGCTGCATCAGTAGCAGCCCATTCGCCGTTAACAGCAAGTTGCTGGCTGTATTCATAAGCCTCCCATAAACGCTTTAAGCCTTTCTCTGCAGCCTTCAGGGCTTCATTGCTGAAATCAAGCGTACTGCGGTAATGCGATTGCAAAATGAAGAAACGGATGGTCATGGGATGATAAGCCTGCTCCAGCAAAGGATGGTCGCCGCTGAATAACTCCGTTAACTTGATAACGTTGTTATAGCTCTTACCCATTTTACGGCCATTGATCGTGATCATGTTGTTATGCATCCAGTACTTCGCCGGCGACACATGATTGCATACTACACTTTGCGCTATCTCGCACTCATGGTGAGGGAATTGAAGGTCCATTCCACCACCATGTATATCAAACTGCTCACCAAGGTATTTGGTGCTCATAGCCGAACACTCGATATGCCATCCGGGAAAACCTTCGCCCCAGGGACTCTTCCAGCGCATGATATGCTCGGGTGGCGCATTCTTCCATAAGGCAAAGTCCGCTTTATTGGCCTTCTCCTCCTGGTTGTCCAGGTCACGCGTGGTCTCCAGCATATCTTCCAGTATACGGCCGCTTAATATGCCATAAGGAAGCCCTTTCTGGCTGTAATCAGCATGATATTTCTCTACGTTGAAATATACAGAACCGTTGGATTCATAAGCATAACCATCAGCAATGATCTTCTCTATCATGCCTATTTGCTCTACTATATGCCCTGTTGCTGTAGGCTCGATGCTGGGATCAAGGTTGCCTAGCTCATGCATCGCCCAATGAAAAAGATTCGTGTACTTCTGTACCAGCTCCATCGGCTCCAGCTTTTCAATAACAGCCTTTTTGCTGATCTTATCTTCCGCCTCACGGCCTTCTTCCTCAAAATGACCGGCATCTGTGATGTTACGCACATAACGCACTTTGTAACCCAGGTGTTGAAGATACCTGTTCACAATATCAAAAGTCACATACGGACGGGCATGTCCCATGTGGCTCTCACCGCTTACGGTCGGACCACAAACATACATGCCTACATAACCGGGAACAATAGGCTCAAATACCTCTTTTTGTCGGGTTAGCGAGTTGTATATCTTTAATTCTGACATATATTTTTTATAGCAATAAAATAAAAGCTTAGTTGTATCACACCTGGCATTCCTTACACCCATAAATCCCGCCGGCCCTTTAACACCAGGTTGTTGCGGCGCAGAAAGCACCTGGAAAACGAAGTTATTCTATTTTTTTAAACTTATATCAGCAACCAGCATCAGGTGATCGCTTAAATCTTCATCAACCATATCGAACTGGTGAATGAAAAAATGATTGTCCGGTAATATGTAATCGATGCGCAGGGTAGGAGCCATGGCTATATAAGTACGACCAATACCAAAACCTTTTTCCAGAAATACATCCTGCCGTTTTCCACGTATGTGAAAATAAGTGTACGAATTGGGAACATCATTGAAATCACCACAAATAACAGAAGGATAGGGGCTTTTGTCTAATGCCGCGCGCACAATATCCGCCTGTATCCCGCGCCGCACAAAGGCAAGGCGCATTTTCTTGATAAGACTTTTAGAAGCATCAAATAACTCCTTGTCCTGCTGTCTTATCTTTTCTATATCATGATAATCTGTATCTGAAAAGCGGAACGATTGTAAGTGTGTCGTAAATATCCGCACAGTATCGTCGTCCTTGACAATATCGGCATAAATAAGACTTTCCGCCCTTTTACCGGGATACTGCACCTTGCCGGAATGAATGATCGGGTATTTAGAAAATATGATGCTCCCGTACATAAAGTACCCATTGCCTTTCGTATAGTCCTTCGAAAAATAATAATGGGGATAGTCTTTTTTAAACAAACCAATATTATCAGCATGAGGCCCCTGCGTATTCGAATGATTAAATTCCTGTAAGCAAATAATATCAGGCTCCACCTCCTTAACCACCCCGGCTAGCTGAGTGCGTATTAGCTTCTGCTTGTCTTTACCCTTGCTTAAACCAACCAGGCTGCCCACATTCCAGTCTACCAGCCGTATTCTTGGCTCAACCTTTACAGATGTAAAGGTATCCTTGGCATGCAGCGCAAATAAACTCGCCAGCTGCTGCCACCCTATCGTAAGTGCAACGAGCGGAAGCAGGCAATACAGCGGTTTTACAATTAACCAGAACAGGAAAAAAAAGATGAGAAGCATAACCAGGTAGGGCGCTGCCAGCCCCAGGAAACCTATAGGCCACCACTTTGCAGGGTTGAGATACGGCGCAAGCGCTGTTATCAGGAAACAGGTTGCCGCAATGCTGTTAAGCACTACGAACACGCGTTTGGTAACAGATCTGAAAATACTGGCCATGCTGTAAATATACTCCTTTGGCCGCTACTCCTTCCAGCGGAAGCTGCTGAGCACCGGAAAGTGATCCGATAAATGCTCCGCCTTTACCGCGCAACTGCTTACTTTTAATCGCCTGTCGGCAAAGCATACATCTATACGCAACGTGGGAGATAAACCATAATAGGTTTGCCCCAAACCAAACCCGGCAGATAAAAAAGCATCCTGCAAATTCCCGCGTACTTTCCGGTAGGTATAAGTGGTTGGAACGGCATTCATATCAGCACAGAAAATCAGCGGCTTATCACTTGCGCGGAAAGCACTGTCAAGTATAACGGCTTCTTCCTCATGACGTAGGGCAATATGTTTTATCTTTCTTGCTACAGAGCCTTTTCGTTCGTAAGTGATCTCATATACATTTTCATTGGCATGCTGTGCGGCCGTGTCGGCATATAATCCTAACGATGATAAATGAGCTGTATATATCCTCAGTGGTTTGCCCCTGAATTGAAGGTCCACCCATACAGCGTGTTCATTACCCATAAAGATCCGACCGCTGTCTGTTAGCGGAAGCCGTGATAACAACATGGTGCCGTGATGCGCAATGCCGCCCGCCCAATGTTTATTGATCTCATCCCCGCTGAAGAGCTTGTATCGGTAACCCATACTATCAAGTATATGATCCATTGAAATCATATGCGGGCTGCCGTTGATGGTATGGTACTCCTGGAAACATAACACGTCAGCATCAGAACGACGTATCAGGTCAACCATTTTCCTGAGACCACTGCCAGCTGTATCATGTGCTTTACTATGATCGTTAAGAAAGAAAAACACGTTCCAGCTAAGCACTTTTATAGCTGAACTATCGGCTGTGTGCCTGCCGGCAAAAGGATGAAAGGCAATAGTATTACCCAGGTTCCGGTAACCGGCAAGGATCACCAGGGCTATAAGTAAGGCCCTTTTACGTTTGCGGAACAAAGAAAAGAACAGGAGTAACAATAATACACCCAATGCAAAAGGATAGGCCAGCGCCAGGGCATCCGAGAAAAAGCATACTGTCGAAGGCAGATAGGTGCTTAAAGCACATAGTAAATAACCAGGAAGGCTTACCCATAAAATAAGCCTGTAAAGGAATAGTGCAAAACGTTTCATCCGGTTGGTTTAGGGAACTTGCTAATGGGGCGTATCCTGCTCTTCACTGGCACGCTTTAAAAAAGCCTTCTCCTCCTCTGTCAACCGGGCATAACCAAACTGGTTGATCTTATCAAGCAGATCATCTACCCGCTGCTGGGTGATATGCGATGTCTTTTGAAAAGGAACACGTGTTGCTTTATAAAAATGTGTCTGTGAAGAAGGAGTTGCCACCCGCTTTTTATCGGGGTTGAAAGCATTGTCCATCCACTGAACGCTTTTCGTCATCCACATACCATAATCACGCCCGCGTTTCAGTTGGTATACAAACAGGAAACCGGTTAAGGCCCCGCCCAGGTGGGCAATGGCTACCGCCGGATTGCTGACCGAGATGCCTGCATAATCAACCGCTGCAAATACGATCAGCAATACCCACAACGGAATACCCCCGTTTAACGCCGTAAACAAACGGTATTTGGGCGCAAAAGTCGTGGCGCCCACTGCAATTGCCATTAACGCAGCACCAGAACCTGCTAACGGAGTCTTGGCACCATTATGAAGAATGGGAATAAGATTAACTGCTAACTCAAAAAACAGGACACCTGCCAACCCGCCATATAAATAAAGCGGAACCAGTTTCTGACTTCCGGCCAGATCCTGGAGAATATAACCAAAAGCCCATAACCACAACAAACTGCCCAGTAAACTAAGCAGATCTGCCTGAACAAACATATGGGTGAGTATAGTCCATGGCCGTGATAATAACGTCCCCGCATCGGCAGGCAGGGTTAACCAGTTCAGGATCTCCACATAAAACCTGTCCGCCGGAACAGTTTCATCTGTCTGGTAAATAACCTTTATAAAACTTACAATAACAAACGCTACGGCATTAACAATTAACAGCCACGTCAGCACATTGTTATCCTGCCCCAGTAACAGGCGGCTTTTTTTGTTTTGCTCCAATACTCCCATAGTGCACAAATTACAAATCGAATGGCAAAAACCGTGCGTGAACGGTGTTAATCAAGGTTAAGAGTCCGTCTGCTCTAATAAAAAGTTCTTCGGTTCGTTTTATTCCAGAAATAAACCAAGATAAATCCTACCAGCGCACCACCAAGATGCGCTATATGAGCAACATTGTCTCCCGCAGTATGCGCTACGGCAGCAATAAAATCACCCGCAGCGTACAGGATAACAAACCATTTTGCCTTAATTGGAATAAAGAAATAAAGATAGATTTCTGTATTGGGAAACAAATAACCGAAAGCTGCCAGACAACCCATCACGGCGCCGGACGCTCCCAGGGTAGCCTGTCTGTACTGCATCGCCAGTATCTCATCGGGTAAATGTACCCGCCCGCGGCCATACTCCTGCACAAACGCAATAGTATCATTATCATAGTTATTCCCAAGCGCATACAGCTCGGCAAGTAAATGGTTGGTTTCTATATACAAGGCTACCATATGACAAAAAGCAGCCCCTAAGCCGCACGCCATATAAAAAAGAAGGAATCGTTTGGGCCCCCACAGGTTTTCAAGTAAAGAACCAAACATCCACAAAACAAACATGTTCGAAAACAAATGCCCCCAGCTGCCATGCATGAACATATGCGTAACAAACTGCCAGGGCTTGAAATAAGGGCTCTGCCAGGTATGTAAAGCAAAAGTATCACTGGGAATAAGCCCTTTCGCCTCAGCCGATAGCTGGGCAATGAATACCAATACATTAATGATCAACAGGTTCTTTATAACGGTGGGTAGTATCTCAAACCTGCCGGGTCTTATCTCTGTCATAATAGCTAATAGTCGGTTTTTTCTTAAGGTTTTAATTTCAATTGCACCACATTCTCAATATGCAGTGTATGGGGAAACATGTCAACAGGCTGTATTTTCTCTACTGTGTACTTTTCGCCGAGCAACTGTAGATCTCTCGCCTGGGTCGCCGGGTTACAACTTACATAAACAACTGTTGGCGCCGCTATTTCAAGCAACTTGTTTACCAGCTTTTCATGCATGCCTGCGCGCGGAGGATCGGTGATCACCACATCCGGACGGCCATGTGCAGCAAAAAATGCGTCATCGCAGATGTCTATAACATCACCCGCAAAAAAAGAGGCATGCGATAATCCGTTCATCTCAGCATTCTCCTTTGCATCTTCGATAGCCTCGGCCACTACCTCTACACCTACAATTTTTTTCGCTGCCTTGCTTACAAAGATACCAATACTCCCCGTGCCGCAATAGAGATCATATACCACCTGCGATCCGTCCAGCTCGGCAAATTCACGCGTTACCTGGTATAATTTCTCCGCCTGGCGGCTATTGGTCTGGAAAAACGACTTCGGACCTATCTTAAACCTGAAATCCTCCAGCTGCTCCACTATATAACCCTTTCCATGGTAAACCTCGGGATAAAGATCAAACAAACTGTCGTTCCGCTTGGTGTTTATCGTGTAAAGCAAAGTGGTTATCTCAGGAAACTTTGCCAGCAGGTGATCCAGTAAAGCCTTTCTTTCATCAGCATCCTCATAGCCAAGAACAAGATTAACCATCAGCTCGCCCGTAGTGGCCATACGCACCTGCATGGTCCGTATCCAGCCCGTATGCTGCTTTATATCGTAAAAAGGCAGGCCTTTTTCCCTGGCATAGTCTGTAATGGTATTGCGTATCTTATTCGTAGGCTCTTCCTGCAAATGACAGGTATTGATTTCCACTACCTTGTCAAACATGCCCTTCACATGAAAACCGCCGGCACCACCCTTGTTAACATCATAATCATTGCCTAATGCCTGCTGGCGGCGCCATTCACGAAACTCCTCATCAGGAACATAACGTTTGGTGGCAAACGTGTACTCCATCTTATTGCGATAACCCCTGGTTACACTGCAACCTGCAATAGGCATTAGCGGAGGTAAAGGCACTTTCGCTATCCGCTCCAGGTTGTCCGATACCTGTTTTTGCTTGTAAAATAACTGGCGCTCATAAGGCAGCATCTGCCACTGGCAACCGCCACAAACACCAAAATGCTCACAAAATGGCGCTACCCTGTCTGCCGAATACGATTTTATCTTCACCGCCTTGCCTTCAGCCCAGTCCTTTTTGTTCTTGGTTAGCTGTATGTCTGCTACATCGCCGGGAACTGCATTCTCTATGAATACTACCTTCCCGTCAACACGCGAAAGTGACCTGCCTTCCGCAGCATAATCCTCTATCAGGATATCCTCCAGTATTACGTTTTTCTTTTTACTTCTCACGCCGCAAAGGTAGGAGGGATACCCGATTTCCAATAAATTTACACCTCAATTGAAAGTAACATGCGCGTTCTCACGGTAATACTGGCCTTTTGCACAGCAATTTCCTCCTTAAACGTCCAGGCTCAAAAGAATACCAACCCCGCTTCCAACGCAGGCTATAACATTCCCTTAACTATTACCCCGCTTAAAAACTGCTGGGTGTATATGGGATGCTATTATGGTAAATTTAAAAACCTGGTCGACTCCGCCTGGGTCAACGAAAACAGCAAAGCCGTTTTTAAAGGGAAATCGAAATTACCCGGTGGTATCTATTTCCTGGTATCGCCCAACAAAACCCTCCTCTCCGAATTCCTCATGGATGCCCCGCAGCATTTTTCCCTGAAAACCGATACACTTCATCCCGATAAACTCGAGATCTCCGGCTCTTCCGAAAATGCACTCTACCAGCGGTATACAGCCTTCCTGTCAGAAAAAGGACCCCATCTCAGCGCCTTGCAGGCACAACTGAAACAAACTACCGATACAGCACAGGCCGCACTCCTGCGCACGCAACTCATCCAGGCAAATAAAGAACTCAACGATTACAGGGATACCGTGGTGGAAAAATACCCCGAAAGCATGCTTACCCTGTTTTTCAGATCTCTGAAATCTCCCGAGCCCCCGCCAATGCCAACGATGGCGAACGGAAACAAAGATTCGCTTTTCCCCGCCAGGTATGTAAAAGAACATTACTGGGACAATGTGCCGCTTCACGACGATCGCCTGCTGCGCACCCCCTTCTTCGATAGCAAACTCGAAGAATATTTTAGAAACTACGTGATCCCCGATGCCGATACGCTTATCGAAGAAGTGAATTACCTGCTGCTCTCTGCACGCGGCGGACAGGATATGTTCAAATACCTGCTCGGCCGTTTCACCGATAAATACATCAACCCCGAAATAATGGGCCACGACAAGGTATTTATCTTCCTCTTTAACCAGTATTACTCCAAAGGCGATACCACCTGGCTTTCAGCCAAACAAAAGGAATACATCTTCAACCGGGCATATAGCCTCATGGCCAACCAGATAGGAGAGCCGGCCGCCGCACTCGACCTGCTCGATACCACCGGCAAGGCTGCCCCTATGTATGCCCTGCAGGCTCCCTTTACCTTCGTGTTATTCTGGGACCCAAACTGCGGCCATTGTAAAGAAATGGTGCCGCGTATCGATTCTATTTACCAGGCTAAATGGAAAAAAATAGGCGTGAAGATCTACGCCGTTAACGTAGATGAAAAAGTAAATGACGAATGGAAAAAATATGTCCGCGACCATCACCTCACCGGATGGATACATACCTACCAGCCCAAAGCCGATCGTGAAGCCGACGCCAAAGCCAACCGCGCCAACTTCCGCCAGCTCTACGACGTCTTCCAGACGCCTACCATGTACCTGCTCGATAAAGACAAACGTATCATCGGTAAGAAACTCACCATCGAACAATTCGATGAAGTCATGCAGGCAAAATTAAAAGCCACCACAAAGAAGAACTAAGAAATAGCTATCTCTATACAAAATTGGGGCTGACCATTCTGCTGGTCAGCCCCAATTTTATTATAGCCGCACTAAAGCCGCCTTAAAGCCGTCTTGGAGCCGCTTTACAAAAAGCGGTCACTCAAACATACCTAAAATACCTGCTCCACTACATTCCTGATAACCTTTGGCTTACCAAGCGTATAATAATGCAGTACAGGTACGCCAAACTTCCGCAACTCCTTGCTTTGTTCTATAAGCCATTCCGTACCCACCTGCTCACACTCCGCATCACTCTTACATTTCATGATATCATTCGAAAGTGTACTGGGTATATCTACATGGAAAACACGTGGTAATACAGACAGTTGTTTCTTGCTGGTCAGTGGTTTTAACCCTGGAATAATAGGTACATTGATCCCCGCTTTACGGCAGGCGTCTACAAAGGCAAAGAATTTCTGGTTGTCGAAGAACATCTGCGTCATAATATAATGAGCGCCCGCATCAACCTTTTCCTTCAGGTAGCGTAAGTCAATCTCAGGATTAGGAGCTTCAAAATGTTTCTCGGGATAGCCGGCAACGCCTATGCAAAAATCGGTTTTGCCGCCATTCAGAATATCTTCATCAAGGTAAATACCGGCATTAAGGTTGGTGATCTGTTTCAGCAGGTCTATTGCATAATTGTGACCTCCCGGCTCAGCATCGAAAGAAGCTTCGTTTTTAGGAGCGTCACCTCTCAATGCAAGAACATTATGAACACCCAGGAAGTTCAGATCAATCAGCGCATCCTCTGTCTCGCGCATATTGAAACCACCGCAAATGATATGCGGAACCGCATCTACCTTATAATGGTTCATGATAGCAGCACAAATACCCACCGTACCCGGACGCTTCCTTACTTCCACCTTTTCAAAAGTGCCGTCTGTTTTCTTCTTGAACATACTCTCACTCCTGTGATAGGTAACATTCACCCACGAAGGTTTAAACTCCATCAAAGGGTCCAGGTGGTCATAGATAGAACTAATGCTCTTTCCTTTTAAAGGTGGTAATACTTCAAACGAAAGCAGGGTATCCGTAGCCTTGGCTAAATGCGCTGTGATCTTCATTGTCTTTGAAAAATTGGTGCAATATACATCACCCCCCTCAATTCTCCCCCGTTCCCCTTAATACGCTCCCTCCCATATACTATCCTCTCCCGTCTCCCGCACCCTTAACAATCCTTCAACCATCTCTCATCCGCCATCTACCATCTATTCTGTACTTTTGCCCAAACGCGTAAGAGTGAACTTAACCATACATACCAATCAGCTGGTAAAAACCTACGGCAGCAGAACCGTGGTGAAAAAAGTGTCAGTAGAAGTGAAGCAGGGCGAGATCGTTGGTTTACTTGGTCCCAATGGAGCCGGTAAAACAACCACTTTCTATATGGTGGTAGGACTCATAAAACCCGATGAAGGAACTGTTTTCCTAAACGATACCGACATCACAAAACTCCCTATGTACAAACGCGCCCAGATGGGAATCGGCTACCTGCCCCAGGAAGCCTCCGTTTTCCGTAAGCTGAGCGTCGAAAACAACGTGATGGCTGTGTTGGAAATGACCAAACTCACAAAAAAAGAACGCCAGCTGAAACTCGAAGCGTTACTGGATGAATTTAACCTCCACCACGTTCGCAAAAACAACGGCGATAGCCTCAGCGGTGGCGAAAGACGACGTACCGAAATTGCCAGGGCCCTCGCTGTTGACCCAAAGTTTATCCTGCTCGATGAACCCTTTGCCGGCGTCGACCCCATCGCCGTAGAAGATATCCAGATGGTGGTAGCCCGCCTGAAATACAAGAACATCGGCATCCTCATCACCGACCACAACGTAAATGAAACGCTCTCTATCTGCGACCGCGCCTATTTACTTATCGATGGCGAAATCTTCAGACACGGTACCGCAGAAGAACTCGCAGATAATGAACAGGTACGCCGGCTTTACTTGGGTACTAATTTCGAACTCCGCCGGAAAGACTGGATCATCGATATGGCGAAAACGGGCTTTGTCAATCGCCCCGAAACCACAGAATAAAGGAAATTTCTTGGCCCTGTTCCATTTTCATTCACTATTTTGCTGACCTTGGCATGAAACTATTAAGCCCCGCTATATCACGATTAGCTCGCCTACGCTATTGGCATATAGAACAATGGGTACAAAACCCCGTCGAAGCCCAGCGAGAAGTGTTGCAGGATCTTGTAACACACGGACAGTACACTGAATTCGGCAGGGTACACGGTTTTAATGAACTGTTTAACATCCGAACCTTCAAACAAACGGTTCCCATCCAGGAATACGATACATTGAAGCCCTATATCGAAAGGCTCATGAATGGCGAAGAAAACCTGCTCTGGAATACACCCGTTTACTGGTTCGCCAAAAGCAGCGGCACCACCAGCGATAAAAGCAAGTTCATCCCCATCACCGAAGAAAGTCTCGAAGACTGCCACTACCAGGCAGCAAAAGACGTCTTGACCATCTACTATAATTTCTATCCCGATAGCGACCTCCTCACCGGCAAAGGCCTCGTAGTAGGAGGAAGCCACCAGATAAACCAGCTGAACGAAGACATCAGCTACGGCGACCTTAGCGCCGTATTATTGCAGAACACCCCTTTCTGGGGCCAGTGGCTGCGTACGCCGGAACTAAGCATCGCCCTCCTCGATGAATGGGAAACCAAGATCGAAAAACTCGCGCAAAGCACCATCCACGAAAATGTAAGCTCCCTTTCAGGAGTCCCCACCTGGACGCTCATCCTTATCAAAAGGATCCTCGAAATAACAGGAAAATCCACATTAAAAGAAGTTTGGCCACACCTCGAACTCTATATGCACGGCGGTGTTTCCTTCACTCCCTATAAAGAACAGTTCAAAAAACTCATAGGCGCCGATATCAACTATCTCGAAACCTATAACGCCAGCGAAGGCTTCTTCGCCGCGCAGGACGACCCTACCCAGGAGGGTATGCTGCTCTTCCTCCAGCATGGCATCTTCTACGAGTTCATGCCCGTAGAGGAATACGGAAAAGACAACCCGCAAACAATAGGACTTAAAGAAGTAGAAATAGGGAAAAACTACGCCCTCGTCATCTCCACCAACGGAGGCCTCTGGCGTTACCTGCTCGGCGATACCATCCAGTTCACTACGCTGTTCCCGTTCCGCGTTAAAGTAAGCGGACGCATCAAACATTTTATGAATGCCTTTGGCGAAGAAGTGATCGTCGATAATGCCGATAAAGCCCTCGCCGCCGCATGCGAAGCCACCGGATCTGTCGTCTCCGACTATACCGCCGCTCCGGTGTACTTCAGCGAAAACAGCAACGGCGCCCACGAATGGCTCATTGAATTCGAAAAACAACCCGGTGATCTCGATAAGTTCACCCACGAACTCGATGAAGCGCTTAAATCAATAAACAGCGACTACGAAGCCAAAAGGCATAAAAGCATCGCCCTCGGCCCACCCCGCATACATATGTTACCCCCGGGAACCTTTGGCCAATGGCTGAAATCAAAAGGTAAACTGGGCGGACAACATAAGGTCCCCCGTTTAAGCAATACCCGAACCTACGTAGAAGAGATTCTGACCATGATGGGCAGGATTTAATTACCTTCGGCGGCAAATTACCCCCGTGTCGATCCCTTTCCAACCTGGAACATCGCCGTTTCAATCTGGAGAAAGCTATCGGCTGAGGGCAGGAACAAATCCAACTTTTAAGCAGATATAAAAACTAAATCAAGAAACAGTATGGTTAAGGACAAAGTAGCCATTGTAACGGGAGCAGCCCGTGGTATAGGTGAAGCCATTGCCCTGAAATTGGCAGAAAACGGCGCCCATATAGCTTTTACATATGTTAGCGATAGCAGCGCCGAAAAAGCTGCTGCCCTTGAACAGAAATTGATAGCCTTAGGCGTTAAAGCCAAAGCCTATAAAAGCAACGCCGGCGACTTCGCCGCCTGCGAATCTTTTGTCGGCGACGTCGTGAAAGAATTTGGTACCGTAGATATCTGCGTGAACAACGCCGGCATCAGCAAAGACAACCTGCTCCTCCGCCTCACCCCCGACCAGTGGGATGATGTAATGGATATCAACCTCAAAAGTGTCTTCAACATGACCAAACAGGTCATCCGCCCCATGATGAAAGCCAAATCCGGCAGCATCATCAACATGAGCTCCATCATAGGCATGAAAGGCAACGCCGGTCAAACCAGCTATGCAGCTTCCAAAGCCGGTATCATCGGCTTCACCAAATCCGTAGCGCTTGAACTTGGCAGCCGCAACATCCGTTGCAACGCCATCGCTCCCGGTTTCGTTGAAACCGACATGACCAGCTACCTGAAAGACGGTGCCGGCGCCGAAGAATACCTGAAAAAGATTCCATTAGGCCGCTTTGGTAAATCTGAAGAAATTGCCAATACCACGCTTTTCCTTGCCTCCGAACTAAGCTCTTACATTACCGGCCAGGTGATCAGCGCTTGCGGTGGCCTGAACACCTAGGAATAAGCGATAAAGAAGTAGATAGCAACTAAAATAAGTATTACCCTCTTTGTGATGTATGTTTTTTGCATAACCGGGAATAACCGCCGGTTAACCGCAAGAAACCATATATTACAAAGAGGGCTTTTATATTTATGATTTTAGAGTAATAGGGTTTTGCGGAAAAAACGTATTTCAGTCATTTGCCATTCAGAATATTTACGTTTGTATAAACGTAAACCAAAGCCATGATCGATAGCTTTTTTATCAGCAATTACAAATCTATTCGGAGGGCGGCTTTGTCTTGCAAACGGATCAACGTGTTTATTGGGGAGCCTAATAGCGGTAAAAGTAATATTCTCGAAGCACTTAGCCTTTTAGGTAATCCGGTTTTTACTGATGGGATGCTTTCAAAGCAGATCCTCCGGTATAAGACATTGGGCGATATTTTTTATGATTTTAACATTAATCGCCCTATTCTTATACAAGGAGGTAACATAAATACCGCGTTAGAGTATGCTGTACGGGAAAACGGCGTTCCCGAAAATGAATTTCAGCTTACTATAACAGATGGGAAAACGTCGCATAACCACAGTCCTTTTAAAATAGGCCACAACGGAGAGTTAAAGGGAGATGGCACCTATCCTGATTCAGCATTTAAATATTACCAATATAAGCGGCTGGACAACTTTCAGGTGCAATTTCTTTCATCCCTTTCTACTCCGTTCGGTGAAAACCTTCCTGCTTTGCTTTTAAGTAACGAAGATTATAGAGCATGGGCATCGGACTTTTTTGCATCCAAGGGGTTTAATCTTACGCTAAAGCCGGCCGAAAATGAGATTAATATAAGCAAAATTATAAATAATGCTATCTATAGCTATCCTTACCAATCAGTTTCTGAAACACTGCAGCGTGTTGTTTTTTACATGATGGCAATTAAGTCTAACAAAAACGCCATTCTGTTGCTTGATGAGCCTGAAACGAATACATTCCCTTTTTATACAAAGTTTTTAGGGGAAAGTATGGCTTTAGATAAGGCTAACCAATATTTCATCACTACGCATAATCCGTATTTATTGATAAATCTTATCGAAAAAACCTCCTTTGAGGATATTAATGTCTGTGTAGCTACTATGAACGATGATTACACGACAGAAATTATTACACTAAGCCAAACCCAACTTGAGCAAGTTCTGGATTTGAATAGCGATGTATTTTTTAACCTTGATGCAATAATAGATTGAGATGATCCATGTTGAATGCTTACCGGATGAAACACTGCTAAAAAAACTTGGTTTTACAAGAAAGCAAATAAAACATCATTTTGGAAAATCACGCGTGTTTGCCGATTTGTCTAAAAAAGGTTCCCAATTGGCTTTGGTAGATGAAGACCCTGGGCAAGCCCAACCTCCTTATCAGAAAAAACTTAGTTTAAACATAGAAAAGTATGGTATTCGATGTTACTTGGACGCCCAGAATAATAACAGAGTTCTTGAATTGTAGGTGAAGCTGGAGGACTGGATTCTCGATGCATGTAAAAAGAGCAAAATAGACATTCAGGCTTATGGGCTTCCTAATAAGCCTAAAGACTTACATGAGATTGTCAATTACAGGATAAAAGCCTTTGAGGATGTGATTGATACCTTGCTTGCTAAAAATAATGATGCGCTGATAACACTGCAAAATTGGTTAAGGGCTTAAGCCCTAAAGGCATCATCCCATATCTATTTCCCCGATCCATAACACTTTATAACTTTCGATTGTTATATTTGTTAACTGCGTCTATGTCACTCAAAGGCCTTATATCACTTGTCCTGCTGCTCGTTTTGAGCATCCAGGTACTGCCCATCAGGCAGATAGGATCGCTTTTGTGTAAAAACCAGTTCACCGAAGAACTCCCTCATTCCCCTTGCGAGGTAAAAAGCCCCGTGATCAAATTCGAACCTTCCATTTCAGATAATTTCGCTTCCGCAGGTATGGAAGCCACCTTGTTAGCCGCGCAAACCACCTGGTTTGTACATATGGCTTCCGTGCTTCCGTTGATTCACGCTGGCGAAATTCATACACCCCCTCCCAACAACTGTTGATCTGTAGGTAGCGGAGCCAACCGCCTATACTTTAATGTCTTAAATCCCGATCCGGTTTGTGATCCAATATCACATGGTTTTCCAATGTTCTGTCGTTCAATGATAGCTGGTGTCCTCAAGGTCCTACCCGTTGGTTCCGGTAGTACGTCGGAATTCAGCTCGTACTTAACCGCTCAATTACAACAAATGAAAAAGGCTTTTAAATATATAAATGCCGACGCCTCCTCCGCCGTCGTCGTATTCCTGGTGGCGCTGCCCCTTTGCTTAGGCATCGCCCTCGGCTCCAATGCCCCCCTCTTCTCCGGCATCATCGCCGGCGTAACAGGTGGCATCATCATAGGTGCACTTAGCGGCTCCCAGCTCAGCGTCAGCGGCCCCGCAGCCGGACTCACAGCTATAGTCGCTTCCGCTATCGGTAAAATGCCCGTTTACGAAGCTTTCCTCGTAGCCGTAGTCCTCTCCGGCATCTTCCAGGTGATCCTCGGATTCCTTAAAGCAGGGATGCTTGGCGATTATGTGCCCACAAGTGTCATCAAAGGTATGCTCGCCGCCATAGGCGTCATCCTCATCCTCAAACAAATCCCACACCTCGTAGGCTACGATACCGACTACATAGGAGACGAAACTTTCCGGCAGCACGATACAAAAAATACTTTCTCCGAAATCTCCGGAGCCTTTAAAAGCATCACCCCCCTGGCGGCCGTCATTGGCCTCACAGCCATCCTCATCCAGCTGCTATGGGATAAAGTGCTTGTAAAGAAAAGTAACATCTTTCAGTTCATTCCAGCACCACTGGTAGTGGTGATAACAGGGGTTTTTATGGTAAAGCTGGGCCTCGCCGCAGGTAATGGTTACGTGCTCAAGCCTGGCCAGATGGTGGCCATCCCCGTCGCAAACAGCGCCGGTGAGTTCTTATCCTTCTTCACCATGCCCCACTTCCAATACCTGAAACTGCCCCTCGTCTGGACAACAGCCATAACCATTGCCATCGTCGCCAGCCTCGAAACATTACTAAGCATCGAAGCTGCCGATAAACTCGACCCCTTCCACCGTGTCACCCCTACAAACAGGGAACTCAAAGCCCAGGGTATAGGAAACCTCGTATCAGGTATGCTGGGAGGACTGCCCATCACCTCCGTAGTGGTGCGCACCTCCGTAAATATCAACTCCGGTGGTAAAACAAAAATGTCCGCTATTCTCCACGGGTTGCTGCTGCTGTTATGTGTTGCCTTTATCCCCGGAGTCCTCAACCTCATCCCGCTGTCGGCATTGGCTGGCGTACTTATTTATACAGGTTATAAACTCGCAAAGCCAGCCCTGTTTAAAGATTTCTACGTTAAAGGTTGGGATCAGTTCGTACCTTTCGTGGTTACAATACTGGCAATAATATTTACCGACCTGCTCGTAGGCATTATTGTTGGTATTGCAGTAGGACTTTTCTTTGTACTTCGAAGTAATTTCAGATCGGCGGTATTTGTAGTGAACGACAAGGATAAATACTTGTTTCGGTTGAGAAAAGATGTGTCTTTCCTGAACAAGGCCTTACTGCGGAACAAACTGGAACAAATCCCCGAAAACTCAGAAGTGCTTATCGATGTAGCCAATGCCGACTTCATCGATAAAGATGTAATAGAGGTCATAAACGACTTCCTTTACCACGCACATCTGAAAGGAATTAAAGTAGAAGTAAGAAAAAGTCCTAACAAATCAACACATAAGTTTATTCATACAACTCCCGCAATGAGTGTATAACCACTTAAAATGAAACGACTATGATGAGTCCCTACGAAAGATTATTATTGGAAAACAAGGCCTGGGCTAAAGAAAGGGTGGATGCCGATAAAGATTACTTTAACAGGCTCGCCGATCTTCAGAAACCAGAATTCTTATGGATTGGCTGTAGCGACAGCCGTGTCCCTGCCAACGAAATTACAAATACCCAACCCGGAGAGATCTTCGTTCACCGCAACGTGGCCAACCTGGTTATTCATACCGATGTTAACTTGCTGAGCGTGCTGGAATATGCCGTCGTTCACCTGAAAGTAAAGCACGTTATCGTATGCGGCCACTACGGCTGTGGTGGTATCAAAGCTGCCATGACCAACGACGACTACAGGCAGGTCCTCAACATGTGGCTCCGCAACATCAAAGACGTTTACCGCCTCCACCGCGATGAACTCGAAGCCATCCCGGACGAAGACAGCCGCGTCGATCGTCTTGTTGAATTGAACGTAAAAGAACAGGTCCTCCACCTCGCCAAAACCTCTACCATCCAGCGCGCCTGGAAAGAAGAGCAAAGACCCTACCTCCATGGCTGGGTTTACGGCCTCAAAGACGGCCTCATCAACCCCGTCTTCGACATGGCCCCCAACACCTACCTCGATCCGTTATACGAGTATAACTTTAAATAAGAGTAAAGCACAGATGGTCGAAATAGACCCTCAGCAGCCGTCAGTCTAATAATAAAAAGGGCACTGTATCTTTACATACAGTGCCCTTTCTTTTTTATGAGTAAAATGATCTCTATAACTATTAATAATGTATCAATACCCAACTCCCATTACTATTCTTTTCTCCTGCGATCTACCATCCATTCCTATTCCCCCAGCTTCTTCTTCGAATACTCCCCAAGTATCAGCCTCCCGCTGATCGCAGCTCTCTCCGGCAACAGCTGATCCCAATGCTCAGTCCCTTTCCAGAACATCTTCTTCATCTCATGCATCGCCTCAGGATTCGAACGCGATAATGTCTCCGACAGGCGCGCAATAGATTCCTCCATGCTCTCCAAAGTAGGATGCAATTCCGCATACAACCCCTTGCGCCTTGCCCAGTCAGCATTGCGCCATAAAGAAGCATCTATCGCCAGCTGGCTGAACGACGATAATCCTATCTTGCGCTCTATAGCCGGGCCAACAACAAAAGGCCCTATGCCTATCGATAATTCACTGAGCTTAACTTCAGCGCCTTCCATCGCAATAGCATAGTCTGCAGCCGCTACAAGCCCCACGCCGCCGCCAACACACTTGCCATGTACACGGGCAATGATAAGCTTCGGGCACTTGCGCATCGCATTAATAACATTGGCGAAGCCGCTGAAAAACTGCTTGCCCTGCATCTCATCTTTGATAGCTTTTAATTCCTCAAAGCTGGCGCCGCCGCAGAAACTGCCACTTCCGGCAGAACGTAATACAATGACCCATATGTTTTTGTCATTGCCCGCATAAGTGATCTCATGAGCCAGGTCCGCTAATATCTGCCCCGGTAAAGAGTTCCCCTTCGGATGATAAAACTCAATGGTCATAATATGATTGTGTGTCTCCGTCTTCACATAACCTTCCTGCACATCTTTTACTTCTATGATCATAGCCTTGGTTTTTAAGTGTTATTTATGATTGATCGCGTTTCTTCACCATCGTTAAAATGGTGCCGACCGCTACCTGTTCGCCTGTTTGATCGTAAACGTCTACATACCATTTTACAATCCCTTTGCCAATATCTGCCGGTTCGCGCTTTTCCTGGTTAATCTTTTCCTTTACTGTTAATCTTACCCCAATTGTTGTGCCTGCATATACAGGTTTTAAAAAACGTAGATCGTCTATGCCGTAGTTCAGCAATACCGGCCCCTTTGCAGCATCGACAAATAACCCCGCAGCAGCGCTCATGATAAAATACCCATGCGCTACAGGCTTTTCAAACAAAGTCCCCTCCAGCGAAGTATGATCGGTATGTGCATAAAAATGATCCCAGCTCAGGTTCGCAAAATTGCTGATATCAGCTTCCGTGATCGTCCTTTTGGCAGTGATCAGTGTCTCACCAACAATCAGGTCCTCAAAGTATTTTCTGAAAGGATGAACCACATCTTCCAGCTGCCTGGCGCCCGCATGATAGGTCTCCGTAATGGCGGTAAGCATACTGGGCGATCCCTGTACCGCTACCCGTTGCATATAGTGTTTAAGCCCCCTCAGTCCTCCCATCTCTTCACCGCCGCCAGCTCTTCCGGGGCCGCCATGCACCAGCAATGGCAGGGGAGAACCATGCCCCGTACTTTCGCGCGCACAGGCCTCATTCAGAATAAGTATCCTTCCATGCCAGGCGCCGGCACCGGTAACATACTCGCGTGCAATAGAAGGTGAGGCCGTTACAATAGAACTAACCAGCGAACCCTTGCCCATCCTGGCTAAACCAATGGCATCTTCCGTACTGTCATAAGGCATCAGCGTGGCAACAGGACCAAAAGCCTCCACCTCGTGCACTGCCGTATTATCAAAAGGATTTTCATTAAGTAAAAGCAAAGGACTCATAAAAGCCCCTCTCGAAGCATCAGCATCTACCAGCTCCACACTATCCATACTGCCATAAATGATCTGCGAACCTGCCAGCAGCCGCTGAACCTGGCTCCTTACCTCTTCCCGCTGCGCCATACCTGCCAGTGCGCCCATGCGCACCTTCTCATGCAGCGGATTGCCAATCACGATTTGCGATAAAGCCTTGCCCAACGCCAGCTGTACATCTTCAATCTTCTCCGATGGAACAAAAATGCGGCGTATAGCCGTACACTTCTGTCCCGCCTTAACAGTCATCTCTTTGCGGATTTCTTTAATGAAAATATCCCACTCCGGCATACCCGGTGTAACATCTTCACCCAGCACAATACAATTTAAGGAATCCGCTTCCATCGTAAAAGGAACATTCTGCGATAATATCCTGGAATGCGTGCGTAATAACTGCCCCGTAGAGGCAGAACCCGTAAAGGTCACCACATCCTGCGCAGTGACATGATCCAATAAATCCCCCGCACTGCCGCATATCAGTTGTAAAGCGCCGTCAGGTAAAATGCCCGAAGCTGCAATTTCCTTAACTACTGCTTCGGTTAAATAACTGGTCAGCGTTGCAGGTTTCACTATGGCAGGCACACCCGCCAGCAAATTCACCGCAATCTTCTCCAGCATCCCCCATATGGGGAAATTGAACGCATTGATATGCACGGCTATACCTTCCTTCGGAATCAGCAGATGCTGTCCCATGAAGCTGCCTTCCTTGCCCAGCTGATGGCCCTCGCCGTCAATACAATAAGTAGTATCCGGCAACTTGCGCCGGAGCGAAGCATAGGCAAATAAATTGCCGATACCGCCTTCAATATCAATCCAGCTATCACCGCGCGTAGCCCCTGTTTTATAACTTAAAGTGTAAAATTGCTCAAGATGCTGCCTGAGGTGCATGGCTAATGCACGCAGCATTAAACCCCGTTCCTGGAAACTCATCTTCCGCAAAGCAGCCCCTCCGTTTTCACGGCCATAAGCCAATGCCGATCCAAAATCAAGACCACGGCTGCTGGCATAACCAATCAGTTCCCCCGTAACCGCATCAGTTAATGCCTGCCCTTCACCGTCTCCCGTGATCCAACGGCCGGAAAGGTAGTTTTCCAGTTTCTTCATAAAAGCTATCGTTTGTTAGCAAAGCTAAGGATACATAAGCATCTATTGGCAATTCTGAAGACCATTTTTTGATCTTGAAGTGCCTGACCAACTGCTTATCTATCTGTTTTGTTAAGAATAGTGCAATGTTAAAATATAGCTGGTTTATATCAAAATAGGAGAAAATATGACTAACTAAACCAGGGATGATGTTTTTGTTGGTTGTGCAACTAAGCTATATGCTACGGATTCTTTTTGATCATTTTGGATAAGCCAGCGCAATCGGTTATGCTATTCAATAGGGAAGGAAAGTTTATAAGAAGAATAGGGCGGGCCGGTTCCGGAAAAGGACAGTTTATGGAAATTACGGATATGGTATATTACCCCGAAACCAATTTAATCGAAATCTTTTCTCTTCCTGAAAGGAAGTTGCTGCGGTTTAATACCAGTGGTGAATTGATGAATGAAGTTCTGTCCGAATTCTATTTTTTGGCCTTCTATCATTCAAAAGATGGATACTGGGTTTATGGCTGCTTCCCCGAAAATAAAAAGAAAGGTGTTTTTGAATTCAGAGGTAACAAATATAATTTGTTACTGTTGTCCGAAGATCTCAAAACTGCTAAAAGTGGATTCTGCGAATCCCGGAATTTTTTTGATCGTACTTCAAATAATGACAACTTTCAGGTAAACGATGAAGGCGAATTGTTTTTCCATTATGGTTATGACAATATTGTCTATAAGCTTAAAAACAAAGAAGCCATTCCATATTGGTTCCTCGATTTTGGTAAAAATAGACTTCCCTATGATCATATAGTAACACTGAGCACTCGTAAACAGTTTGATCAGGCTATTTCGCCGGGTGCGGTAAAATACGATGGGCTTATTTACAACCTGCGTATTGGTAGCAACCAAATATCGCTTAGCTCTTCTGAATTCGGTAGCCTTGAGAACAGTCGCTCCATTATCGTGAATATCACCGATTCAATAAAGGTAAGGAACTACACGAAAATTGAGTCCGTGGCCCAAGGTGGGCTGCTTCCTAATCCCATTCATTTCAATCATAACAAGGCTTTCTTTATTATCAACCCTAGAATGATGAACGAGCAAGAGTTGACGACTCTTATGAGGGAATACCATATAAAAACAAATAATGCTTCTAACCTGATATTGTTAATAGTAGATGAAAATAATATTACATAGAAAAAATATATGGCCGGATCCATGAAATATTCCTCACACACAATGATAGTGTGGTTGCGGGGTTTCTCCCCTATAATATGAAAAACGAAATGATAACACCGGAAGACTGTATGTCTGAACATCACCTGCCGTTCTACGAAACCGGGAACGATACTTCAGTATTCTATAGCCGGCCCTATGATTATTCTATTTATGAAGTCAGCAAACTCGGTTTGAAAAAGAAGTATACTTTTATTTTCCCCATGGAAAATAGTATCCCGGATAGCTTTTGGGTAAAAAAAGTGCCGCCGAAAGATTAATTTCCCCAGAAAATTTGGGAAAAAACAAAATAATAGTAACAAGGATATTGTTTCTCCTTAACGCGAATACCTGTTCAGCAAATACAAATACGCCTGCAAACTATGATGCACAAACACATTCTTCCCGTCAAAAACAAACTGCTCATAATACTTGCTGTCTGCAGGTAAAATTATAGGCGCCCCGGCCGTTATATAATGGCTGCTATACACAAACGAAGGCTCCCGGAGCTGTGGCTGCACGGCAGTCACGCGTTTGAACAAAGTATGCCCCAGGTACTTCCTGTAAGTCTTCATGGTCTTGAGCGACCGCCGGTTCATTTTGCCATACATACTGTTCAACACCAGCCTTACCAGGAATTTCTGCTTGCGTATGGTCGTCTTGGCATCAGCCAGCGGATTGGGATATTTCATATCCCCGATGGTCTGTACCGATACCGGCGTCTCCGGTACCCAATCTGCTGTATTTACAATTCTGAAACCATGCCCGCCACGTGTGATATAGTCAAAGTCATAAGCATAATACAGGTTACCCGGCTTGGGCGCCGCACTGCAATAAGCCGTTAGCTGAAGGTCAGGATAACGCTTGCCAAACTTATAATGCAGGTAAGATGTGGTCAGAAAGGCCAATGCGCCGCCCTGGCTATGACCCGTAACGATAAAAGAACGGGTGCCCGCCGCCAGTAAGGAGTCAACTTTTTTATCGATGAAAGGGGAGAGGTAAGCTAGCCCTATCAGCCAGCCCGCATGCACATAAGCCTGCGAATCTACTGCCAGCTGGTAACAAATCGTGTATTGTCTGTTAGCTGTAAACTGCCGGTAGCCGGCAGCATCGCCGCCAGGAAATTCTCCATCCAGCTTTCTGCCTTCCCAATCGTTCCTCTCAGACTGATAATGGCTGTTCCATCGTTCCGCTGGTACACTTCACACAGGTTATACAACCCCACCTCAGGCGAGCGCAGTAACCTGGTATAAACACCGGTAGAAAATTTATACTGCTGCTGCGTAGTATCCCCTATATACTTCATATTCAGATGAAGCAGATCAGAATATAAGGCAGTATCAAAAGAGCCCGCAGGTGCGGAATGGTCTTGTTTGGAGTCCCCTCCTGTCGAATAGCTACTATAAACAACTTGAGTAGAACGCAATCCCATATCTGCCAACACAGTTGGCTGTACAGGAACTGCAGGCGCTGAAGCCGGCCGCGACAATGCCATGGAAGATAAAAGCGAAGACGGTGTTTGCTGCGCCTCGCTGCTAACAAACAGCAGACAGCCCAGCGCCAGGAATGAAATGCGTAACATAGTATCAGGATATAAGTCCCCAATAATACGCTATAAACGTAAAATCCCGCACTGGGTGCAGGACTCTACAATTGGTATCTGGCTATAATGATAAAGAAACTAACCTAATTTCTTGTCGATCTCAGCGCTCAACGCTCCAAAGATCGTGTCTACACTGCCTTCGCCCGCTATTGTTACCACTTTGTCAAATTTGCGGTAATGATCGGCTACAACAGAGGTCTTCTTATGATATTCTACGATACGCGCACGTACCACAGTTTCATCAGCATCATCGGTACGGCCGCTTGTTAAACCACGGTTCAGCAAACGTTTTACCAGCTCCTCCTCGGTTACCTCAAGCGCCAGCACTACGTTTATCTCTGCCTGATATTCTGCCAGCAGCTCATCTAATGCTACTGCCTGGGCCTGCGTTCGCGGAAAACCATCAAATAAAAAGCCTTTGGCGGAACTGTTCGCCTCAAGCGCACTCTTTATCATGCCTATAACTACAGCATCAGGAACTAACTCTCCTTTGTCGATAAAGCTTTTGGCTTCTAAACCCAACTTCGTTTGCTGGGCTATTTCACTTCTCAGAAGATCGCCTGTACTTAAATGCTTCAGGCCGTATTTAGCAATCAGTTTTTCACTTTGGGTACCTTTCCCACTTCCCGGAGGACCAAATAAGATCAGATTAAACATGTGGCATAAAATGCTTGTGTGAGTAGCAAATATACTATCCGATGCCCAAAATTTCCCAATTTCTTCACAATCGTAGCCGAAAACCCTGACGTATATGCATTTGTTATTGGGTAACTTTGAAAATAGGCAGCTTTCAGTTGCCAATCCGTCAGATTATGAAGAAACTATTAAGCCTCCTCCTGCTGGCAAACTGTTTGATGCAGAGTTGTCACGCACAAAGCAACAACAATCAAAAAGGAACTATGGACAGCGCAAATAAAAAATCGCAGGTCTACTCCCGTACCGATACCGGAAAAGTAGTACTGAGCAATGATGAGTGGAGAAAGATCCTTTCCCCCGAAGTGTATGAAATAGCCCGCAATAAAGGCACCGAACGGCCCTTTACCAGTAAGTTCGAAACCTCTAAGGATATAGGTACCTACTACTGCGCAGCCTGCGGCAACCCGCTTTTTAAAAGCGACACCAAATTCGAAAGCGGCTGCGGTTGGCCCAGCTTCTACGAACCCATCTCCAAAGCATCTGTGATCTATACCCCCGATCACAGCCACGGCATGGAACGTACCGAAGTTACCTGCGGCAGATGTAAAGCTCACCTCGGCCACGTCTTTAACGACGGCCCGCCACCAACAGGTCTTCGCTACTGCATCAACGGCGTAGTCCTCGACTTCGAAAAAGCCCAGGCCGCCGCCGATGATTACAACAAAAAACACTAGGCTGGAATAGAGAAAGCATACAAAATGCTACATACTTACCAGCTAAGGTCATAAAACAAAGCCGGAGATCACAAATCTCCGGCTTCGCTCTTTATATCCCGGCATAACCTCATTCCTAATCCCAACATCTGGTCAAAAAAAAGGCCCGGATCCTGGAAAGGATAGGCCTGTTGCTAACCTATGAAAAACACCAATTTTAATCTCTTCAATAATGGATCTATGCCAAATGTTATAATGATAGCTTGTTGGCGGTTCTAACTTATGTACGTAATGCGGTAACCCCTGGTTGTCGCAATTGCCCCTTGAAACAGGGTATTATCATCTTTTTAACATCCCTCGCCTTACCCGCTTACCCAATCCCACCGGGACACGCCGCCGGAGCCCATTTTAACGCCTCAACAAGCCCACTCCCCATCTGCCCCGCTTTTCTGTCTGCAATACCCCCTTTTAGCCGTCTTTCAACTGCTTAAGATCACTCCCTGCTCCCCGCTCCACTGATCATGATCGCTGATGTAAATCATGCCTCCGGTTATTTGCACAAAACAATAAAACACCTTAAATTAGGGGTCAGAAACGGTGCTTCAACATAGTCTGACCCGCTTATGGGCTACATGTAGAAACCGCTAAAACGGTCTGAGATTGCTTGCCAGTTTTTACCTGGCAATTATTGGGCGACTATCATAGCAGGCACCGGTAGTATACGATTTAGGCAAGAATGTCTCATCATATAATATACCCACTATGACTACGATTATGCCAGGCGAAGAACAACTCCTCGCTGTTAACGAAGAAGAATTCGTTCTTACAACCCGCAGAATACATATTGATGATATGGACCACGGTAGCACCGACCTGCCATTGGAACAGGTGAATAACGTAAACGTAGAACGCCGCGGTTATAGACTGCTGCTTTTCTCAGGCGTTATCTGCCTCCTGCTCGGCATTACCCTCTGGGTCGCCGATCCCGCAAGCCAGTCCCAACTCCTCATTATCGCAGGCGTCTTCCAGCTTATTTTCTGGTGGGCTACAAGATCCCGTATCCTCTCCGTTGCGTCCGACAAAGGGGCCGTCTCCCATTTCGACGTCGATGAACTGTCCGATGAAGACATCTCTGTCCTCGTCGATGATATCCAGATCGCCCGCAACAAGAGATTGAATGAAATAAAAAAACAAAAAAATACTAGCAGGAACTAACACATAAATGCCTGTCTTACTTAAGGTTGTTACTTTTTACAAAGTGCCGTAGCATCATCTAACTACGGCACTTTGCCATATAAATAACACTGGTGGCTTTTTTTAAATATATTAGCTGCTCACCGTTTGTTTGCCAGGCATGTCGCTACTATCAAAAACAATATCTTGGCTTGCGCTATCCTTTATCCTGTCGCATAACCTCAAAGCGCAACAGGAAAAATACCAGTTTGCAAGAATAAATAACCAACAAGGTCTCTCGCATAACCAGGTCAATGCCATCATCAAAGATGTACAGGGCTTCATCTGGATAGGTACCATGTCCGGACTTAACCGGTTCGACGGCTATAACTTCAAAACCTTTCACCAGAACCCAAACGACAATACCTCGCTCAGCGATAACTTTATCGTTAACCTCTTCAACGCCCCAGGCAATACGCTCTGGATTCATACCGCCTCAGGTGCCTCTCTCTTCAACCCCGCATCCAACCGGTTCTCCCGTAATACCAACACCCTGCTGCAACAATGGAACCTGCCCGTCGACACAGTAAGGAATATTATAAAAGATCAGAAAGAAACCTATTGGTTTCTCTATCGATCCGGGCTCTATAGTTACCCCGGTAATCGTAAACTGCGTATCCCAGGCATCGCCGCCTTTACCTTCGATACGCAGCAAAACCTCTGGCTCGTTTACCAGAACGGACGTATCGAATCGAGAGATAGAAATAACCTTAAACTCCTCTTCCGGTCCGATACGCTCACTCATCTCTCCTCGGCAGCCGCTAACTGGCTGCTCTTCGCCGATAGTCAAAACGACCTCTGGCTCGCCGCCGGCGCAGGCCCCCGCGGCGCCTGGTGCTTCAGCCCCGCTTCACGAAACCTCCTGCACTTTAACAAAGAAGCAAAACAACATAAGCTTACAGCAGACATCGTAGTAGGCTTTACCCAGGATAATAACGGCGCCGTTTGGATCTCTACAGATCATGGCGGCGTTACGCTCGTTAACAAAAAAGACTTCTCCGTTCAATGGCTGCTTAACGATCCAAACGACGATAAAACGCTTAGCCAGAACAGCATCAGCGCCGTTTATAAAGATCCTGCAGGTATCATCTGGCTCGGAACTTATAAAAAAGGAGCCTGCTTTTATAACGAAAGTCTCTTCAAATTCCCCGTCGTCAAAAACCGCCCCGCCGACCCCCATAGCCTCCCCTATGAAGATGTGAACCGCTTCGCAGAAGATACAAAAGGAAACTGGTGGATAGGAACAAACGGCGGCGGACTCATTTATTATAACAGGAAACAAGGCAGCTTCAAACAATACAAACACAACCCCACCGATAATAACAGCCTTTGTAACGATGTAGTGGTAAGCCTTTGCATCGATCACAACCAGAAACTCTGGATCGGCACTTTCTTCGGTGGCCTCGACTGCTTCGATGGTAAAACCTTTACACACTATCGCCATAACCCCGCCAACCCCAACAGCATAGCCGATAACAATATCTGGGAGCTGTACGAAGATAAAAACAAGAACCTCTGGATAGGTACGCTCTCCTCAGGCGTCGATCAACTCGACTCATCCCGCCGCAATTTCATCCACTTCCCGCCAGGCAAAAAGAACGGCCTTGCCGATACCTACATCGCTGCCATCCTGCAGGATAAACAACAGAACTTATGGTTCGGTACAGCCAAAGGCATCGACGTACTTAACACCACCACAGGCAACTTTACACATTACCAGCACGAGCCCGGCCACACGATTTCTCTGGCCAACAATCTCGTACTCGACCTGCGCCAGGATAGCCGTGGCCTCATCTGGGCCGCCACCCGCGAAGGCCTCAGCATCTTCGACCCCTCCGTCAATAAATTTATTGCCACACTACGTAAAGAAGATGGCCTGCCCGATAACGTGGTATTGACCATCCTCGAAGATAACCAGCAGCAGGTCTGGATCAGTACTCCTTCAGGTATCGGTAATATCTCCGTATACAAAAATAAAAACGGCGCCTACCAGTTCCGCCATAGGAACTTCGATGAACTTAATAACCTGCAGGCACACGAATTCAATGAAAACGCTGCCCTTAAAACTGCTGCCGGCGAACTCGTTTTCGGAGGCCCCGCAGGCTTCAATATCTTTGACCCCGCACAGGTGAGGCTTGCTAAGTCACAGGCCCCAATCGCTCTCACCGATTTCCTGGTCTTCAATAAAAGCGTTCAGGCAGGCGATACGCTCAATGGCAGGGTCCTGCTTACCAAAACTATCAGCGCTACCGATACTATCAGGCTCAGGTATAAAGAAAAAGACTTCGCCATTGAATTTGCAGAACTGGGCTTTGCGCAATCCGCCAAAGATGAATATGCCTATAAATTGGAAGGATTTAATAAAGAATGGGTCGTAACAAACGGCAGCCAGCGCAGGGCCAGCTATACCAACCTCGACGCCGGCACTTATCGCTTTAAAGTAAAGGCAGCCGATGGCAACGGCGGATGGAACGAAAAAGAAACCGCCCTCACCATCATCATCAGCCCTGCATTCTGGAATACATGGATTGCCTTCCTGCTGTATGCATTGTTCATCCTGCTGGTCCTCATGGCAGCACGCCGTATAATTGTGGCAAGAACGCGCCTAAAGTTCAGAATAGAACAACAACAGAAAGAAGCACAACACCTCCATGCAATAGACATGATGAAAATTCGCTTCTTTACCAATATCAGCCACGAATTCAGAACTCCCCTGAGCCTTATACTCGCCCCCCTCGACAAAGTCATTAATGCCGCAGAAGGGGAAAAGAAAAAACAGCTCGAACTCATCCGCCGCAACGCAAAACGTTTACTCGGACTGGTAAACCAGCTACTTGATTTCCGTAAACTCGAAACCCAGGAATTTAAATTCATCCCCGCTGAAGCCGATATCATCAGCTTCACAAAAGAAGTTGTAACCTCCTTTTCCGATATCGCGGAAAAAAAAGACATCACCCTAAGCTTTTCGTCCGAAATACCCGGCTTCCCTACCCGTTTCGATAAGGATAAACTCGAAAAGGTACTCTTCAACCTGTTATCCAACGCCTTCAAATTCACACCGCAGCAGGGCCAGGTAAGTGTTGACATCACCGCTGCCGCCACATCTTCCATGGTGCCCTCTTCCTCCGGCGTAATTCAGGGAAACATGCCTGTTGAGATGCCCGGCCCCGGTAATGCGCCCGTGGCAGCCGGTCTTCAACCTGCCTCTGTTACAACTTTGCGCATCTCCGTTCGCGACTCCGGCATTGGCATCGCCCCCGAAGAACAGGACCGCATCTTTGAACGCTTCTTCCAGGTCGATACCGCCGACGCGGTTATTAACCAGGGCAGCGGCATAGGCCTCGCCATTACCCGCGAATTTGTAAAATTGCATAACGGTACCATTACAGTAACCAGCGAAGTGAACAAAGGCAGTTGCTTCACTATTGCCCTGCCATTGCCGATGATAGAAAACAACGCCCTGAAGTCTCCGGAAAATAACAGCTTGCTCCTGCCCGCCATAACCAGCCGCGAATACGCGCCCGGAACAAAACAGGCAGAAACCAACCCTCCGGAAACAGGCCAGCCGGAATTGCTTTATCCCGAATCGGAAAACCCTGAACCGGAAGAACCATTAATAGGAAAAACCTCCAGGAAAAACAAACTCCTCCTGGTCGAAGACAACGAAGACTTTCGCTTTTACTTGAAAGATAACCTCGGCGTTTACTTTACCATCATCGAAGCCGCCAACGGCAAAGAAGGATGGCAACAGGTGCAGTCACAACACCCCGACCTCGTAGTCACCGATATTATGATGCCCCTCATGAACGGCCTTGAACTGGCCCGCAAAGTCAGAAACGACCCGCGTACCAGCCATATCCCTGTAGTGTTGTTAACCGCTATGGCAACCGAAGAACAACAACTGGCAGGCTTCGAGACCGGCGCTAACGACTACATTACCAAGCCTTTTAACTTCGAAATACTACTGTCACGCCTCCGCAACCTCCTCGCTCAGAGAAAACAGATCCGCCGCGAATTCCGAAAAAAACTCGAAATAAACCCCGCCGAAATCGCGGTGACCCCTGTCGATGAACAGTTTATGAAACAGGCCCTGGCCGTAGTGGAACAAAATATCGGCAACACAAACTTCTCGGTAGAAGAACTGAGCCGTTCCCTGCATATCAGCAGGGTCGCCCTTTACAAAAAACTGCTTTCCCTAACCGGCAAAACACCCATAGAGTTCATCAGGATAATGCGCCTGAAAAGAGCAGCCCTTCTCCTGTCAAAAGCACAGCTTACCGTGGCTGAAGTTGCCTACGAAGTAGGGTTTAACGACCCCAAAAACTTTGCACGCTACTTCAAAGAGGAGTATGGCGTCCTCCCATCTAAATATAAAGCTGGTTAACAAAATCCCCCCTACATCGAAACAAACGCTACACCTCTGCTGTGCATCCTCAGTGTAGCTTAGCATGTCTTTAACAATAACCTTGTCTCCTAAAATACCACTAGTCTTTTTATCAACCACTTAATATTGATTGCCACATGAGATCCCTAATTAGAAACGCCACCAGGCGGCCCCTTTACAGGCCGTTGCAGCTGCTGCTTTTTCTGCTGCCGGCATTCCTGGTATGCCTGACAGCTATGGCGCAGAAAAAATCAGTCTCTGGAACAGTAACAGGCCCTGCCGGACAGCCGCTAGCCCAGGCTAACATTACCATAAAAGGCACCACCACAGGAACAACCTCCGATGAAAATGGTCAGTTCTCCATCAGTGCTAAAAAAGGCGATGTCCTGGTCATCTCATTTGTAAACTATGCAAATGCCGAAATTACCATAGGCGACGGCAGCATCTTCGACGTACGCCTGCAACAGGGCGAAAGTCAGCTCGAAGAAGTAGTTGTGATAGGCTACGGAACCCAGCGCCGCCGCGAAGTTACCGGCGCCACTGTCCGCGTGGCAGGTAGTGACCTCGAAAAGAATAAGAACTTATCTGTAGGCCAAAGCCTTCAGGGACAGGCTGCCGGCGTTCAGGTTACTTCTAACTCCGGTCAGCCGGGCGATGCACTCCGCATCGTGGTTAGGGGCGTTGCAACCAATGGAAACTCCAACCCGCTTTACGTGATCGACGGTATGCCCGCCGAAGATATCAGCTACCTCAACCCGGCTGATATCGAATCTATGGACATTCTCAAAGATGCCGCCTCCGCAGCCATCTATGGCGCCCGCTCCGCTAACGGCGTCGTCCTCATCACCACCCGCAAAGGCAAAGCAGGACGCAAAGCGGTCTCCCTCGACATGTACTACGGCTGGCAGAACCCTACTAAAAAAATGTCGCTGCTCAACGCCAAAGAGTACGCCATCATCATGAACGAAGCTGCCATCAACTCCGGTAAACCGGCTTACTTCGTTTACTCCCAGGCACAGATCGATTCCTTTGGAAAAGGTACCGACTGGCAGGAAGAGGTACGCCTCAAAAACGCCGTTACACAAAGCTATAACCTCGGCCTCAACGGAGGTAACGACCAGTCTGTTTATGCTACCTCCATCGGGTACCAGCGCCAGGAAGGTCTCATGGGCTTAAAAGGAAAATCTTTTTACGAACGCGTTAACCTCAGGGTTAACTCCGATCATAAACTTTATAAAGACATCGTCAAAATAGGAGAAAACCTCGCCTATATCCATAGCAACCAGGCAGGCATCGGTACAGGTAATATTTATGGTAACTCCATAAGGGGCCTTCTAAACACCAGCCCCACTTTCCCTGCATATAATGCCGATGGCTCCTACGCCAGGTCCCCGTTTGCAGAGGAAATAAATCCCGTTGCTGCCATGGACTACCTCAATAACAATAAGAGAAATTTCGACAGGATCTTCGGCAACACTTATATGGAGGTCACCATCCTGAAAGGACTGAAGATCAGGACCGACTTTGGGATGGACCTCTCCTACGAAAACTATACAGGTTATACCCCTAAATACGATTTGTCTTCCACCAATAAAAGCAGCGTCACCTCTGTTACAAGTGCCATTTACAAAAACATCAGGTGGAACTGGGATAATACCATCAGCTATACTACCCAGCTGGGCAATCACAACATCGCATTACTGGCAGGTACAACCGCTAAGGAAGATGTTTATACTTACGTTTCCGGCAGCCGTACCGATCTGGTCATTCCAGGCTTCGAATACGCGGTTATCAGCAATGGTACACAATTGCCGGGCATCGATAACGCTGCCGCCGGTTCCCGCGTGGAAAGAGCCTTACAATCTTATTTCGGAAGGGTCAACTATACCTACGATGGCAAATACATGCTGTCTGCTATCATCAGGCGTGATGGCTCCAGCGTATTCGGCCCCAATAACCGCTATGGCTATTTCCCTTCCTTCTCGGCAGGATGGGTGGTTACCAACGAAAACTTTGGAAAACCCGCCTGGCTTAACTTCCTTAAGATCCGCGGTGGATGGGGACGTAACGGTAACGATCGCATAGGCGACTTCCGGTATATGGCTACCATCAGCTCTCAATACAGGAGTTATTACTTCGGAGGCTTCGGCGTAAACCCTACCATAGGTGCTTCACCCAGCCAGGTGCCTAACCCCAACCTCAAATGGGAAGCCGCAGAACAAACCAATATCGGCTTCGACGCAACGCTCTTTAAAGGACTTAGCATCAACTTCGACTGGTACAATAAAACAACACGCGACTGGCTTGTAACAGCGCCGATACCCGACCTCGTTGGTAATGATCCCCCGATTATCAATGGCGGCCATATCGTAAATAAAGGCGTTGAAATCGCACTCAACTACCAGAAAAAAACAGGAGCAGTAACCTGGAGCATCGGAGGCAATATTGCATTCAATAGCAATACCGTGAAAGAAGTGCCTAACAGGGAAGGTATTATTCACGGTGCCTCTGGTGTCCTTGCTTCCAATACCGACGAATTCTTCAGGATCGAAAACGGCTTCCCCATCGGGTACTTCTGGGGCTACCAGGCCAATGGTATCTTCCAGAATGTAGCGGAAGTAAATAGCTACATGGGTACAAAAGGACTCATTCAACCCAACGCCAAACCCGGTGACGTTCGCTTCGTCGACCGTAACGGTAACGGCACTATCGACGCCGGCGATAAAACAATGATCGGTAACCCCAACCCCGATTATACTTATGGCTTTAATATCTCCGCCAACTGGAATGGCTTCGATTTTACCCTCCTCGCTTCAGGTGTGGGCGGAAACGATATCCTCGATGGTACAAGAGCGTTCGATAGGTGGTATAATAACTATAGCTCCGAATTCATAGGCCGCTGGACCGGCGAAGGTACTTCCAGCTATCTCCCCAGGGTGACACTCAGCGATGAGGCAAATAACAACTGGGGCCGTGTATCTACCCTCCATATCCATAACGGATCGTTCATGCGCGTTAAAACAATCAGCATAGGATACGATCTTAAAAAACATGTGCTCGCAGCATTACCCTTCCAGCAATGCCGCATTTATGCCACTGTCCTCAATCCGTTCACCTTCACCAGCTACAAAGGATTGGACCCCGAAGTAGGCTACGGTAACACCGATAATGAAGGCAATACCTGGTCTTCAGGTATCGACCTCGGCTACTATCCGCAGCCTAGAACAGTGATGGTAGGACTCAGCATTAAATTATAATCTGCATACTTAAAACGGTATTGTATGAAACGCAAACTTCGTATTACTTCTTTGTACAGGTACACCGCTATCGCTGTACTGTCAATCATACTCTCAGGTCTGTTGGCCTGTAATAAAGACTTCCTCGACAGAACGCCCAAAGACAAACAGGTAGAGGCAACGTTCTATAAATCTCCGGAAGATGCCTTCAAAGCATTGGTAGCAGCTTACAGCGTCCTTAACTGGGAAGGCTTCGGCAACATCTGGCTGTCCTCCGAACTCGCATCCGATAACTGCTTCGGCGGCGGTGGCCTGGCCGATAATGGCCATAGACATGCCGACAAATTTGAGAAATGGGAAGACATGAATAAAGTAAGCTGGAAGAAAAACTATACAGGGATCTATAGGGCCAATAAATTCCTCCAGGAAATAGACGGCGCCAACTTTGGTGCCGATCAGGCATTGAAAAACAGGTACACAGGCGAAGCGCAATTCCTGCGCGCCTATTTCTACTTCGACCAGGTTCGTATGTACGGAAATATTCCCCTGCTTACTGTACCCATCGAAGGCGAAAACTATTATATCCCACAGGCTAGCCCCGACAGCGTTTATGCCCTTATTGCCAATGACCTGAAAGCCGCAATTCAAAACCTTACAGCCAGTGCCAAACCTTTTGCCAGTATCCCGGATGAAGAATACGGCAGAATAACCAAATGGGCGGCTGAAGCATTGCTGGCAAGAGTTTTCCTCTATTACACCGGCTACTATAACAAAACCGACCTCGCAGGCGTATATACCAAACAACAGGTAACTGCTGCTATCGACGATGTTATCGCCAATAGTGGTTACGACCTCCTCGATGACTTTGGTACCCTCTGGCGCGCATCAGCCTATGCTACAGCCAAAACCTTTGCAGGACAGAATAACAAAGAAGGCGTCTTCGTTATCCAGTATTCCGAAAAAGGAAAAGGTAACTGGAACCAGTTGAATGGCAACAGGGTACAGGTAATGGTTGGCCTCAGGGGTATCAGCGAGCTGGCATTCTATACACAGGGCTGGGGCGTTGGTACAGTTAATCCCGCATTGTATAATGCCTACGAATCGGCAGATAGTATTCGCAGGAAAGCCTCCTTTATTGGTATCCAGGAAGATGGCCTTACCGCCTTTATACCTGCCTCCGACCAGGTTCAGTATACAGGCTATTTCTGGAAAAAATATACACCCATTACGCTCAATAAAGTAGCCGATATGAGTGGCAATTTCCAGATCGACAACTACGATAACTACGTGGTTATCCGCTTCGCCGATGTGCTGCTCATGGGGGCCGAACTGCATCTCGCAACCAACCTGTCAACAGCACAGAACTATTTCAACAGGGTGCGCGACCGCGCTTTCAAAAAGGATATCACTCATAGAAAAGTGCTTACCGCCGATGCCGCAGGCTTGAAAACAATCCTGGAAGAACGCCGCCTCGAATTGGCGCTCGAGGGTATCCGCTACTGGGATATACTCCGGCAAGGCATGCCCGCAGCAAAACAGATCATCGATAACAATACAGGCGGCGACTTTAATATTTCCTTCCGTACCGAAACCAATGGTCTTTTTGCCATCCCCGATGTTCAGATAGGCCTCAGTAATGGCACTTTGAAACAAAACAATGGATGGACCAACTAACCATTTAAACTTTTTGCTATGAAAAAAAATAAACTGATGGCAGCTGCCGCCATAACATTGTTTATGGCCGCATGTTCTCCCAAAGAAAAGAGAACCGACCTGCCTGCTATCATAAATAAATCACAGCTTTCATTTTCTGTTACACAGAAATCAGGACACGATAATATCCTTTACCTGCAAAGTAATACCAAAGGCGTGATCCCCTACTGGGATTATGCCGAAGGCGTCTCTACCAGGGTAAATGATACAGTAAGCCTGCCCTTCTCAGGCGACTATTATATTAAATACGGAGCTAACTCCCCGGGCGGCCTCGTAATGGATTCCACTAAAATAACTGTATCAAAAACAGACCTCTCGCTTATCGCAGACCCCGAATGGGGACTAATAGCGGGAAGTACCCCGCAAGGGAAAACCTGGGTGCTCGATATGACAGCCCCCATCGGCTGGTTTGGCTTCGATTATGGTAAACCCAGTGGCGATAACTGGGATTGGCACCCCTCTTATGCAGGAAACGAATGGGTAATGCCCAATCGCGATTACGGTGAAATGACCTTCGATCTTAATGGTTCTAAAAACTATTCCCGCAGCCTGAAAAACGAAACCGGGCAGGTTACTAAATGCACCGGCAAGTTTTCAATCGATCCGGTTAAAAAAATGGTGTATCTCATTGGCTGCGAAGTATTATTCGGAGGCGACTACTATAAAAACTCAAGTAACTGGAGCGAGCTGAAGATTCTCAAATTAACAGAAACCTCTATGATCCTTGCAGTGATCAGAGACAAACCAAATCCTGGAGATAGTCCCTGTTATATTGGTTTCAACTTCAAGCTGAAATGATAGTGTAATTTGAATAAAAAGCGGGCTGCATATTGTGATAGGTGTGCGGCCCGTTACGAAAGACTGGTTAAATGAACGTCAGACAGTAGCTTAATTTGTAGTCATGAGAAAACGCTTGTTGTGTTGTTTTTTCCTTGTATCTGCTCAAGCGGCCCTTACGTCTGTAGCACACGCCCAACATAAGGCGCGTGTGCTGCTGACTACAGGCTGGCAGTTTTTCCTCGACAGTACCGGTAAGCTTACACAAATGCCGGACAACACCGCAACCTGGTTAAACGTACAGCTGCCGCACGACTGGAGCATAGAAGGCTCTTTCAGCGATAAACATCCCGCTACTCCGGGCGGAGGCGCGCTTCCCGGAGGCACAGGCTGGTACCGGAAAGAATTTATAACACCCGCAAATGCCGTTGGAAAAGAATTGTACATAGAGTTCGATGGCATCTATCAAAATAGCGAAGTCTGGATCAACGGCCATTCACTTGGTATACGCCCCAATGGCTATATCTCATTCCGTTATGCTATCTCACGTTTCCTGAAACCTGCCCCGCAGAAAAACCTGCTGGTAGTAAAAGCCGATAACGCAAAACAACCCAACAGCCGCTGGTATTCCGGCTCAGGAGTCTATAGAAATGTCTGGCTTACCACTACCGGCAAAATTGCTGTTGATCAGTGGGGTACATTCGTCACTACACCACAGGTTTCTAGAACACAAGCCAGTGTTCATATCACTACCACCCTCCGTAACACATCCGGCAAACCACAACACGTAACCTTAATAACCCAGGTGCTCAACCCCGATGGAAAAGAATTGACACAGCTGAAGGATACGCTCTATGTTACAACAGATTCCCTCATCGTCTCGCACAGCCTCTTGGTGAAACACCCGCTGCTTTGGAGTGACGAAACGCCGTATATGTATAAGCTGCTAACAAAGCTGCAATACAATAGAAGCGAAGAAGTGTATATCACCCCATTCGGAATCCGCTCGTTTTATTTCGACGCCGCCAAAGGCTTCTTTCTCAACAACAGGCCACTAAAAATTAAAGGTGTATGTAATCACCACGACCTCGGCTGCCTTGGCGCTGCAATAAACACCCGCGCCATGGAACGCCAACTCGAACTTTTGAAGGCAATGGGCTGTAACGGTATCAGAACATCGCACAATCCACCTGCCCCGGAACTGCTCGACCTCTGCGATAAAATGGGCTTCATTGTGATGGACGAAGCTTTCGATATGTGGGAAAAACAAAAAAATCCTTTCGATTATCATCTCGATTTTAAAGAATGGCACCGCAAAGACTTACAGGACCTCGTAAAACGCGATAGAAACCATCCCTCCGTATTCATATGGAGCATCGGTAACGAAATCGGAGAACAATGGGGTACAGGTGCCGATACTTCCGGGCGCACCATCGCCAGAACACTGGCAGGTATTGTAAGATCCCTGGATACTACAAGGGAAATAGTAACAGCTAACAATGAAATACAACCCTTCAACAACCTGATCCTGTCAAATGCATCAGATCTCATAGGCTATAATTATAATCATTGGAAATGGGATAGCTTCTTCCACGCCTGGCCCGGTAAAAAAATGATTGTCACCGAAAGTGTAAGTGCACTGGCAACAAGAGGGCACTACGATAAAATTCCCTCCGATAGCATTCGCCGTTGGCCCGAAGCATGGGACAAACCCTTCACCAAAGGCAATCCCGGCTTTACCGTCTCAGCCTACGATAATGTAAGCGCTCCCTGGGGAAGCACCCACGAAGAAACATTGAAGCTGTTCCTCCGTATGCAGCATGTCTCTGGTATGTATGTATGGACAGGCTTCGATTATCTCGGCGAACCAACCCCTTATACCTGGCCCGCCCGTAGCTCCTATTTTGGTATCCTCGACCTGGCAGGCTTCCCGAAAGATGTTTACTACCTCTACCAAAGTATGTGGACCAACAAACCGGTATTGCACCTCTTGCCACATTGGAACTGGAATAACAACGACACCATCGACGTAGTGGCCTATTATAATAATGCCGATGAAGTGGAACTCTTTCTCAACAACACCTCTTTGGGAATCCGGAAAAAAGATACCAGCCTGCATGTAAAATGGCGCGTGCCCTTCGCTCCCGGAACGCTTAAAGCGGTTGCCCGCAAAGATGGCAGAACAGTGCTGCAACAGGAAAGAAGAACCGCGGGAGCCCCTCATGCGCTTCGCCTCATTGCCGATAGAACCAGCATCGGGGCAAATAGCAGGGATCTGTCCTTTATTACTGTACAGGTAATTGATGATAAAGGCAATATTGTTCCGGATGCCGATATACACGTGAACTTTAAGGTCGCCGGCGAAGGCAAACTTATAGCTGTCGACAACGGCAGCCCGGTAAGTCATTCTTCTTTTAAAGCGCCTTATTGTAATACACTAAACGGGCTTTGTCTTGCCGTGATACAATCAAATGATAGAGCCGGTGTTGTAACGCTTACAGCAGAAGCCGCCGATTTGTCTTCTGGTTTTGTTAAAATTACCGCTCGGTAAAACAGCAGAAATAATCGGTTATACCGCTTAAAAACGCAGTTTTCCTCCCTTCTTTATCTCCTGTCATCAGTATTATAGGCCGCTTAAGTGTTTTTTAAAAAACCAGGTCGGCCTTTTAATGTGTTTATAAGTACCCTTGGTTCCAATATTGAATACCTTAACATCATTAAATGGGCGTAGTGATGAAAAGTAGTATTTATATAGACGAATTAAAAACGAGCGAGGAGCGTTTCCTACGCGCCTTTGAACACTCGGCTATAGGCATGGCCCTGGTTTCAACCGAAGGCCAGCTGATGAAGGTAAACAGAAACTTATGCGAAATGACAGGCTACACAGAAGTAGAACTACACCAGAAAACTTTCCAGGAATTAACACATCCCGATGATCTTGCTAAAGATCTGGACTGCGCGCACCAGCTCCTGCGTGGAGAGATCAACGACTACCAGATCGAAAAAAGATACTTTCATAAAAATGGAAATATCATTTGGGTGCTCTTGAGCGTATCCCTTGTAAGAGATAGGCTTGGCCGCCCCGTTCACTTCGTGTCACATATCGAAGACATTACCAGTCGCAAAGAAACAGAACTGCAACTGCGGTATACCAATGAACTGGCACGTGAGCAAAATAACAGGCTCGTTAATTTCGCCCATATCGTTTCCCATAATCTCAGAGCACACTCCGGCAATTTCGAGATGCTGCTCTATATGATAGATCAGGCCGAAAGCGAAGATGAAAAGAATGAGCTCATGCAACATCTTAAAAAAGTATCTTCGCTGCTGAGCGAAACAATTGTTCACCTGAACGAGGTTGTTTCTATCCAGTCTTCTATAGGGCAGCAGAAAATTAAATTAAACCTGCTGGAATATATCAATAATACCGCCGGCATCCTGGCTGCTGAAATCACATTGCACCAGGTGACCATCAACGTGAATGTTCCGGACAACGTTGAAATAGATTATAACCCCGCTTACCTCGAAAGCATTTTGCTTAACCTTGTGTCTAATACTATTAAGTACCGTCACCCCGATCGCCAGCTCATAGTCAATATCAGCTTCGAAGAGATAGACGGTAAAAAGATCCTGTGTGTTTCCGATAACGGAAAAGGCCTTAACCTCGAACGTTACGGTAAAAAACTCTTTGGCATGTACAATACCTTTCATGGAAACAGAGACGCAAAAGGCATCGGCCTCTTTATCGTCAAAAACCAGGTGGAGTCTATGGGAGGAAAAATTGAAGTGTCCAGCGAAGTGAATAATGGTGCTACGTTTAAAATATATATTACATGAGTAAAGCTGAAGTAGCGTGTATTATTGATGATGACCAGGTATATGTGTTCGCCGTAAAAAAAATGATTATGGGTAACGACTTCTGTCGGCAAGTGATCACTTTCAAAAACGGCGAAGAGGCATTACAATTCTTACACGAGAAAATGAAAGACCCCCATGGCCTGCCTGAAATCATTATGGTCGATATTAATATGCCCGTAATGGACGGCTGGGAATTCCTCGACGAATTCATCAAACTGATGCCTTCCCTTCCCCGTAAAGTAACGATCTACATGATCAGCTCTTCCATCAGCCAGGTCGATATCGATCGCGCTAAACAATACTCGGAAGTCCAGGATTATATCGTTAAACCACTGTTGATGGATAGCCTTAGGAAAATTCTCGATTGCGTACAGTTTTAACAGCCTTCTTTCGCCAGTCAAAATAACCCAATACAGCAATTATAAACAGGAAAATAGTAAGACAGGCCATCATGGGCAATGCCTTGTAAAACAACAAAGGCACCGCAAATAAATTCGACAGGTTCAGTAGCAGCCAGTTCTCCACCTTACGTCTGGCCAGTAACCACATGCCTGCCCAGGCAGTAGAACTTACCCATGCATCCCAGGTTGGATAATGCGCATCGGTATAATGGCTTAATGTGCCATACAACACCGCCCATCCTAAGCCGGCAATCAACACAACCACCGCCCACTCCTTTCCTTGGGTATGCGTAATAGGTAGTGCCGGTTCATTGCGGCGCCTCGCCCAGTGTATCCAGCCATAAACACTCATGATTAAATAATAGGCGTTGAGCAATGCCTCTGCATACAACTTTGAGTCGAACATGATATAAGCGATCAGCACCGTGCTTATAATCCCTGCAGGATACAACAGGATGTGATTCCTCCGGGCAAGTAATACCTCCGTTACTCCAAAAATTACAGCAACCCATTCCACAGCACTCGTTTGCTGCGCCTGCTCCGCAAAGAGCGATAACCAGTATTGAATATCCATAGCACTTCCTCCGCAGGAATTACCCTGTTCAGGTTCAACGGGTTTTTCTCAGCCATAGCCTTTCAGCTAAAGCACCCCGGGTTAATAATGATAAACTGCAAAGTAAAGCGTATTCTCTGTATCTTTTACCTGTTAACACCATTTGTATGAATTTAATAGGCAATCTTATCTGGCTCATCTTCGGCGGATTCTTCGCCGCACTCGGCTATCTCATAGGCGGGATCCTCCTTTGCTTTACCATCATAGGCATCCCTTTCGGCCTGCAATGCTTTAAACTGGCCGCCGCTGTATTAATGCCCTTCGGTACAAGGGTTGTAAACCGCGAAACCCAAAACGGCTGCCTCACTTCCGTATGTAATATCATCTGGCTGCTTTGCGGAGGTTGGTATACAGCTCTTACACACCTTTTCTTTGGACTGCTCCTCTATATTACCATCATAGGTATCCCTTTTGGAAAACAACACTTTAAACTCCTCGAAGTCTCCATGATGCCTTTCGGAAAAGATATTGTGTGAAATAAAATTTTCAGTCTTACACCGTAAGAATTTAATTTGCCGCCGTTTAACGGTGACTTTAATGGATAGAACTGAAGAAATTGGTTTCCTTTTTAACCTTACTACCAACAAGCATATAGGGTTTACATTGGAACCAATCCTGATTCAACAGGAAAAAAACAGGAAACGCTTTAGCAAGCTGCTTATCGATGATCAGGAACATTGGCCCTGGCTCAAACCCCTGGCCGATAATCTCTTCGACCTGCTGGTAGGCTTTTCCGATGGCCGCCTCTTCGAATACATGATCGGTACCGGTAGCAGCTACCTGAAAAACCACGCACAGCCCTGGCTCATGCTGAACGAAAAAGACATCCCACGCCTGCGCGCGCACTACCTGTCTCTTCTTCACCAGATCTGGCCTTTTATCACCAACGCACAGTATCCCCTCTATGTACTGCGCGAGGGCAACTTCTCCGACAACAACGTGCGGCCGCTGCGTATCAGCTCTCTCCCCGTTCATCTGCAGTTTAACGCCATTAAAGACGACAACTTCATCACCATCACGATGAATGCCCACACCATGGCAGAACAAACCCCGGCAAGGGTACACCTGTTCAAATCGCTTTTCTTCTTCATGGACGATGTGCTGCATCTCCCTGCTAAACCCGATGACGTCTCCGTTCTCGATATGTTCAAAAAAGGGGAACTGCGCTTTCCCGCACGCGATAAGAACGATGTGGTGAATAGCTTCCTGGTTCCCCTGCAACAGCAATATCCGCTGCAATGCTCCGAAGGTCTCCAATTCGAAGTTACCAGCCCCGAACCGCAAACCAGGGTCATGCTTAGCGAATTCAGCAGCCAGTACCTCATGGTCCAGCCGCAGTTTATGTACGACGATGTACTGGTCGACTACGATGAGGATAAGGAGTATTTCCACGATGCCAATAACCTGCTCACCGTTATCAGGCGCAATAAACCGCTTGAAAAGGAAGCCTACGAACAACTACGCAGCCTCCATCCTAAATTCAAAAACCAGCGCAACAACCGATACTACTACATGCCCTTCGATGAGGTCATGAAAGATAAATGGTTCCTCAAAATGAACCAGCAACTGCAGGATGCCGGCTTCGCCGTTTATGGCCTGCAACAACTCCAGCGCTTTAAATATAATACGGGTAAACCCCGTGTTGAAATTGAAGCCCGCGCCAATATCGATTGGTTCGATCTTAAAGTAAAAGTCTTCTGGGGCGACCAGGAAGTGCCGCTCAAAGACATCCGTAAAGCCATCCTGCACAACCAGGACGCTATTGTGCTCAAAGACGGTACCCTCGGTATGATCCCGCAGGAATGGTTTACCCAGTACGGAATGCTCTTTAAAGTAGGAAATGAAAACAAAGGCAGGTTACAGGTAAGTAAACTGCACTACTCTGTACTCGACGACCTCCAGGCCGAAATAACTGATAAGAAACTGCAACAGGAAATAGCCGATAAGAAACATCGCCTGCTGCATTATAACGAAGTCATTACCAAACAACCCTCCGCCGAAATGAACGCCAGCCTGCGTCCCTACCAGATGGAAGGATTTCGCTGGATGCAATGCCTCGACGAACTGGGGTGGGGTGGCTGCCTGGCAGATGACATGGGCCTCGGTAAAACGCTTCAAACTATTACTTTCATCCAGCACCTGAAAGAAAAATATTCCGGCAGTACGCAACTGGTGGTTTGCCCCACTTCCCTCATCTTCAACTGGGAGGCGGAGATCCAGAAGTTCTGCCCCTCGCTTACTTACCTGCTGCATTATGGCCAGCAACGCGATTTCACCGATGAACAATTTCAGGCAGCCGACGTAGTCCTTACCAGCTACGGCGTCGTTAGAAACGATCTCGAACACCTGAGAGCTTTCGCCTGGAACTATGTTATCCTCGACGAAAGCCAGACTATTAAAAATCCCGACGCCCAGGTAACCAAAGCTGTCTATGAACTGCAGGCTAAAAACAGGCTTATCCTTAGTGGTACCCCTGTTCAGAATAATACATTCGACCTGTTCGCCCAGTTTCACTTTGTGAACCCCGGCCTGCTTGGAGGTAAAGAGTTCTTCAAAAGGGAATTCGCACACCCCATCGATAAAAACGGAGACAAGGATAAAGCTGCCCGCTTACGGAAACTGATCTATCCGTTCATCCTGCGCCGTACAAAAGAGCAGGTGGCTACCGATCTGCCCGATAAAACGGAAATGATCCTCTGGTGTACAATGAACGCCGACCAGCGCGCCATGTACGATGAACATAAGAACTATTACCGCGATGCACTGTTGAAAAGGATCGATGAAGAAGGTATATCAAAAGCAGGCTTCTACGTCATGGAAGGACTCCTTAAACTGCGCCAGATCTGCGACCACCCGCTTTTATTAAAAGACAATACCAAACACATCATCGCCTCCGTAAAAACAGATGAACTGCTCCGCGAAATAGAAGAGAATACAGGTGATCATAAACTGCTCGTCTTTTCCCAGTTTACCGAAATGCTGCACCTCGTCCGCAAGGAACTGGAACTGGCAGGTATTGGCTACTGTTACCTCGATGGCAGTACCTCGCTGGAACAACGTAAACAGGAAGTAGCACGCTTCCAGGCCCAAGACAGCGATGTCAAAGTATTCCTTATCTCCCTGAAAGCAGGAGGGGTAGGACTTAATCTTACCGCAGCCGATTACGTATATCTGGTAGATCCCTGGTGGAACCCTGCCGCCGAACAGCAGGCCATCGACAGGGCGCATCGTATTGGGCAAACAAAGAAGATCTTTGCCTATAAAATGATCTGTAAGGATAGCGTAGAAGAAAAGATCCTTCAGCTCCAGGCCAAAAAGCAGGCCCTGGCCGATGAACTGGTAGGAGAAGACGCCGGCTTTGTCAAAAAGCTGACGAGGGATGATGTGGCCTTCCTGTTTAGTTAACCGCCTGAAGTGGTAAGCCTTTTACCGAATGAATAAAAAGCTTTATTACCGCCCTTCGGGATTGAGTTAATAGTGCCTGGCAATAGGAAAGATAAGGCCTCGGAGTGGATGAGCGCCGTCCTGCTTGCTTTGAAGAGGCGGAGCTGTAAAGCTATGGCTTGAGAGCGGCAGTATGCAACAAAACACGCCTGCGCTCTGGCGGTGTAAGTCAGCCAAAGCCCTGCGACCATTGAAATAGAGCCGCCATCAGTATCCGCTGTTCGGTTTTACTAACTGCACTGTTGCATTGATTGCAGCGACTTCTGTACTTTTTTCCGGAAAAATGAAAAAAATGGGCTGCAATCGGTTGAAATTTGTCGCTGAAATGGCTTATTTCCTCCCTTTCTTCTTCTCTTTCCGCAAAGAAGACGCTCGTATGATCAGGTCCGATTTAATGACTACAGTGCTTGTATGTGCAATATTGGTCTTGCCTTTTAAATGATTGATAAGATGGGTAGCTACTATTTCCCCCATCTCTGTTCCGTTATAGTTGACTGTAGTGAGCTGCGGCTCTGCTAGTCGCGCAATAACGTCATTATTGAAACCTACAAATGCAATATCCTCAGGAATACGGATGCCTCTCTCCTTCAATGCCTGCATACAAACAACAGCGCAGAAATCATTACTTACAAACACCCCGTCGGGCCGCTGTTTCATGGCTAATATCTGGTCGGCGGCTTCCATACTGGCTGCTTCACTCAGGTCATTCTCTATTACCAGCTCCGCATCCGCAGGTAGCTTATGATCCACCAGCGCCTGCCGGTAGCCAATCAAACGGTCCTGGTACACATTACGTTTCAGGTTACCGGTTATATGTACTATCCGCTTGCAGCCTTGCTCTATCAGGTGCTGCGCGGCATCGTAACCGGCTTTGAAGTTATCGATGACAACCTTGGTTCCCGGGCTATTAGGCTCTACCCTGTCGAAAAACAATACCGGAATATGCTTTTGGGTAAAAGGTGTATAATGTTCCAGGCTTTCCGTATCATAAGCCAGTGACGCTATCAAGCCGTCCACACGCTTATGAAACAGGTTCAGTGCATTGGCAACCTCTTTTTTATAAGTTTCCGACGAATGCCCTATAATGATGTCATAACCCGCAGCTGTAGTCACTTTCTCTATACCCGCCAGAACGGATGTAATAAAATGGCTGTTCAGCTCGTGTATAATAACACCTATCGTGTTTGTTTTCTGCGTCCTTAAGTTGCTGGCGAAATTGTTTGAGCGGTAACCCATAGCTTTGGCCGCCTCCTGTATCCGTTTCCGCGTAGTTTTGCTTATCGCAGGATGATCCTTTAATCCCCTGCTTACAGTAGCCGCAGAAATATTTAATGTCTTGGCCAGATCATAAATCGTAACTTCTTTCGGTGGATGCATAGCTTGTCAGATTTTTTCTCCCGATCCTTTCAGTGCAAAGATTACTAAAAAACAATCGGTTGCGTATCTAAAATTACCCGGGTTATCAGAATTTTTATAAAATAATTATGTAATCGGTTACAATTTCGGAATTAATTACGATATTGCTTCTGCATCGGTAAAATAGATACCGGTCCTAAAAGCGATTGCTATGTTATACTTGTTCTTCCCAATATTGCTATGGCCCAAGCCGGCGCACTCGAACAATCTTATCAATTACTAAATCCCTGTCATATGATGAAAGGATTGATGTCGCTGGCTTTTGCTTCCTTAGGTCTCTTCGCCCAGGCACAGCAAAAGCTGCCCTTCCGCAACGCCTCCCTGCCAATGGAACAAAGAGTGGAAGATCTCGTCGCAAGAATGACGCTCGAAGAAAAGGTGGGCCAGATGATGTATAACAGCCCGGCCATCCCCAGGCTGCAGATCACCGCCTATAATTGGTGGAATGAGGGCTTGCACGGTGTTGCACGCTCCGGCGTCGCAACTGTTTTCCCCCAGGCGATCGGACTGGCAGCGTCTTTCGACAGCGCTCTCGCTTTTCGGGTAGCCGACGTCATCTCCGATGAAGCGCGCGCTATGTACAACGCTGCTGTGGCGCAGAACCATTATATGAAGTATGGAGGCCTTACCTTCTGGACGCCTAACATTAATATCTTTCGCGACCCCCGTTGGGGAAGAGGACAGGAAACCTATGGCGAAGACCCCATTCTCACAAGCAAAATGGGTGTAGCATTCGTTAAAGGCCTGCAGGGAAACGATCCCCGCTACCTTAAAGTGGCGGCATGTGCAAAACATTATGCCGTTCATAGCGGACCCGAACGCCTGCGCCATGAATTCAATGCCGTGGCTTCTCCAAAAGATCTTCGCGAAACTTACCTCCCCGCCTTTAAAGCCCTCGTCGATGCAGGTGTCGAAGCCGTGATGTGCGCCTACAACGCTACCAATGGAGAACCTTGCTGCGGTAATACCTTCCTGCTCCAGGATGTTCTTAGAAAAGAATGGAACTTTAAAGGACATGTGGTGAGCGACTGCTGGGCTATCGCCGACTTTTACTCCGGGCACAAAGTGGTAAAGAACAGCGCAGAAGCCTCAGCCCTTGCCGTAAAACGTGGCGTAAATATCAATTGCGGCGATGAGTTCCCCGCTCTCATAGAAGCAGTAAAGCAAAAACTTATCACAGAACAGGAAATAGACTCCGCCCTCATCGTAGCCCTCAAAACCAGGTTCCGCCTGGGGATGTTTGACGACGCTGCAGACAATCATTTTAATAAACTCGGTACAAACATCATCAATAGTGCCGCACACCGGGCCTTGGCACGGGAAGCTGCAGTAAAATCTATTGTGCTGCTTAAAAACAATGGAGCACTGCCCCTGAAAAATAACCTGTCCAAATATTTTGTAACAGGCCCCGGTGCCGCCAATATCGATGTGCTGCTTGGTAACTACTACGGTATCAGTTCCAGTATGGTCACTGTTCTCGAAGGATTGGCAGCACAGGTGGCCCCCGGCAGCCAGTTGCAATACCGCCCCGGATGTATGCTCGTTCAGCCTAACACCAATACGGCCGATTGGGCCAGCAACGAAGCACATGCCTCCGATGCAACCATCATGGTAATGGGTATCTCAGGATTGCTCGAAGGTGAAGAAGGCGAATCTATCGCATCTCCCACATTCGGCGACAGGCTCGATTATAACATCCCTGCAACCCAGATCGATTACCTGAAGAAACTGAAAAAAGATAACCAGCACCCCGTAATAGCAGTGATTACAGGTGGAAGCCCCATGAACCTCGCCGAAGTGCACGCAATTGCCGATGCAGTTCTCATGGTATGGTATCCTGGTGAAGAAGGTGGTAATGCAGTTGCCGATATTATTTTCGGGAAAACATCCCCTTCAGGCAAACTGCCCGTTACCTTCCCTAAATCGCTCGACCAGTTGCCGCCTTATGAAAATTACGATATGCAGGGCAGAACTTATCGCTTCATGAAAGCAGAGCCCATGTATCCGTTTGGCTTCGGACTTAGTTATACTACATTCTCATACAAAGACATAAAGCTGTCATGGACCTACCACGGCAAAAAAGCGTTCCTTTCGGCCTCGGCTACCGTTACCAACACGGGAACTAAAAAGTCCGATGAAATTGTTCAGCTCTATGTGTCGCATGAAAGCAAACCGGATAATGCTCCGCTGCTTTCGTTGAAAGATTGTAAAAGAATAACTCTGGAACCAGGAGCTTCTCAGAAAGTATCTTTTAGCATGCCTTCCGAAATGTACTACATCATAAACGATGCAGGCGAGGCGGTGGCGCCTCCCGGGAAAGCAAGAATTATCATAGGCGGCTCCCAGCCCGGTGCCAGAAGCAAAGAACTGGGCAGCCCTGCAACAGTAGAAGCGGAGCTAACCATTCACCCTTAGTCATTGCATGTAAAACCATTAACGATAAACAACCAGCGGAATGAAAATACGTGCTCAGTCGTACATGGGAAACAACCCACCATGATACATGCCTGGAATCATGGCTCAATACGTTAAACATATTACCATGAAGCATGATTCACACCAGGATGAAGTAAACGTACAGGTAAACTTCTTTGGGACGGCTGTTGAAGGCCTTTTAAAAGATGGAACAGTGACGAAGATCATCATAGGTATCATGATGTATAACGGAGGTATAATAGAGTTTGCTGCGTATTAAGTTTTGAAATGCATCCGTTGAAAATTAATGCAACACCAATTGCATGTTTCATAAACGATTAACAACAATGCAACATTTGTGCAACCCAATATGTAACAAAAACAATTGGCATTGTTTACAATAATTGTTCAATAATTTCGGACGGATTTTTTTTAACAGGATCTAAAAACGAGGATAGTCATATGTTATTACTTGGTATAGATGTAGGCACATCATCCATTAAAGTTTCCGTTGTTGATGCCGCATCTCAGCAATGTGTCGCCAGCGCACAATACCCCGAATCAGAAGCAGATATACTGGCGCCCCAAAGCGGTTGGGCAGAACAATCACCAGCCAGCTGGTGGCAGTATACCAAACAGGCCATCGCTAAAGTACATGCCTCTCAGAAATATAACCCGCAGGATATAGCCGCTATTGGTATCGCTTACCAGATGCACGGACTTGTTGTGGTTGATAAAGAACAACAGGTGTTACGTAATAGCATCATCTGGTGCGATAGCAGGGCTGTTGAAATTGGTAACAAAGCCTTTGCTGCTATCGGGGAAAAGCAATGTCTCTCTTGCCTCCTCAACTCTCCGGGAAACTTCACCGCTTCCAAACTGGCCTGGGTAAAAGAGAATGAACCGGCCGTATTTGAAAAGATCGATAAGATCATGCTGCCCGGCGATTTTATCGCTATGCAGCTTACAGGCGAAATTACAACCAGCATCTCCGCCCTGTCAGAAGGCGTGTTCTGGGACTTTGCAAAAGACCAGCTTTCTGAAGAGGTGTTTAACTACTTTGGCTTTAGTAAAGCCGTCATCCCCGATATTAAACCGGTGTTCTCTTCACATGGTCACGTTTCAGATGCTATTGCCGCTGAGCTGTCTTTGAAAGCCGGAATTCCTGTTGCCTATAAAGCAGGAGACCAGCCCAACAATGCACTCTCCCTTAACGTGCTCAACCCGGGCGAAGTAGCTGCAACAGCAGGTACCTCCGGCGTTATCTACGGTGTTACCGATACGTTGTTGCACGACAGGCTGTCGCGTGTGAATAGCTTTGCCCACGTCAACTATGCGCCGCAGGATAAAAGGGTAGGGGTGCTGCTTTGTATCAATGGCACCGGCATCCAGAATAAATGGATCAAAAGCCTCACTGGCTCCGCTAAAAGTTATGCCGGGCTAAATCAGGAAGCTGCTGCTATTGCTCCCGGCAGCGATGGATTGTTCGTGCTGCCTTTTGGTAATGGCGCCGAACGTATGCTTAACAATGTTACAACCAACGCCCATATTCAGGGTATTGACTTCAACAAGCACACTGCGACACATCTGTATCGCGCGGGGCAGGAAGGCATTGCCTTCGCCTTCAGGTACGGACTTGATATCATGAGGGAAAACGGTATGCGGCCTTCCGTTATACGTGCAGGCAAAGCCAATATGTTCCTTAGCGATATCTTCCTGCAGTCTTTTGTCAATGTCACCAATACGCCCGTTGAGTTATACAATAACGACGGTAGCGTTGGCGCCGCTTTAGGCGCAGGTATCGGCGCAGGCATCTTTGCCAGCCAGCAGGAGGCTTTTGCACAACTGAAGCCTTTACAATTGGTAACACCATCCAAAACCGATTTATATAACGAACTGTATCAGCAATGGAAAGAACTGCTGATACAACAACTAACGAATTTGTAACCATTAAAACCGAATCATTATGTCAGTGACTATTGGAGAAAAAGAATTTTTCAAAGGAATAGGCCAGATCAAATACGAAGGACCTCAGTCAGATAATCCCCTTGCATTCCGCTGGTACGATGCCGATAAAGTGGTAGCAGGTAAACCAATGAAAGATCACCTGCGTTTTGCAGGCGCCTACTGGCATTCTTTCTGCGGCACCGGCGCCGATCCATTTGGTGAAGCAACCCATCTCTTCCCCTGGGATCAGAAATCAGACGCGGTTGCAAAGGCAAAAGATAAAATGGATGCAGCTTTCGAATTCTTTACCAAACTCAATCTTCCTTACTATTGCTTCCACGACGTAGATGTGGTTGACTATACCAACGACGTTGCTGAAAACGACAAACGTCTCCAGACATTGGTTGATTACGCGAAAGAAAAACAGGCAGCCAGCGGTGTTAAATTGTTATGGGGCACAGCCAACCTGTTCTCTCACCGCCGTTATATGAACGGGGCCTCAACCAACCCCGATTTCCATGTACTGGCCCATGCAGGTGCCCAGGTAAAAGCAGCCCTTGATGCTACTATTGCCCTTAAAGGCGAAAATTATGTGTTCTGGGGCGGTCGTGAAGGTTATATGAGCCTGCTCAATACCAACATGAAACGCGAACAGGCACACCTGGCTAAATTCCTTCATACTGCTAAGGATTACGCCCGCAAAAACGGCTTTAAAGGCACCTTCTTTATCGAACCCAAGCCTTGTGAACCTACTAAGCACCAGTACGATTATGATGCAGCTACCGTGCTTGGCTTCCTCAGGGAACATGACCTGCTGAACGACTTTAAGCTCAACCTCGAAGTAAACCATGCTACCCTGGCTGGCCATACCTTCCAGCACGAACTGCAGGTGGCTGCCGATGCCGGCCTCCTTGGTTCTATGGATGCAAACAGGGGCGATATGCAGAACGGTTGGGATACCGATCAGTTCCCCAACAACATCAACGAAGTCGTAGAATGTATGCTCATTATCCTCGAAGCAGGGGGATTCAAAGGGGGTGGAATTAATTTCGACGCAAAAATTCGCCGAAATTCTACAGATCCTGAAGATTTATTTTATGCTCATATCGGCGGTATGGATACATTTGCAAGAGCTTTGATTGTCGCAGACAATATTTTGCAGCAGTCGGCATACCGGAAAATCAGAGAAGAGCGTTACGCCTCTTTCGACAATGGAAAAGGAAAAGCGTTTGAAGAAGGGAAACTTGGCCTCGAAGATTTAAGGTCGTTCGCTATCGAAAATGGCGAACCAGCATTAAAAAGCGGAAAACAAGAATTCCTGGAAAACCTGATCAATCAGTATATTTAGCTTTTTAATATGTAAACCTTAAAACAAATCAACGGATCATGCAGTCCCTCACCACTAACGATTACCTTGTATTTCTGCTCTACTTCCTGGCAGTCGCATTTTACGGTATATGGATTTACCGTCGTAAAAAAACAGTAGAGGCTAGCTCTAAAGACTACTTTCTGGCCGAAGGGTCGTTAACGTGGTGGGCCATCGGCGCATCCCTGATTTCTTCCAACATATCGGCAGAACAGTTCGTAGGTATGAGCGGCTCGGGCTTTAAAATTGGTCTTGCTATCTCTACTTACGAATGGATGGCAGCTATCACGCTCGTTATCGTTGCCGTATTCTTCATCCCTGTTTATCTTAAGAACAAGATCTACACCATGCCGCAGTTTCTGCAGCAACGCTACAACAAAACAGTAGCACTGGTGATGGCTGTGTTCTGGTTACTCCTTTATGTGGTGGTAAACCTCACCTCTATCCTTTATCTCGGTGCCATCGCTGTAAGTGGCGTTTCCGGTATCGATTTAACATGGGCTATGTGGGGACTGGCATTCTTTGCCATCATCATCACGCTGGGCGGTATGAAAGTAATTGGTTATACCTCTGTGGTACAGGTGTTCTTCCTTATCCTCGGTGGTCTCGCTACTACTTATATCGCTATCGATCAGGTGGCTGAACATTTCGGAACACCCGGTATCATCGCTGGTTTCAAACAAATGCTTACCAGGGCGCCGGAACACTTCAAAATGATCATTCCTAAAACAGATCCTAACTTCATCGACTTACCAGGTCTTTCTGTACTGCTCGGTGGTATGTGGATCGTGAACCTGAACTACTGGGGTTGTAACCAATACATCGTTCAAAGGGCGCTTGGTGCCGATCTTAAAACAGCCCGTACAGGTATCCTGTTCGCTGCTTTCCTGAAGCTCCTCATGCCTTTACTGATCGTTGTTCCGGGTATCGCAGCTTTCGTGCTGTTCCAGGAAAAAACAGGTGAATTTGCTTCTATCTCTAACCCCGATGCTTCTTACCCCGTGCTGCTTAACCTGCTTCCTGTAGGTCTGAAAGGCCTGTCATTTGCGGCCCTTACAGCTGCGGTGGTAGCTTCTCTGGCAGGTAAGGTAAACAGTATCGCTACAATCTTCACACTGGATATCTATAAGAACGTCTTCAAAACAGACGCCAGCGAGAAAAACCTCGTGTTGATAGGTAAGATTACAGTGATCGTTTCCATGATCCTCGGCGTAGTGATCGCTCCGCACCTGGGTATGGATAAACAAGGTGGCTTCCAGTACATCCAGGAATATACAGGCTTTGTATCGCCAGGTATCTTCGCCATGTTCATCCTTGGCTTCTTCTGGAAAAAAACGACCTCCAACGCAGCCCTGTTTGCTACTATCGGCGGCTTCCTGCTCTCCGTAGTATTTAAACTCCTGCCAGGATGGGTTGATCTTAGCCCGCTGTATTCTATCGGGTTCGCAGTAGAAAATGTCAGCACACATGTTTACGAAATTCCATTCCTCGATCGTATGGGACTCGTATTCGTGATCTGTATGATCGGTATGTATGTGATCAGTCTTATCGAAACCCGCAAAGGCAAAAAGCCTGCAGCGCTCGAAGTGGATACCACTATGTTCAAAACCAATCCTGGTTTCGTAGCTGGCTCTCTCATCATCGTAGGTCTGTTGGTTGCTTTATACGGTTTGTTCTGGTAATAGAACCAACGCACTAAGACAGATAAAAGAATCATAAAACAATTCGAAAGAATAATTCACAAGAGGCCGTCTCTGATCAGAGGCGGCCTCTTAGTTTTATAAGAACCTGCACGCGGTATATATATATATTCTTTTCCTATAAAGGCGTTAAGAATACATCCATTAACACATATTTAAAACGGATGTAATATCATGTTAATCTAATTCTTCTGGGGTGAATGGAAAGGGTTGGACTATACTTTTACGGTATTGTTTCATTAAAAAAATTTCTATGAAAAAGTTTCTACTCTTCACCGCGTCCGCCGTCTTCATCACGCTCTCTGCTTCCGCTCAAATTAGTAAAGGATCTTCCTACCTGGGAGGAGGGTTAGGTTTTAGTACCGATAAAAAAACGGTAGATCGCCCGGTTTCGCCGGATGATTCCGAACAGAAGAGAACTTCTGTGGCGGTGAGCCCGTCAATTGGTTTTGCCTACAAGGAAAATCGTGTGTGGGGGCTCTTTCTCAATTTTGCGCACAGCTCTGCAGATGGCTACAAACAGAACACCTATGGAATAGGAGGTTTCTTACGCCAGTATAAGCCTTTTGGTAATGGCTTTTATGTGTTTACCCAGGAGAGCTTATTGCTTGGGTATACTAAAGCCGGAGAATTTGCAAAAACATATTCAGGCGCTGTTTCTTTTGCGCCGGGCTTAGCCTACGATGTGAGCAAAAAGTTTCAGCTTGAATTGAGTTTGAATAATCTCGTGTATGCAAACTATGGGCATAGTAAAACAACTCGTCCTGCTGTTGGTTCTACTCCCGAAAGTGTTACCAAACAAACCAACTTTAACATAGGTTCCAGTTTGAGTAACCTGGCAGAAGTGGGAAACATTACAATAGGTGCCCGTTTCGTCTTAGGCAGATAACACAGCCAGGAAAGCTGTATTCAAGGCATTGAGCTGAGCTGCTCTTCTATCTTCTGCTATTATTTACATAAAAACTTTCTATGAAAAAGATATTTCTTTTCATAATTGCCATCGCGTTATTATCTGTCGCCGCCTCTGCCCAAATTACGAAGGGGTCTTCCTATCTGGGGGGCGATATTGGCTTAAGCCATTCCAAATCAGAGTCCGATCAAATTGAATATGATACTAAGGCAACCACTATTGGTGCCAGCGCTTCCATAGGTTTTGCCTACAAAGAAAACAGGGTATGGGGACTCTCATTAAATTATACCTATCTTAATTCAGAAGACGCCTCCCAGGATCGGAAGTTAAATGGTTACGGGGCAGGAGTCTTTCTGCGTCAATATAAACCTCTGGGTAAAGGCTTCTATTTGTTTGCAAACGAGGGATTAAATCTCTTGTATAGCGTTGAAGACTGGCATTACAGCGCTGCAGGAGGCACTTGGTTTGGACTTAAAACCTATAGTGCTTCTGTTGGTCTTTCTCCTGGAGTCGCATATGATGTAAACAGGAAGTTTCAACTTGAATTGAGTTTGAATAATATGATTTACGCCGATTATAGCCATCAGAAAAGTCCCGATCCGGGAAGTGTTTTCTTTGACGGAAAAAGTACAAGAAACACCTTCAGTCTTGGAAGTGACCTTAATAACCTTGCAAAATTAGGTTCTGTTAGAATAGGTGCCCGCTGGGTATTAGGCAGGCATAAATAAATAAGCTGTAAAGAGGGTAGTTGAAATAATAACTACCCTCTTTACAGATACTTAAACTGGCGCGCTATAGTTTTATGCTGTAACTGTGGCCGGCACGGCTTAGTTCAAAAAGTCTTTTAGTTTGGCATCTTAGGCTTGGCAGAGGCGGGCGAAAAAAAACTTCGAAAAAAAAGGAAAAACGCTTGGCAGAAAAACAAATTCCCCTATTTTTGCACTCCCGCAAACGCGGTAAGATTCCCGAATAGCTCAGTTGGTTAGAGCATCTGACTGTTAATCAGAGGGTCACAGGTTCAAGTCCTGTTTCGGGAGCACCAAAAGAAAAGGTTTCAAGCAATTGAAGCCTTTTTTCGTTTTATCAGTTATAGCCATTAATAAGATTTATCACCACCTGTGCCATGATGTCTTTTTCATCTGGCTTACTCTCTGCAATCATAAGCGTAAGAGCAACAAGAGCATTATCGGCAAGGCGCTTTGTTCCATCGTTACGGTATAACAATCCATTCTTTTCAAGGAACCAAACGAAAAGGAAAGCGGCAATACGTTTATTGCCGTCGGAAAAAGAATGATTCTTGACTACGAAATACAAAAGATTGGCCGCTTTTTCCTCTACGCTAGGGTAAAGGTCTACCCCTCCAAATGATTGATAAATGGTGGCAATGGAGCTCTTGAAGGACTCGTCTTTTTCATTGCCAAACAGGCTGCTGCCACCGAATTTTTCTTTAAGGCTTCGTATAGCTTTCATTGCCTCTTCATAAGTAGCGACAAAAGAGGGTTTCTTATGTGTAGCTTCTATAGTTAAAGTGCGATGGTCATATTTGTCCAGCACATCCAATGCATAAGTGTAATCAGCCAGAACCTTTATCAAACCACTGGCCTCGTCTGAACTTAAAGGGTTTGACTCCAGCATGTTGCTCAAAAGCCGAACGGTTTGCTTTAATGCGTCTAATTGCTGCGTTTTTTCCTTTAACCGTTTTTCGTTCAATGCATATCCTTCGATCAGATAATCTTTCAAGATCTTATTGGCCCATATTCGAAACTGTGTTCCACGTTTCGAATTCACCCGGTATCCTATAGAAATGATCATATCCAGATTGTAATGCTCAATTTCCCTCACAACTTTCCTTTTGCCTTCCTGGCGAACTGTTCGGATTTTCCGAACAGTTAGATTCTTTTCTAACTCGTTGAAAATGAATATATTTTTTATGTGTTCACTTATGTTTGCCTTACTGGAACCAAATAATTCTATGATTTGTGCCTGTGTCAACCAAATGGTATCATTCTCTAGAACGACATCAATAGTTTGCCCATCAGGCGACTGATATATGGCGATATTTCCGTTTTCCATAACTATTATAATGGATAAAGTTAACTCACTTGTAGGTAGCTATTCTGGGGTAGGTTAAGATAAATAATGGTTTTTAATAAGCAGAATGTCAATCCGGCAACTCGTAGAAATCAAAGAAATCATGCATCAATTCGTTCAATAGTTGTCCTGTTTCGGGAGCAGAAAAGGACACTTTAAATTTTGTTTGTAGTGTCCTTTTTTCATCTTATGGGGTTAAAGTTAATAATCAATTAGATTAATACTCTAACTACGACGGCCGAACTTCGGGGGAGCCTACAATATCTGTGGGCTTTTTAATTGCTCTATGCCAGTAGGTTAATGATGAAAGCGTTCATGTGGTACCAATTTGCCCCCCTTCAGGAATAGAATTTGTATAAAAAAATGTAAATAAATAGGAGTGGTTAGCAGGGAATCATTTTATAAAAGATATTTAGTTCAAATGACCCAAAATGAAAAGCTTGTTCATCTGCCTGCTGCTGCTTACAACCGTTGCTTTTGCCCAGGAAAAGATAATAGAAAACCCGCCGTTTAGTGTCCGGAGTTCGGAAATACTTGAGATCAGGAAAATTGTTCTTGATAACAAAAGGACAGAAATTGAGTTTACAGCTTATCAGCAACCCGGCAGGTGGTTTCGTGTTGCAACAGGTTCTTACATTCGTGCTAACGGTAAGAAATACCTGGCTGACACGGCCATAGGACTGAGCCTTGATAAAGAAACGTTTACCGGACCATCCGGGCAAATGAATTTTACGCTTAGCTTCCCACCGATTGATTTAAATACGGAAAGAATAGATTTCATTGAAAGCGACTGTGAGGCTTGCTTTAAGATCTGGGGAATAGAACTGAAATCAAAATTCGTTCTTCTACGCGACTCTATTCCTGCCAGCGTTAAGAACGCACCAAAAACTGGCGGAAGTGGCATGCTGCCTGTAAATAACTTAAAACTGGGCAAAACCAGCATCAAAGGTATACTCCTGGGATATGTTCCTGAAATGAAATTTAAACTTGAAGCATTTTTGAATAATCCGCTTACAAGGGAACAGGAAGAGTATGAGTTTCCGATAGCAGATGATGGCTCCTTTAAAGCCGAAGTGCCCTTGGTTTACAGCACACAGCTATTGCTTCGGGTAAATGATCTTATTAATGAAAATGTTTTGGTAGCCCCGGGAGGAGAAATGGAAGTGTATGTGGATCTGCCACTGAGAGATCGGCAGCAGTCTAAACTTCGCGTCGACAGTTGCCCTGCGGCCAAATGGGTGTATTTTGGAGGTACTTATGCCGGCATCAACAATGAATACTTTGATAAGCAGGCGCAGCTTTGGAAATTATATCTTAACGCCGATGCGCTCACAGATACGGATGAAATTGATTTGGCAACCTATCGGAAAAATATTCTTGAAAGATGGAAGCAAAAAAAAGAGGAGCTGGCGCAGCAGTCATATTCCCCACAGTTAAAGCAACTGGTAACACTGGAACTCAACCACGCATTGATCGGTAAGTTAATACATGCACCAAGCAACATGGAATGGGCATACCGTAAAAAGCATAATATAGGCGCACGTGAGCCGATTCCTGACTACAAGAGGTTTGTTTTAGATTCCGGCTATTTCCGTTTCCTTAAAGAAATGGATTTAAATAATCCTGTTAATTTATACACCTTTGGTTTTGAGAATGTCATAAATGGCTGCAGCTATCTTACTCTGAATAGTGAAGTGAATTCCGTTTTCTTCAATAGAATGCCTGATATAGCGGAGTCACTTATTAAAATGACCCGGATGACTCCCAGGGAGTTAACTTATGCCAATTACCTGGCTGCTCAAAAATACGAGAGATGGTCTCCTAAAAGCATTGCAGCAGCAAAGCAACAAATTTCGACCTACATCGATTCTCTGCTGAAGATTGACATAGTAACTGGTGGCGCCAGAAGGGATGCTGAACGAATTCGTTCTTCAATCACAGACGCCAATACAACATTCAGGGAGCTTTATACGGCTTTTGATAGGTTTACTTTCAGCCACATGGCATTGCTGCAAAAATTAAACTATATGATCCTGATTGAGAATACCGACACGGCACTGAATACGCCAAAGTTTTCAGTTGAGTTTGTCAACAACTTTCAAGAGAAATATAAACCCTACACAGACGTACTTTTTAGAGAAGAAATGGATAAAAGTTATACCGGATTGGTTGCTGAAATGCTGGATACAGACAAGGGATTGTTGTTTGATCTGATGTATGTTCAGAAGATGGCTTCTTCGCTCGAAGAAATGGAACCGGTTTCCTCCGTGAAAATGGATCGTATCAGGAGCCTGAACAACCCTGTCTTCCTGGCATTTATAACTGAAAGAAATAAACAGCTATTGGCCAAGATAGAAGCCAATAAAAGAAAGACCGGCTACAGGGTATATAACACACCCAAAGTAGAGAACGATGCTTTGCTGGCTGAAATCTTAAAGCCTTTCCAGGGTAAGGTGATCTTTATAGATTTTTGGAATACCTGGTGTAGTCCCTGCAGGTCGGCTATGCAAACTTTTGAGCCGGTAAAACAACAGTATAAAGACAAAAATATCGCATTCGTATATCTTGCTGATGAAAGCTCACCCATAACAGCCTGGGAAAATATGATAGCCGGTATTCCCGGTGAACATTATCGTCTTAATGGGCCGCAAATGCAGTACCTGTCGAAAAAGTTTGGGATAAAAGGCATTCCGTCCTATCTCATACTCAACCAGAAAGCGGAACAGGTTTATTTTAAAACGGGCTTCTCCGGAAATGAGGTGATTTCAGGTATCCTTGACAAGGAGCTGGAAAAAGAATAAAAGGCAACAGAGGCCGTTGGCGATATTCGTAGCATTAGAACAGCGCCATCTTCAACAAGTGCGTACAAGCTTGTCATGCGCGATATACTTTGTAATAGGGCAGATACCATGCAGTCTATTGTTACAATCCGACCCGAAACGAAACTCCTGGTCACAAAATCCAATGATATCGATTGTGTGTTGGGCTCCGCCAATCTTTCAGTGTCAGGCGGCATGAGGTATGAGTGGGCCCCGGCAGCCAGTTTGAGTAATCCCTATAGTTACAATCCTATAGTCCGAACCGATACCACCACCTGGTTCTATGTTCAGTCTGCCGACAGCTATGGCTGCCGTGCTAAAGACTCTATTCTTGTCAGGGTGATTAGAAATGCAAACCTCAATACTTATCCGCTCGTTAATGCGTTTACTCCCAATGGAGACGGGTTGAACGACTGCTTTGGGATAAAAAACTGGGGTTATATTAAAAGCATGGAACTCGCCATCTATAACCGATGGGGGCAGCAGGTGTTTGTAACTAATAATCCCGGCGACTGCTGGAACGGTAAGTTCAATAATGCCGATCAACCACCGGGAACCTTTGTAGTAACTATAAAGGCGGAAACACTTTGTGGCACAGTTATAAAAAATGGCACTTTAGTGCTGCTCCGTTAGAGATGCCGCAGCTACATAGGTAGTCACTTATTCTATGGAACATTTTAAGGAGTCCCCGATGAGCCGGGGCTATGAAATTTAATTGCATGCGCTTATGATTCTGGTCATAACCACCCGGATCGTATCGCGGTACTTTCGTTCGTAACTTAAATTGTATTCTATATGAAGAAGTCATCTCTCGCAGCCATTACGTTATCTGTTGCGATGTGTTTGTTGATTGCTTGCGGCGGCGGTTCCTCCCATAAGGAACAGAAATCTGCTACAACAAATACGCCGTCTGAAGAGCCGGCAGCTGCCAATCCTTCCTACGATCCCAAAAGAGGAGAGGGGAAATTCGATGAATCGAATGTAAAAGTAGGGCCTCTTAATACCGCAATGGCTGCCAAAGGGAAGACTACAGCCGAAACCAAATGTTTCTCCTGCCATAAAACTTCAGCGGAAAAATTAGTAGGGCCAGGATGGAAAGGTGTAACAGCAAGAAAGACACCTCACTGGATCATGAACTTTGTTACCAACCCCGATCCTATGATCGACAAAGACCCTGAAGTGCAGGCCCAGCTTGAAATATGTCTCGTGCGTATGCCTAATCAAAACCTCACGGAAGACGAAGCGAGGAACATCCTCGAGTTCATGCGTCAAAACGATGGTGCCAAATAATCTTTAAAAATAAAATTCTATGTCTGTAAATAAGATACTGGCGGCAGCCCTGTGCCTGTCTGTTACCTGGTTCACCTCCTGCAAACCCAAAGGATCGGGAAATGCGGTAGGTGCAGATGCTGCAGCCAAAACATATGTAGCTCCCGGTAAATACGATGAGCTCTATAATTTTGTTTCCGGGGGCTTTAGCGGTCAGCTGAGCGTTTATGGTATCCCCAGCGGACGCCTCCTGCGCGTTATCCCTGTATTTTCCGCCGATCCTGAAAAAGGCTGGGGTTATAGCGAAGAAACAAAACCCATGCTCAACACTTCTCACGGGTATGTGCCATGGGATGATCTTCACCACGTAGAAATGTCTATGACCGATGGTGTTGCCGATGGTAAATGGGTATTCGTAAATGGCAACAATACTCCCCGTCTTGCCCGTATCGATCTTAAAACATTCCGTACAGCCGAGATCATTGAATTGCCTAACAGCGCCGGTAACCATAGTTCTCCTTTCGGTACCGAAAACTCTGAATACATTGTTGCGGGAACAAGGTTCAGCGTACCTCCCGATGGCGACAAGAGCGACGTTCCCATTAAAACTTACAAAGAAAATTTTAAAGGCCATATCAGCTTTGTAAGCATCGATAAAAATACCGGTGCCATGGATCTGGCGTTCCAGTTGAAGACACCGGGTGTGAACTTCGACCTTGCACGTGCCGGTAAAGGTAAATCGCATGACTGGTTCTTCTTCAGTTGTTATAATACAGAGCAAGCCAATACACTGCTTGAAGTAAATGCTTCGAAAAGGGATAAAGATTTTATCATGGCAGTGAACTGGAAGAAGGCTGAAGAATATGTAAAGGCAGGAAAAGGTGTTAAACAAGCCGTTACATACGCACACAACACTTTCGATGAAGCAACACAAACTGCCAAGTCTGAAATGAAAAAAGAAGTGACCGTACTTGATGTTGCTGCGTTTCCTGACCTGGTTTACTTTATTCCATGTCCTAAATCACCACATGGTTGCGATGTTGATCCTACTGGTGAATACATTGTAGGTAGCGGCAAGCTTGCTGCATTGTTGCCGGTGTTCAGCTACGATAAGATACAGGCTGCTATTGCTGCCAAAAGCTTTGAACCCGAAAAATATGCCGGCGTGCCCGTTATCAAATACGAAGCGGCATTGTACGGCGAAGTACAAAAACCAGGCTTAGGCCCCTTGCATACCGAGTTCGACGGTAAAGGCAATGCCTACACTTCTTTCTTCGTATCATCCGAAGTGGTGAAATGGAACATTAAAGATCTGAAAGTATTGGACAGACAGCCTACTTACTACTCTGTAGGTCACCTTATGATACCGGGTGGTAATACCAAGAAGCCTTATGGCAAATACCTGATCGCTTATAACAAGATCACGAAAGACCGTTACCTGCCTACAGGTCCTGAGCTATCGCAAAGCGCCCAGTTATACGATATCAGCGGCGACAAAATGCAGCTGATCCTCGACTATCCTACGATCGGCGAACCGCACTATGCACAGGCTGTTCCGGCAGAACTGATCAAAGACAAACAACTGAAGATCTTTGATATCAATGCCAACAAACATCCTTATAAAGCAAACGGTGAAGCTGAAGCTAAAGTAGTGCGCCAGGGAACCACCGTACACGTGTATCTCACCACCATACGCTCTCACCTCACTCCCGATAACATTGAAGGTGTACAGTTGGGAGACGAAGTGTACTTCCACGTTACCAACCTTGAACAGGATTGGGATGTGCCACATGGCTTTGCTATTAAAGGCGCTAACAATTCGGAATTACTCATCATGCCTGGCGAAACAACCACGCTTAAATGGGTGCCGGATCGTATTGGGGTGTTCCCTATTTACTGTACCGACTTCTGCTCTGCCCTGCACCAGGAAATGTCGGGTTATGTAAGAGTTTCTCCCAAAGGTAGCAACGTGCCTATCACTTTTGGATTGGGTGATAAGTAAGCTACCCGTTAATAAGTTGCCGTATGCAACTGATAAAAAGGGGCAGCTTACCCAAAGTAGCTGCCCCCTTTACTTTCATTGATCTGTGTAATTCACCTGCTATTGAATAACTACAGCAGTTTCCCTGTTTAAATCTATCGCCATGATGAATACAAAAGCATTACCCAGGATCTCCACAATATTCATATTACTCGCCGCTGTTTGCCTGGCAATTTCTCTTTTTGTTCCAATATGGCAGATAGAATTGAACGCACCCCAATACCCCGAGGGTTTAGCTCTGCAGATATGGGCCTCCAAAATTGCCGGTGATGTTGATATCATTAATGGCCTTAATCACTATATAGGTATGAAGACGCTGCATACCAAAGACTTTATTGAATTTACCATTCTGCCTTACATTATAAGCGCCTACGTTGTGCTCTTTTTAGTGGTGGCCTGGCGCAGGACAAAAAAGCTTCTCAACATAGCCTGTGCTGCTTTCATCTTATTTGGTGTAGTGGCTATGGTTGATTTCTGGATATGGGAATACAACTACGGTCACAACCTCGATCCAAATGCGGCAATAAAAGTGCCGGGGATGGCTTATCAGCCGCCGCTTATAGGCTTTAAACAACTACTCAACTTTGGAGCATACTCCATTCCACATATCGGCGGATGGCTTTTTGTAGCGGCAGGTATCTTGTTATTGGCAGCAATGGTTGTTGCCAGGCCGGCTTCCAAACCAAAGCTTCCCAAAAATATTGTAGCGATATTAACCCTTATTGTTGTAACAGCACTGTCTTCCTGTGGTACTAAAGGGCCTGAGCGTGTTAACCTCAATAAAGATGCCTGTGAATATTGCCGTATGACGATCTCTGATGGCAGGTTTGCCGGTGAGATCATCACAAAAAAAGGCCGTGTTCATAAATTCGATGACATCGCCTGCTTACTTAACTTCGAGAAGGCGCAGGAGCAATCTTCGGTTAAAGCCCGTTATGTAAGTGATTTTTTGAAGAACGATGAACTTATACAAGCGGCGCCGGCGTGGTATGTTGCAACTTCCGGAATAAAAAGTCCTATGAATGGCAATGTAGCGGCATTTGCTTCCAAAGAAGCAGCCGAAGCACATGCTGCGCAATGGAAAGCTACTGTTGAAACCTGGGAACAGCTTGCTCATAAAATGAATCACCCGCATGACAATCCGGAATCTCATCATCACTAGAAGCGTCACCGGAAGTATTGTTCCCGGTGGTTTCATTGCATTGCTGCTGGCTATACTACCATTTATAGCGACTGCCCGTGTATTGCGTGTAGGAAAGAATAGTGAATTCAAAACCATTACCGCCGCATTAAAAGCCTCGGCAAACGGCGATTCTGTCATTGTGTTGAAAGGGGTTTACAAGGAAGGTAATATCGTTATCGCAAAAGCTATAACGCTTATAGGGGAAGGGCTTCCTACGCTCGATGGTGAACTGAAATATGAGATCCTTTCTATCAAACACGATAAGGTAACACTTAAGGGCTTTTGCGTACGCAACTCCGGCAGAAGCAGTCTTAATGATCCTGCCGGTATAAAAGTGTATGACGCCTCGTATGTAACCATCGAAAACAATTTACTGCTCGATAATTTCTTTGCTATATACATACAATATGGCAAACACTGTTTCATCAGGAATAACCGCATACAGGCTTCGCAGAAAGAAGAATACGAATCGGGCAATGGCATTCACTGCTGGAAAAGCGATAGCCTTCAGATAGTAGCCAACGAAATAACAGGCCACCGCGATGGTATTTACTTCGAGTTTGTAACCAACTCCATCATCTGGAAGAATACATCGCAGAAAAACATGCGTTACGGGCTGCACTTCATGTTTTCTCACCACGACTCTTACCTCTCCAATCACTTTAAAAATAATGGAGCAGGTGTAGCGGTAATGTTCACCAAACACGTGATCATGAAGAATAATGTCTTCGAGGAGAACTGGGGCGATGCGGCCTATGGCCTGCTCTTCAAAGAGATCTCGGACTGTTATTTGTCTGGTAATAAATTCATAAAAAATACGACAGGTGTATTCTTCGATGGTTCTAACCGCATTGTGATGGAGAAGAACCTGTTGCAGGCTAATGGCTGGGGCCTGCGGCTGCAGGCAAGCTGCATGGATAACAAGATTGCCTATAATAACTTTATCGGCAACACATTTGATGTGGCAACCAATGGTACTCTTACCCTCAATCATTTCAATGAAAACTATTGGGATAAATACGAGGGTTACGACCTTAATAAGGACGGTATAGGCGATGTGCCTTATCGCCCGCTGAGCGTGTTTTCTGTAATAGTAGAACGTAATCCTCCTGCGATGTTGCTGTTCCGCAGCTTCATGATAAACCTACTGGATAAATCGGAAAAGCTGCTGCCCAGTCTTACGCCCGAGAACTTTATTGATAAAAGACCGCGGACAAAACCACTTGCCCTATGATTGAAGTAAAGAATGTGTTGAAACGGTTTGGTAAGCTACTGGCTTTAGATAACCTGGATCTGGAATTGAAAAGGGGAGAGTGTGTGGCGCTCATAGGCCCCAACGGATGTGGTAAGACCACGCTTATAAAATCGATCCTGGGAATGGTGTTGCCCGACCGGGGAACTATCACCTTTAATAACATCAATATCCGCGATAACAACGAGTATCGCCGTCATATTGGCTATATGCCCCAGATAGGCCGTTATCCGGAAAACATGAGCATTGGCCAGGTGATTGATATGATAAAACATATCCGTGGCGAACAGGCGACGTTGGATAATGAACTTTACGAGTTATTTGAAATAGAAAAGCTCTCCGGTAAAAAAATGAGTGCGTTAAGCGGCGGAACAACCCAGAAGGTAAGTGCAACACTGGCCTTTTTATTTCGTCCGCAGGTACTCATATTGGATGAACCCACTGCAGGTCTCGATCCTGTTGCTGCTGATATTCTTAAAAACAAGATCATCGATGCAAAGAACGGGGGAGCGCTGGTGCTCATCACTTCCCATATCCTGAGCGAAATGGAAGACATGGTCAGCGATGTAGTTTTTATGCAGGAGGGTAAACTGCTACTACATAAAGATGTAGATGCGCTGAAGGCGGAAACAAAACAGGATACTGTCGCCCGTTCTATCATCCATCTCTTAAAATCCGACGCCCAATGAAACGTATCCTGAAATATGTAGCCCTCGATATTCTTAGGAATAAAATAGTAATAGCCTATGCTGTTATCCTGGCTTTATTTTCCTGGTGCACCTTTGCCCTGGAAGACAGTGCTTCAAAAGGAGTACTTACGGTGCTGAATATTGTACTGCTCACGGTTCCGCTGGTGTCGGTGTTGTTCGCGACCATCTATGTTTATAACAGCAATGAATTTATAGAATTGCTGGTAAGTCATCCCGTGAAAAGGGGGATGATATGGAAGGCGTTGTTTACGGGGCTATCATCAAGTCTTGTGCTGGCTTACCTGATTGGCGTAGGTATTCCCGTTCTACTCTTCGCCGATACAGCGACTGCGCTGATGTTATTGGCGACAGGTTCGTTTCTCACTGTCATTTTCGTTGCCCTCGCTTTTTTAAGCAGCATCCTCACCCGTGATAAAGCAAAAGGCATTGGCATCTCGATATTACTCTGGCTTTATTTCGCGCTGTTGTTTGATGGGCTGGTGTTGTTCCTGTTCTTCCAGTTCTCAGATTATCCTATCGAGAAAGCGGTAGTGTTGCTTAGTGCACTGAGCCCAATAGATCTTTGCCGCATTCTCATTCTCCTGCATCTTGATGAGTCTGCTATGATGGGTTACACCGGCGCCATCTTCAGAAATTACTTTGGTACACAATGGGGACTTGTTCTCTCTTTCGGCTTGCTTTTCATATGGATCATTGTCCCGTTTTTAATCTCATTGACCCGTTTTAAAAAGAGAGATCTTTGATACGTGAAAGAGGCTGGCGTTAAGGCTGGCTTCTTTCTATGCGATGGCTGTATTTTTTGTAACGCTGATAGCTGATTTGTAAGTGTGGCTCAAAAGAAAACCGCTGCGCAATTGAAAGCTGTACTTAATTTTAACTCGAATGGAAACCAATACTCAAAACAGGAACGATATTGAAAGCCGGTCCGATATTGAAAAGCTGGTCAATACGTTTTATGAAAAGGTTCGTTCTGATGATACTATCGGCTTTTTCTTTTCCAACGTGGTAGCTGTTGACTGGAGTATGCATTTGCCTAAGATGTACGATTTCTGGGAAAATGTGCTCCTGCACACCGGTAGCTACAAAGGCAACCCGATGGATGTACATTTTAAGGTCAACGGCCTGCATCCCATTAACGGCGTACATTTCGAGCGTTGGCTGCTGCTTTTTATACAAACCATCGACGAACTGTTCGAGGGCGAAACTGCCGAAAGAGCCAAAGTGCGCGCAAAAGGAATAGCCTGGGTGTTACAACAAAAAACAGACAGCATCAACCGTTAAAAAACTTTGTATATGCATCACCACCTGTTATTGATACTGCATCTCATCAGCGCCGCCATATGGGTAGGGGGGCATCTTTGCCTGGCAGTTGGTATCTTGCCCGGGGCGCTGAAGAAAAAAGACTATACCCTTATTACGCAATTCGAGAAGAGATATGAACCCATAGGTATGTCGTCGTTGGTGGTGCTGGTTGTAACCGGCATGTGGATGGCGCTGCAATTTGGTATAGGCCCCGGTCGATGGTTTTCATTTTCAAATCCGCTGGAAAGAGTGGTGTCGGTTAAAATAATACTTTTACTTGCCACCGTGCTCTTTGCCATCAGCGCGCAAACGAGGGTGATCCCTCATTTAGCTACCAGGCCTAAAAAGCTTTATGAAATGGCATTCCATATCATTGGCGTTACAACCATTGGTGTAGCGATGCTCATCCTGGGATCGTTTGTAAGGTATGGGGGCATTTAGCTGAAACAAACGCTGGTGATGCGTTTTATGAAGAAGCAATTATTGTAGCTTAAGCTGTTTTGTGTAAATGGCGTGTTGTGATGGCATTGCCCAGCGCCAGAGAAAGGCTGCTCACCAACAATAACACGGCAGTATAAAAGAGATAATCCTGTATATGCGGAACGGCGAAGGCGCCGAAGCCGCCAATGCCCTGTAATGCCAGGAGCAATTCGTTGAACGCCACACCCGCCAGGAAGGCAAGTATTGCTACGCGCGTAAAACCGGTAAGTAAAATATAATTGTATCTTACCCAATAGCCGATAAAAAACAGGCTGTAAACGCCTAACAATACAAGGTGCAGGTAAGCGATGACCACCGGCCTGAATCCGAACACCATCTGGCTTAAGGAAGGGATTGCTGAAACTGCCTGTAATATAAACTTAAGGGTTAAGGCGAAGGCCGATGCGTAGAACAGTATCATATAAATACTGCGGCTTTTCCAGTGTTCCCGCGTTTTCATTTTTAATACAGGCGCCAGCTTAACAAGCATTACCAGCCATGCGCCCAGCTGTAATAAGCCTGCAAGCAGGCCAAACAGGTACAACCACGTGGGCAGTTTCGCCCAAAGGATGGATAGCAGGTAAGTGGGGATAGCTGCCACCGCAAACAGCTGGAAAGATCTTTTAAGCGAAGGCATGCCGGCAGGGAGGTGTGATACAATAATAGCCATGCAACCAAAGAAGAACCACCCGTTATACTGGAAGTGCAGGTAGTAGTAAACAGCGGCAAGATAGATCTGCTGGTTAATATGGTGCGTTGCCATCATGTACCCGAGATAGAGGGGGCCGGCAGCAGACACCACATTCAATAACAAGCCTGTCTTAGCCCAGCTTAGAGAGGGATGGCCAGCCGGCAGCAGCCTGCTGTCTTTCATGAACACACAGGTAAACCAGATGCTTTGTACAATACTCAGTGTAGAAAAGCCGATGGAAACTGCTTTATATCCTTGTACGGTAAAGGCTATAAGCATACCGGCTGCGCAAAACAAGTTAGCAAGTAATAGAAACCAGTATTTCTTTTTCCTGTTACCGGATAAAAACGGTGTGATCACAGAAGCCAGTCCGGCATAGATAAAATGGCTAACCCAACCCGAGAACGCAAAATGTGAATGCGCGTGCAACAGATGTTTCTGTTCAAAATAAGGAAAGTTGAATGCTATCTTATACCGCATAACTGTGCCGTACAATGCTACAATGGCAAGACTGAAAAGTGCCCATTTAACAGCTCTCTGATTTTGAAGCTTATCCATAGTTATCAAAGCTAAACTTTAGCAGCGCTTAAGGTTATGATCTGGCTCATGATGCCGGGAAAAGCACCTTCTGCGCACGGTTGTTTCAATGGCGGGTGACAGCCGCCATACGGGTAAGAAACTCGTTTTTGCGGATTTTCCAAATTTTAGGCGCTGATTTTCGACAGTGCCGGGGCCAGGAAAAACTCTAATTTTGCGATGTAAAAGCGAGGGACCGGGCTATTTGTAAAAGAACAAACTGCAGCTAGCCGGTTATCTGTCATTAAAATTATTACTTGCGAAAAGCCAAAAATGCTATGAAACTAAAAATGCCTTTTTTTCTACTCGTATTGCTGACTGGCGCGTTGTGCCTTTCGTCCTGTTCACAAGACGATGAGACCTTACCTGATTACCTGCAACTCAAAATAAATGGTTCAACGGTAAGATGGACAAAAGGGGCAACTGAAGTTGTACCGCAGGCCCCTGTTACGCAAAAGACCAATTTTTCTCTTACAGGAAACAACGATTCATCCAACGTGATTTTCTTCATTGGTGTAGAGGTGAATGGAAGTACCCTGGCTCCCGGAACTTATAGCAGCGATGATTATATGCTGCCGGTGAGTTACGGCGTTGTGGGGGCGGGCAACACCTTTGTAAAGGAGTTCACCAGCACTGCAACTATCGATGGCCAGCCTAAGCCTAAGTATGTACTTACTATCAAATCTGTTACCGATCAATACGTCACCGGCAGTTTTACGGGCAACCTGCTCATAGATGCTAAAAACAAAGAGGTAATAGAAATAACCGAAGGTGAATTCATGATGCCGCGTTTACGTTAGCAATAGAAGGCTCCTTTAAAATAATATTAAGCAAGCGCTTTAAACAAGGCCGTATCGTATGATATGGCCTTGTTTGATTCTGGCTTGTAATAGCGGCGCCTATTTTCATCCGGGCGCTGGCTTCTATCGTGCAGCACCATGCTACCTGGGATTCGCTGGCAACCTGTTCGCTGTTTACTATCAAAGATGATTTAACGGAAGGCCCGGGCTGTAGGGGAAATGGCGCCTGTGATATTGATGGTGGTGGTACTTTGGAGGTATTTTTCATTACCAAGGCCTTCATACGATGCCTTGAATTTTATGCGCCTGTGTATTATGAAACCTGCTGCGCCAGCCTGCGAAGGCCGCAATGTATTATGGGCCTGTTTGAGGGGCTTTTCCGGCAGGTAATTGTATTACGGTGGGGTTAGCTAAAATATTTAGGCGGTTTTTTGGTGATAGCTGCATTTTGCTAAAAAAACGTCCATTTCTTAGGAAGCTTTAAAGAAGCTTTTAGGATGCTTTAAGGATGCTTTGAGGCAGCTTTGCGAAAAAGGTGCTTTTTTTTAGCAAAAAGGAGGAGGAGGCGGGTGGGGCCTCCCCTCCCGGGAGCTGGAAAGGCGGGTCATTTTTCGTGCATTTTGATTTTTTTATGCAGCCGGTTTAAATCGCGGAGGAACCGTTTCAGGCACTCGTATTTAAACAACATAGCGCTGTTTTCTTCCCCGTTCATTATCTGCTCTCCATTGTATACGGTTGAAGAGTAGAACTCCCAAAGTAATTTCTTCCAGGTTTTATACGAATCGTTTTGGAAGAAAGAATTGACGGTGCTTACCAGCGGGTTAAGCACATCGTCTGGTATTTTGCTGGCATCCATTGCGTATTAATTTTTTAGTTAAAAAAATAAATATTGGATGTCAGGTCAATTTGCGGTTATAATGGAGTTAAGTAAGCGGGTGGGTTTAGGAGGCGTTGTTAAGGGTATTGAGAAACGCAACATTCAAAGCGGGTTTGTTGTGTATAGGCTGTTGCCCGCGCCATTTATTGGTTTCAAAAAGAAAGATAGTTTCGGCCTGTGTCATGAGGTTGGCTGTGCGGTTGTACAAAATTTGGGCGGTGTTTTGCGGAATAGAAAAGTCGTTGTTATAGCGCGTTTCTGAATAGCTTTTCTTAAGTATGTTGAATAGATCTTTCTCCTGTTGTGTGTTTTGGGGGAAGACAGTATCGAGTTCAAGCCCTGCGTACGCCAGCAGGGGCAGCAGCCTCAACAAATTATGAGAATCGGGCCGATAGCCGATAAGCGCGCCTGAGAGCGCCATTGTAGTTTGTTCTACAGCCTGGTGAAGTAAAAAGCAGCAGGTTTCGGGCATCTGGCTTTTTAGGCAAAAGGCGGCTCCCTGTAAAAACTGCTGGGCTCTTGTAAATACCTGTTTCCAGATTAGTTCTGCCGCTGCCAGCCTGTGCTGTAAAGGCTCTTCTTTTGCAGAAAGCGGCGTAGTTTTCCATTCATAGCCATAAAGCAGGCATCCCTTTTTACGCAGGGTGGTAAGGAAAAGGCGGCCTTCGCTGATAGCAGTGGATACAAATGGCTCACGAAGGATGATGCATGATACCGAAAGCAGGGGTGTATTAAAGTTGTCGATAGTTTGTATGATATCGTGGGAGCATCGCGGTTCTTCCTTGTCTGGTATAACCAGTAAGTAAAAGATGGCGGGTGCGTTGCCGGTATTGGTGTTTCCTAGTCCACTGCAATTGTGGCGGTGGTTACTTTTAATGCTGAAGCCATAGCAGACGATTTTTTCAATGGCAACGGCTGTTGTGATTTTTTGAATCAGTAAAGAAAGATTGTTTTTGTGTTCAAAGTCCAGGTGTTCAAAGGCGCTACGCATACAATATAGTTGATGCCGGCTGGATTGAGGTGTCGTTGCCGGGCGGTTAACAAATAGTGGATGAATGCGTAAGAACTAATACGGGCGCGGCTAAAAAGAAATAGACGTGGGTTAGTTCTTACCGTCTGCGCGGGCTACGACACCCTGAACCGGAATAAGAACGCCCACGCCATGACGTGAACGATCTACCTTATGTCCCGGTTCAATAGAAGGTCGTAGTTTCGCAGAACGAGAATAAAGCAAATTGCTTAATAATATTATTAAGATAGCCAAGTCTATGAAGTATTTACATAATCTGCCATAGCTCTCTTTTTTCGGAGATAAAGATAAAAACTTTTTTGTTTTGTCTTCTTATAAGAAGACAAATTTTTTTTCTGTAATCCTGATCTTACACTGGCATGTCAAACAAGGATAGGAGCATATTAAAGACTTTTGGCGAAAATTTGAAAAAGGCCCGTAAAGAAAAGGGACTTACTACACGCGAATTTGCTGATATAGCAGATATCGCCCATAGCCAGGTATGGAAGCTGGAGAGTGGGCTGGTTGATCCTTCGCTTACTACTTTGTTGGCTATTGCTAAGACGCTGGATGTGTCTATTGATGGTTTGGTGAGTGAGGGATAAGCACCCTTAAAGTTCTAAAAGAGTTTATCGATAGCTTTTTGGGTAGTTTGTTATGTCGTAAGAAAATACTTAAGAAATGATATAAGCCTATCTTTTTAATCTTAAAAGTTCTGTCAATGTTGTTGAAAAGGGTGTCTTGTCTTGTTTAAAATTCTTAAGCTGCGTGAGTAATTTACTGTGAACGGTTATGAGCTCAAACTCTTTTTCTATTTCCTCCAAGATTTCAAAAACTAAATAATATTCCTGAGTTGGTTTGCTAGGGTATTGGCGATTAAGCATCTGCTTTTTTGTTAGAATTTGAGGTCCTTTGGAGTTAAGCTTGTAAAATAACGTTTTCTCCTCTCCTTTTGTATACAACAACAGGTAGCTAGACGAGGTAATTGAATTGTCAATGTGAATAGAACTCTTATCATTTGCGATTCTTGTGTTATATAACTTATGTTGTTGAATCCATTCTAAGTGTGCCTTTCCCTTATAATAGCCAATTAGAATCCTTGTTTTTTCAGGAAGTAATGATCTATTTGGTCCATAGGTTTCTGGAATAAGAGCTTTGAGATTAATGGCAGGTGTTTGGCCGTAAATTGAATAAGTTTGAAAAGCCATTTTTTCTCTTTGAGAAGCTCTGTTCAAAAATAATTCAACAACATCTTTTAAAAATGCCTTCAGGGATTGTATTCCATTGTTTTTTTTTGAAGGGTTAATTGCGAATGCACCTAACCCCGGTAGAATCTCATGATAACCTTTTAGTGTTTTGGAAGACTGACCTGGATAGAGTACATAGGCCCCGGCAGTTCTTCTAATGGCATCTCTATAGGCATGCATTTTTATTAAATCAGAATTTTTATATTGAAAGGTTTCTTTATCATTATCAAGTTCATCGTCAACTGTTTTGTTTAGCCACGAATGCTGCAGGTTGTCCACTCTATATTTTGCATCAAAATGGAGATGGACTATTAACTCTTCTCTTTCAGCCTGCGATGCTTCTATACCATAAGGCCATATGCTAAGTGTGTAATCAGGTCTCATATTCGTCGACCAACTTCCTTCATCTTGATGAATTGGATTATGAGAGAAGGTTCTATTGTAGCTCAATTGTACATTGAGGCGTCTGCTTGGTGCTTCAAAAATACCTTCTATGGCTAGGTGTTTCCTACTCTTTAGCCTAAGGAGCAAACCCTCTTTGTTTGGTTCAATCAGATCTTTTGCTTCTGGTTTTTTGAGTTCAAAAACTGAACATACTACATCTATTAATTTGAAATAGAGCCAGTATTCATAAAGTTGGGCTACATCTCGTTTGCCGCCTTCGTATACATCTTCACCTCCTTCCCAACAAAGTAGGGCCGCAAGCTCAAAAATTAGCCATACATGAAGCACTTCTCTGTAGCCTGCCTTGCGTTGTAAAATAGGACTATTTAGCGGGAAATTGTTTAGCTTTCCAATCTCTTTGAATACCGAAGCGCTTATATAATATTCTAATTTTCTAACGAGTAATGAAGCCTCTTCTTTATAGTCTGATGCTTCAGGCAAAGCTGTATGGAATTGCAGACATAAAGTGAGAAACTGCTGTAACGCATGTTTAATAAATCTATTCTCTGGCGTATCTAATGTTTCTCTCTTATAAAAACCGGGAAGTTTAATTTCAAGATTCGCTTGTTTTGTTGAAAGTTGTCGTATTTGTTTGCTAGATAAACGTTTGATCTTTCGAATGTCTATTAAACCTTCTTCAAATGACCATTGAGAGCCGGGAGACTTCTCGATTTGATGTAGCGCTTGCCAAAACTCTTCTGTGTCTAAAATGGATTTAATAAACGCGAAGCGCTGATAGATGCTTTTACTTCTTAAATGCGGATTATAGGTGAATTTTTGTATAACTGGACTTCTGTAAGTCATTATAAGATCTGTACAATAGGTCGTAATTTCTTCGAGCATTAATCGATAATCAGTTCTGTAGTCTGTTTTTTTTGACCTAACCTCTAACTTAAAAGGATACGATGAAGAATTTGAAATACATTCCAGCCATATTGTTAAGGTGCCTACATAGTTGCCAGGCTGGATAATTCCTATTGAAGGGTTGAATTTTGAAGGCTGAATTATATTATGGATACGTTTCAGTTTAAAGTCTTTGCCAACATGGTACTCATACGAGCAACCTTCCTGAATTTGATAAATGGCTTCTCCAAATTCTTTTGCTTCAGCATTTGTAAGTTTCCACATGCCTGCATGTGAATTTCTACGTATAATTTTTACTGAAGTAACTGTTTCTTTTTCTTTATAAATGGTAACAGTAATTTCATCAGGCCTCTGCATAACTAGTAAAACTATGGTGAAGAAGATTAAAATACATACGTTGTATTTTTTCTAACGAAATAGGATATTTGATGTCTGTCAAATTCTTTTGAATATCAATATTTTTGCTTTCGTCCAAGTACTTGTCGACTTCTGCTGTATTTTCCAAGCAAAAACTGGCTAGTGTTCTGAGTACATCTTCTAGTTTTCGTCTGGAACCGTGTAATCTAGGAAGCAGTTTTTGCATAATAATAGCGTCAACTAAATCATTTGGGGACCATTCTTCGATTTTGCCAGCAACGTTTATGAAGAGTAAAATTTCATGGGCGGATCGATATCCAAATTCTGCTCCCACCTTCCTAAGTTCTGTAAAGAACTGCAGCAGTACTTTTGATATTTTGCTATCGGTGGTTGGCTGTTTTGATGTTGCTAGTTCCATAAAGTTCTTCTCCATATTAGCTCCCCTGGCTGCTAGATCCTTACTTGCTTTGGAGCTTTCTTTTGATAAAAACGTACTCATTTCATCATTTAGAATTCTAAACTCAATTACTGATGCACGGTCTAGGACCTTAGGGCTAAACATATAGGTTGTTTCGTCTATGTTAACTGTTCCTATAATAAAAAGATTTGGGGGAAGTTGTGTTTTAGGTGGAACAGAACATTTTTGCCATTCTCCATCGCCTGGATGCAAATGAATTGGAGATTGGGACTCCATGCAGCTTAGGAAGTCTGCAAAATATCTTTCTACGTGGCTTAGATTCATTTCATCTAAGATTAAAAAGTAAGGTCTACTCTGGTCTTTATTGGCTCTTAATATGAGTGACAGTACTCCGTTCTCAGGATGGATATATTTACCTTCTTGCTGCATGTTGGGAAAACCTAGAAGTGGCTCTCTATTTGTCCAGTCTGCACCTACAGGGACCACGCAAATTTGTCTATCTTCTTCAGTAATCCATTGGGCAAATGAAATAGCTAATTTTGTTTTCCCTGAGCCGGATAATCCGGTCAAAATCACGAATGGTTTAGCTGCCAATGCAGAAACAAAACGGAGGACCGTCTTTTTATGGTATTGTAATCCAGCCTCTTTTAAGTGAAGCAAGAATGTAGAGTAGTTAAAGGCCATAGCTTTTTTCCGGTTCTTTAATGAAACATTCGAATTGCTAGAGTTGTACATGTGGCTATTGGAGATGTTTTCTTTTAGCGCTTTTGCATATTCTTCAATGATGAGTTGGATATCTCGATTTAAATCTGTTTTTTTTAATCCAAAATCTTTTTGAGTATCATCAATTTTGTAGCTTCTAAAAAAGAATGAGCCTCCGTAGCGTTTAGGTTTTATTTTGCCGAGTGCTAAAAAATAATCAGAAATAGTTTGGGTTTGTTCTCGCCAATTTTTACCGGGAACTTTTGTTTCACTAATACCATATGCTAAAAGAAGCTCTTTCTCTTCCTTATAGTATAAATAAACTGGATAGATCCCTTCTGAGACCTTCTGCCCTTTGGCTAGTAAGGCGATCCAAGGGATTGCCGCAATATTCCCTTTCCCAAAACCTGCTTCAACTTGAAGTCCTTTAAAAATGCCCTTAAATTCAGATGTTTTAAGGTTCGTAGGGTCATTGTATACTTGGTTTAGAAAGGCATTGATAATGGGATAAATATCATCTTTAGCTACTATTTGAAACCCATGACCTTCTAAAAGCTTAAAGCAAGCGGTTCCTGCACCACCTCGAAACTCGTTCCTATCTAAGATCTCACCATTCGCAAATAAGTTGGCATAGGATGCGATTAATTTAGGCGGATATCGTTTTCCTTCATATAAAACGTCATAGAATTTTGACTGCGCATCAGATGGAACTCCATCAGTATCAATTTTTTTTATTGCATCTATCAAATGATTCCTGTCTATATTTTCGGGTATTTTCATTATTGGCAGTTTGTCATTTTTAAAATAGAAGATAAAGGAGTTTCGTTGATTGCTAGGTAGCTGTGTTTTGGAGACCAATTTAGTACAATTAGCGGCCTTTATGCAAAAAAATAATACTAGGCATATTGTTCCTATCTTAAATCATCTTACGCTCCTTGGCCCGTTTTCTGCTTACTCCCTCATATATGAAATTCCCAAAACTACTCATAACATTAGTTTTAGCCTTCTCCATAATCGCGTCTTTTGGCCAGCGGAAAAAGAGTCTTCCGGCAAGGCTCGTCAATACGCTTTTGAATGATACGGCCTCGGCAGCAGAAAAGAGTTTCCGGGTGTATCCTACGTTGGGCTATTCGCCGGAAACTGGTGTTGAGCTTGGGGCTTCGGCCCTCTGGCTGTTTCGCGCGAAGGGGGATACGCTTAACCGCCTTAGCGAAATACAGGCTTTTGCCTTCTTTACCTTTAATGCCCAATACGGTCTCTGGATAGATAATGCCATCTATGGCGATAAAGATAAATGGTTCTTCCTGGGACGAACGCGGATACAACGCTTTCCCCTGCTTTACTACGGCATAGGTCATAATACTGCGGGGGATAACCCAGCCGTTATAGATGCTAATTATATCCTGCTCCGGCAGCGCGTTTTGCGGAAAATTAGCAACAACCTGTTCCTCGGCCCGGAAGTAGATTACCAGAATCTCTTTGGTGTTAAGTTTAACCAGCCTCATGAAGGCGACCCTCATACGCTGCCCACCGGCAGCAATGGCACTAACAACCTGGGCATCGGCGGCGCACTGGTGTATGATACCAGGCATAATGTATTAAATGTGCGGAAAGGACTCTTCGGCGAACTATCCTTCCTGAAATATGCGCCCTCCATTGGCAGCGATTACCATTTCTCCTCTGTTAATGTTGATGTTCGTTCTTTTCATCCTTATAAAAAGAATAATGTCATAGCGTGGCAGGTGTATGGCAACTTTCTGGCTGGCGATGTGCCCTTCAACCAGCTGGCCCTCATGGGCGGTGAAATGATGATGCGCGGATTCTACCAGGGGCGCTATCGCGATAAAAACCTGTTGTCGGCACAGGTGGAATATCGGATGCTGCCTTTTTCGTTTAGCAAACGTTGGGGAGCGACTGTTTTTGCCGGAACGGCGGCCGTTGCGCCACAGGTGGGGGCATTGCAGTTGAACCAGGCGCAATGGTCGGCGGGAGCGGGGTTGCGTTACCTGTTGTTCCGCAAAAAGGATATCTTCCTGCGTTTTGATGTGGGCATGACTAAAGAAGGGCCTGCGTTCTACTTCTTTACCGGCGAGGCGTTTTAACTAATAAGGCTTCGGGGGCTAATTGTAAAGAAGTTCAAAGTAATTCAGCCTATTAAATGCTACCTGAATAAACTCCGGAGACATAATGTGTTTCTTTCGTTCATTCCATTGATGCACCTTTTCAACTACTTCTGTCAAATTCCTCCTGTCAGCAACCTCATTATTGAGCACATAGTCTACTGTTGCAAGCACTTCCATGCTTAAAGGAGTTTCAAAGCCTTCAATTAAAGCGAGTAATGTTTCTATTCTTTGCTTTTGAGTGTCGGTTGAATGAACTGAAATGAATTCTTCAACTTCGCCAAAATGCGTGTCCAGAACTTTTAATTCATCAAATGTTTTTACGTCCTTATATTTCATTCCCGAGATATAAAAACCGTCTATATCGTAAAGTACATGATTAAGTTTGGGTGCATAGGGACCGTAAATATGCTTTTGGAATTCTATCTTTTGAGCATCTTCGTCTCCGAGTCTGTTAAGAAAATAAACCAGCTTCTGGGTCTCAAGAACAGTCAGGGAATATTGTAGCTGCGAATAGTAGTTCATCAAATACAATATAATGGCCCGGGTAGGAGTTAGCCTGGGTTTGGCTTTCGTTTTTTCTTCTTTTGTTTCATAAGCAGCTTCCGACGGTTCATAAACAACTATGTCTACACCAGTAAGTGAGGATAGCTTTTCTTCGATAAGCTGTTTTACTATATTCCAGTCTAAGCCTCCATTGCCACACCCAAGGGGAGGTATCGCTATAGATTTAATGTCTGCTTTCTTAATTTGCTCAATAAGATCGTCAAGTCCTTCTTCTACATAAGTTAGTTTCGAAGGGTGCCGCCAATGTTTCTTAGTTGGAAAATTGATAATCCATTTTACCCCGTCCATTCTGCTGGTGGGTACCATAAACATCTTGCCGGTATCGAGTTTCTTTTCTGCTGCTGCTTGCTTGTATAACTTATAATTTTCAGGAAATCTTTCCTTAAACTGCAGAGCAATCCCTTTACCCATAACACCAACTGTGTTTACGGTATTTACTAATGCTTCAACATCAGCCTGTAATAAATTTCCTGTTGTATATCTGATCATATTAATAATACCAATGACGAAATGTTTTAACTTGTAGTGTTAGACCCACCTCGTTTACCATTTTAGAGATTTCTTTTTCCATATACTCGTTCATAACACCAATACCAGCAATAAGGTTTACCGGAATATGCTTATGAATCAAGAGTTCTGCCATTCTTCGCCTTGCCCTGTCGGGATACTCGGGAGGATCGTCGAACCAGTATTTATCCTGTATAATATCCCATGCAATTTGATCCAGTTCTTTGATATCATTATGCTGCGTCGATAATTGCATAATGGCTTGCCCGGTTGTAAAGACAAATTTTAATCCCGCTTCAATGATCTTTGGCAACGAAATTACGATATATATAACGTCAGTTTGCTGGCAGGTAGTATTTGAGTTGCCCTTAGATATGGAATATAACATAGGAGATTTTGGGCCGAAATAGAAGGAAACGTAATCATGGATCCTGCCATAAGGGCTTACATCTATTTGTTTTCGCTCCCTTTTATTAATAATGTCAGTCTTTCCTATATTCACATATGACGCGTCTATCCTCGGAGAGGAGGAGCAATACAGGCCGTTACGTAAAATAAATGGAATGTTTTTATAATGCGTAATTCTGTATCCAAACACCGTTTCTGGAATTTTTCCTGACATCTTACCTCACAAATATAGGTTAAGCGGGCGTTGATAAACAACCTGTTAATATATGGGGTAAAAACGGGCGGTTAACATTTCTCCTTTATATTGCAAGCCATGAAGCGGCAGTTCCGATACCTTGTTGGGTTGTTTATTATGATGGCCGGTTTTGTTTCTGTAGCAAAATCTTCCGTCGCGCTGCTTATTCATGACTATGCCGAAGGGGCCGATAACTCGTATTTTATTTACAAACATGTCAAGAAAAGAAAACAGGATGTCGAAGATTTTCATGTTGCTTTTCTGGCTGCCAACGGCACTTCCTCCGAAGCTTATGTGCGGAAAAAACCACATAGCCCTGTTCCCGCTCCTGCCTCTTTTTTCCGGCAATGGATTTACAGGCCGGTATTGGATACTTCTTCTCAGCTTGTTCGCTTTCTCTCAGGTCGCACCATGTGTTTGCTAGGGTGCCGGCTTACGATATGATACCATTGGCTACCCCGTAGTTATGTTTTGAACCCGTTTAATGGCTCTTGCCTGTTATAACGGCATTTTTCTATCGACACATATCATATTGTTTATGCATTATATTGTTAAGGCATGCAGGCTTGTGCTGGTCTGTATCTCTTTGCCTGTACCTATGTTCGTGCAAGCGCAGGAACAACAACCTGTTATTGGTTTGCCGCATCTCCTGGAAAGGGTGGTGCAGTTTGCTCCTTCTTTATCTGCGGATTCCGCTTCTATCAATATCAGGCAACAACAGCTTCATACTACTTCTTTCAACTGGCTGCCGGCTCTCAGGCTGAGCTACCAGACTGATATTGGTACCAACAACAACCTCCCGGGGGGATATTTTGGATATGGTATGGTGCCTACCAATTCCAGGGTGCGTGAGGCGGGTAACTCCAGTTCCATTCTTACCAGTATTGGCGCCGCCGCCTTTGAATGGGAGTTGTACAACTTTGGTGCATACGATGCGCAACGTAAGGTTGCCGAATCGGATGTTGTTACCGAAGAGGCGAAACTGGTGCAAAGCCGCTACCAGCTTCAGGCATTTACCATAGACCAATACTTGCAGCTCATGCGGTTGCAGGATCTTAGGTTTATACAGGAGCAGAATATCAGCCGTAATGGTGAAATACGACGCTCGGTAATGGCGCTTGCTAAAAGCGGCATCAAGGCTGGGGTTGATACCAGTATCGCCAGTGCAGAGCTTTCGAAGGCAAGACTGGTTCAGATTGATATCAATAACCAGATAAGGCAGATACAGCTGCAGCTTGCGGCTCTTAGCGGCATGACGCCGGAATCGATCGTGGCTGATACGGGTATTGAACAGCATTTCATTAATTATCTGCCGGAACAGTTGAACGATACTATTTCTTTGCGTCATCCCCTGCTGGATTATTATCATTCGCTTTACAACAATAGTCTTTATAAGGAGGCGCTGGTGAAAAAGAACTATAATCCCAGGATCATGTTCAATGCGGCTGCGTGGGGGCGTGGTTCCAGTGTAAGCGCCTCCGATGAATTCCGCGCCCTTGCCAAAGGATGGGGTTTGGAAAGGGCGAATTACCTGGTGGGCCTGGGCATTACTTACAACTTGTTTGATGTTAAACGGAAACAGTTGCAACTGAGTACGCAGAAGGCAAGTACTACTTACGCCCTCAAAAAGCTAAAAGAACAACAGGTTGTGCTGCAGTTGAGCACTGACCAGGCTAACAGGGAGCTTGTCACAGCCAGGGAGCGGCTGTCTGAAATTCCTAATCAGCTAACGGCAGCCACGGCTGCTTACAGGCAAAAGCTGTCGCTTTATAAAAATGGTCTTACCGATATCATTGAGCTGAACATGGCTTTGAATCTCCTGTATCGCGCCGAGCAGGATTATACTGTTGCCAAATACAATTACTGTAAAGCCATCTTCCAGAAAGCCATCACCGAAAACCAGGTGGACCAACTTATTGATCCGTTAAAATAATTGATATGTCGTTAGTTTCATCAGCACTAAAGAAGCCTATAGCAACGATAGTGGTCACCGCCAGCTTGCTTATCTTCTCGGTGCTTTCCGCTATTAAGATCCCTATTGATATTTTCCCACAGCTTAATATGCCTACTATCTATGTGATAGAGTCGTATGGAGGTATGTCGGCCCAGCAGATGGAAGGTTTCTTTTCCACGCGGTTGCAGGACCAGTTTCTTTATGTGAATGGTATCAAGGAAATTACTTCCAAGAATATCCAGGGCATTACGATGCTCAAGCTTAGCTTTTATGAAAAGACCAATATGGCTGAAGCTTCGGCACAGGTGGCGTTACAGGTGAACAGGGCCATGCGCTTTTTTCCACCCGGGGCCATTCCGCCGCAGGTGGTGCGTTTTGATGCGTCGTCGCTGCCGGTAGGGCAAATGGTGCTTTCGAGCCAAACTCGCAGCCTGAAGGAGATCTATGATCTGGCTGCTACCAGGGTGCGGCCTATGTTTTCGTCGGTAGCAGGACTTAGCGCTCCGCCGCCTTTTGGAGCCAACTCAAGGTCTATCACTATTAACGTGAACCCCGATAAGCTGCGTAGCTATCATATCACACCCGATGAGGTGGTTGCCGCTCTTACAAAGTATAATGTTATGTCGCCTTCGGGCAACCTGCGTTTGAATAACATCATGTATGTAACTACCATGAACTCGCTTATTCAGAAGGTAGAAGACTTTGGCAATATTCCTGTAGTGATCAAGAATGGTGTTCCGGTGCTCATTAAAGATGTTGCCCGTGTTGCCGATGCTGCGGATGTTACTGTTGATTATGCCCTCATCAACGGCAAACGATCGGTATATATACCGGTGGTAAAAACGGCTGATGCTTCTACCTGGACTGTTGTGCAGCAGCTGAAGGGGAAGATACCGGAGATACAAAGCCTGCTTCCTGAAGATGTGAAGGTGTCTTACGAATTCGACCAATCTGTGTTTGTGGTGAATGCGGTAAAAAGTCTTATTACGGAAGGGGCGCTTGGTGCGTTGTTAACGGGGCTTATGGTGTTGCTGTTCCTGCGCGATCTGCGCAGCAGTTTGATTGTGGTGATCACTATTCCTGTATCGCTGCTTATTGGTGTGCTTATGCTTGGTTTATTCGGGCAAACGATCAACATCATGACGTTGAGTGGTCTTGCGCTGGCTATTGGTATATTGGTTGACCAGTCGACGGTAACGATAGAAAATATTCACCAGCACCTGGAGATGGGTAAGGCAAAAAAGCAGGCCATCTTCGATGCCTGCCGTGAGATAGCTTTTCCGTTGTTGCTTATACTCCTGTGTATACTGGCTGTGTTCGCGCCCTCGTTTATCATGACGGGTGTGCCAAGGGCCATGTTCTTGCCGTTGTCGCTTTCCATTGGCTTTACGATGATCGCCTCTTTTGTTGCGGCTCAAACTATAGTGCCTATTCTTTCCAACTGGCTTATAAAGGCAGAGCGTTATCAACATTATGATCATGGTACTATTCATGCGCATGCGGGCGAAGCGCTTAACAGCGAGGAGCAAAAGCAAGTGGAAGAACATCAGAAACAGGAAGAGGCACAGCCTGCAAAGAACGATTTCTTTGAGCGTGTTAAAATGCGCTACCGTAACCTGCTTACCCGCTGGATGCCGCGTCGTAAGTTTATTGTAGCTACCTATCTTGTGGTGATATTTGCGCTGGCTGCCGGCGGTTTTGCAATCATAGGAAAGGACATGATGCCTGCAGTGAACAGCGGGCAGTTTCAACTGCGTATTAAGGAGCCTGATGGCACAAGGCTGGAGCGGACAGAAGAAAAGCTGCGCCAGGTGTTACGGATCATAGATACAACGGTACAGCATAAGGTGGCTATCAGCTCTGCTTATATAGGTCTTATACCAAGCAGTTATGGTATCAGTAATCTTTATGTATTCAACACCGGTACTCATGAGGCGGTGGTGCAGGTGAACCTCGATGAAAAGTATAAGGTAAATACCGATGAGCTGAAGGATGCGCTCAGGCGTAATATACTTTATGCCCATCCTGAATTGCGCCTGAACTTTGAACCTATAGACATGACTGAAAAGATCATGAGCCAGGGCGCTGCAACGCCTATAGAAGTGCAGGTGGCGGGAAAGGATATGAAGGAGATAGAAGCCTATGCCGGTAAGGTTGTGAATCGTTTAAAGAAAATTCCATACCTGCGTGATGTTCAGATCATGCAGCCATTACGTTTCCCGATTGTATCCATCACTATCGATCGCTTGAAGGCTGCACAGCTTGGGCTTGATGTAAAGGATATTTCCCGCTCGGTAACAGTAAGTACTTCGTCCAGTCGTTTTACCGAAAAGGTGCAGTGGCTTGATGAAGAGAAAGCTTATACTTACCAGGTGCAGGTACAGGTTCCCGAATTTGTGATGAACACCATGGATGAATTAAAGGAAATTCCATTGGTGAAAGGCCAGAGCAGCCTCACTCTTGGCGATATTGCCACGTTTAAAGTGGATTATGTTCCCGGTGAGTACGACAGGCAGGGGCCGCGCCGCTATCTTACGGTTGGCGCGAACATTCATAAAAAGGATCTCGGGACTGCCACCGCGGAAGTAAGCAAAGCGCTTAAAGAAGTGGGGGATCCCCCGAGGGGTATGCTGGCTGAGGTAAAGGGGATGTCGCAGCTGCTTATAGAAACCATGGGCAGTTTGCAAACAGGGTTGGTGTTTGCCGTACTGGTCATCTTCCTGCTGCTGGCTGCCAACTACCAGTCGTTTAAATTGTCGCTGGCTGTGTTGAGTACGGTTCCTGCGGTAATTACCGGTTCGCTGGCGGCGTTATTACTTACTGGGTCTACGCTGAACCTTCAGTCGTACATGGGGATGATCATGAGTACGGGTGTATCTGTAGCCAATGCTATTTTAATTGTTACGAATGCTGAACAGTTGCGGATGAGCTATCGCGACTCCGTTAAATCTGCCATAACGAGTGCCGGCATTCGTTTAAGGCCTATTCTCATGACGAGCTTTGCTATGATAGCGGGTATGGTTCCTATGGCCTCGGGTATGGGAGAAGCCGGTGAGCAATCTGCGCCGCTGGGGCGTGCTGTTATAGGAGGGCTTGCTGCTTCTACCCTGGCTGCGTTATTGGTGTTGCCGCTGGTGTTTGCGTGGACGCAGCAGCGGGCGTCGTATCAATCATCTTCGCTGATGCCCGACGGTAATGTTGTGCCCGAAGGAGGTATAACGCCTGACGGTAGTGTAAAACCTGGTGACGTGTAATGCCTGAAGGCAATAGGTGGCCGGGGTAACTGGTATTATTCATGATTCAATAAATAATAAAATGAAACTCAAATATATTCTTCCATTTGCATGCATCGTTTTGTCAATGGCTGCATGTCATGAAAATCAAAAGCCGGTGGACATGACCGGGCATACAACGAAAAAAGACAGCAGTCGTTATGAAGTAGGTAAGGTCATGGAAATGCCTTTATCGAGCTATGTAAAGCTTCCGGGGCAGCTTAAGCCTTATGATGAAGTGTTCATTTATGCTAAAGTAAATGGTTTCGTTAAAAACGTGTTGGCCGATCGTGGTACGGTGGTTCGCAAAGGGCAGGTGTTAATACAGCTGGAGGCCCCGGAAATGGAATCACAGATGCAGGCTGCAATATCCAAGTACCTGCAGGCGCAGGAGAATGCGGTAGCGAGTAAGGAGAAGTATAAACGTTTGAAAGAGGCTGCTCTTGAAGAGGGCGCTGTAGCGCCGCTTGATCTTGATATGGCGGCTTCGCGCATGAAAGCTGATGAGGCCATTGTGATGTCGGAAAAGTCGAATGTTGCGGCAATGAAGAACATCATTAACTACCTTACTATAACGGCACCTTTTGATGGGGTTATTGTTCAGCGGAATATTTCTGCAGGCGGGCTGGTGGGTCCAGGGGGTAAATCGAATGAGTTGCCTATGATGGTGCTGCAGCATCTTCAGAAGCTAAGGCTCGAGGTTTATATTCCCGAAGCTTATGTAGATAAGGTGGATTTAAAGCACCAGGTGAGTTTTACTTTTAACAGCATGCCGGGTAAAGAGAACAGGGCCAACATTAGCCGTACTGCCAACGCCCTTAGCAGTATGCGTTCTGAAGCGATAGAGATAGATGTTAACAACAGCAGCCAGGAATTGAAGCCTGGCATGTATGCCGAAGTAAAGGTGCCGCTCTTGTCGGGCGCGAAATCGCTGCTGGTTCCCAGTCATGCTATCGTGCGCTCTACAGAACGGCAGTATATCATAAAAGTGGTGGATGGCAAGGCGCATTTTGCAGACATTAAAGAAGGCCTTAAGGCAAATGAACAAACGGAGATCTTTGGCGATGTATCTAAAGATGATGAAATTGTTTTACATGCTACTGATGAGATTACGGAAGGCACGGTGATAAGGTAGTTTCTGTACTTTTTAAAAATGGGTTGCAGAAGGTGTGTTGCCTTCTGTAACCCATTTTGTTTTATTCTCCATACATTGCCCTGGTTATTACAAAATGGAACACATATAGCCAGCTAAGCAAAGCATGCAGTATAGCCCATCCAATGGATTTATTTCTTGACCAGGATGTTACGATCGCCAGAACAGAGCCCAGGCTTAGGCCTTTCTCAACTACTGAAGCTGAATTGTACTGTGTTTGTGCGTGTGCCAATACAGGCGCAGCGAGTAATACTAAAAGGATAAGGGAGAGTTGAAAATATTTCATAGTAATTGTATTGCGTTACAAAATAAGCCCTATACTGGTTTCTGGCGCTGATATTTATCAGTATCCGGGATTGGTTGATCTGGCGGGAGGACTGGCAGGCGCCCGGGGACGGCGCTTTTGCACGAAAATTGCTGCTAATGCTGCATCTTCTTCATCAAAAGCTTAGTTAATGGAAAACATCATGAAACGGTATGCAGATCTTTCTGCCAATTTCAGGAGTTCAAAGCAATCGAAAGAAAGCATAGCGCAGTTGTATGCCTTCCTGGATGAAACAGGGGGCGCGCAGGATAAAACTTCGCTGCTGGTAAGGTCGCAGGTGTATTCTTTACTGGGTTATCACCAAAAGGCCTATGATATATTTGTTGCCATTGCCGACAAGAGCAACCGTAAGGATATAAGCCGACTTTTTGAGATGGAGCAGCTGGCTAAGTCGCACCAGGATAATTTTGCTTTGAAGAGGAAACCTGCTCCTATTCAACATCTTCCCGAGCTTACGCTAAATGATTTTGTGAAGGAAGATAATAGCGCCCCGGATGAAGTGGTGTTTGCGGTATCGCGCAGGAATATCATTTTAGGTAAAGTGTTCGATGACAAGCCGCTGCTGATAAATCTTGAAAGGAACATTGCTCTTGAAGATGTATTTCCCCAGTTACTAACTTATATCAAGTGGCTGGGCAGCTGCAAAGCTGAGTTGATAGACTATTATAACAGGAACTTTGAGAATAATGTAAATGAGGCGTGGTACAATTATCTTGATATTTTTGGGGTGAGAATAACCGTTGCAGGTATGCACCAGCTGACGGCCGATATTACCTGCGGTGATGAGATAGCGCAGGATCATTTGCTGGATATTTCGTTTGATGGAAAAAGGATCGTGTCGATGAGCTACGATGGCTAATTGCTCAGCTGGCAGCGTGAAATTCTGTTATGTTGCTTTGTAGTTTGGTTTCATTTTTGTTCGTTACAAGGCAAGTCCCTAATTAGAAAACGATACTATGAACTACTTCCTTGAAATCACGAGCTTGCCAGACTATCCCGTTAAATTCGGTAAAAACAATCCTGATATCGATAATGATATCGATCTTGGAAAATTTATTAATCCTTCAGTTCTTACTGAGCCACTGCATTATGCAGATGCCAACAACAGTGATCTTCCGTGGGACACCATTCTGCAGTACGATGCTATGCGCTCTGTTTCCGGGGGGATAATTGTAAGCACCAGGCTCAAGAATCTTATAGATCTTCAGTTTCCGCACCAGGTACAACTCCTGGAGTGTGATATTGCATATCGTGGACATATTGCAACAGGTTTTTACGTTATGAATGTTTACACTAAACTTCCCTGCTACGATCTTGAAAGATCTGTTTATGAAAAAAGTGCTGTAGACCAGTCTTTCGACTTTGAAAAGATAGCGCTCATTGACGGCATATTGGAGGAGTATGAAATTGAATACCATATTGTACGCTCTTCTTTTGATAACAGGATAGTGGTGTCTGAAGCATTTAAGACGGTGATGGAGGAGTATAATATAAATGCGCTGGAGTTTTCGCCTTCGTTTGTGGCGGAGTGGTAGATTTTTGGAAGGGTATAACCCCATTTGTATTGCTTGCGTAAGTATAAGACTTCTTCTAAAGTTTAGATTTTTTTGCAAAAAGATGCGGTATGTTTTGCTATTTTGGGTGCAATATGTTATGTTTTTAATTTCTTTCGAGACTTTAGGTATTATGTTCTTTCTTAACTTATACGATATATTAGTTCCTTCACGGACTCCAAAATAACAGAAAGCTGGCTTACTTTCGATTTGTGATGTACATTAGTTCTTCGCAGGACAGTTTACGCAGGGAACATCCCTGGATTGGTTGTGACTTACTTTCAATTTATGATGTATATTAGTTCTTTCACAGCTTTGCTACTCATCCTGCAATCTTTGGTTATAGTTGCGACTTACTTCCAATTTAAAATGTACATTAGTTTTTTCGCAGGCGGTAGGTGAGAAGGAAAAAAGCCTTTGACGTTGTGACTTGCTTTCAATTTATGATGTACATTAATTCTTTCACAGCAGCAGCCCATTCTTTAAGCTGTTCACACTTGTTGTGACTTACTTTCAATTTATGATGTACATTAGTTCTTTCACAGCTTCTTTACAATGGCCAATACCTTCGCTGTCGTTGTGACTTACTTTCAATTTATGATGTACATTAGTTCTTTCACAGCGGCGAGAGCATCACGACGCTGCTTATTATGTTGTGACTTACTTTCAATTTATGATGTACATTAGTTCTTTCACAGCTAAGGTCATTTGCTTCCCATCGACTGTTATGTTGTGACTTACTTTCAATTTATGATGTACATTAGTTCTTTCACAGCTCCCTCTATTCATATGCCTAAGGATGCCGCGTTGTGACTTACTTTCAATTTATGATGTACATTAGTTCTTTCACAGCCAAGATGAGTGGGAGAAACATTGAGATGTAGTTGTGACTTACTTTCAATTTATGATGTACATTAGTTCTTTCACAGCTTTTTGTAAAAGTATTTATTCCATTATAAGTTGTGACTTACTTTCAATTTATGATGTACATTAGTTCTTTCACAGCTGGTAACGGTGCGAGATGGTGTTACGGTTAGTTGTGACTTACTTTCAATTTATGATGTACATTAGTTCTTTCACAGCGAACGCAGACGGATCAAAAGAAGTTCATCGTTGTGACTTACTTTCAATTTATGATGTACATTAGTTCTTTCACAGCGCCTTGGAAAAATTAAACGAGGATGCTCAGTTGTGACTTACTTTCAATTTATGATGTACATTAGTTCTTTCACAGCTGCAGAAAAATAACTATTATTCCAAGTGGGTTGTGACTTACTTTCAATTTATGATGTACATTAGTTCTTTCACAGCTACAAAAATCAGTATACATACCCATTATTGTTGTGACTTACTTTCAATTTATGATGTACATTAGTTCTTTCACAGCGCCACGTCCTGACGTATTGCCTCTCATTTAGTTGTGACTTACTTTCAATTTATGATGTACATTAGTTCTTTCACAGCTTAGGTATGAATGCCAGCGAATTGCAGCGGTTGTGACTTACTTTCAATTTATGATGTACATTAGTTCTTTCACAGCAGTGTTTTGCAGGCAGGAAAAGCTATAGTTGTTGTGACTTACTTTCAATTTATGATGTACATTAGTTCTTTCACAGCACTTACTCGTTAATATTAGTTTACGGAACCGTTGTGACTTACTTTCAATTTATGATGTACATTAGTTCTTTCACAGCACATCGTGTTCATCACCTGCGACCTGCATGTTGTGACTTACTTTCAATTTATGATGTACATTAGTTCTTTCACAGCCAGGGTCAATTGCATCAAGCATTTCATTACGTTGTGACTTACTTTCAATTTATGATGTACATTAGTTCTTTCACAGCCCAAGTATCTTTTTTCGGATCTCAATTTTTGTTGTGACTTACTTTCAATTTATGATGTACATTAGTTCTTTCACAGCCCTTACAAGTTCCAAAGCCTGAGTTATGGGGTTGTGACTTACTTTCAATTTATGATGTACATTAGTTCTTTCACAGCGAAAGGCTGTAATTTGCTTTTGCCATTATGGTTGTGACTTACTTTCAATTTATGATGTACATTAGTTCTTTCACAGCGTTATTGAACATATTCCCCGACAACTATCTGTTGTGACTTACTTTCAATTTATGATGTACATTAGTTCTTTCACAGCAGGAAGAGCTGCTGGATGATAAGGGTGGCGTTGTGACTTACTTTCAATTTATGATGTACATTAGTTCTTTCACAGCCCAGGACAGGGATAAGGCGGGCTCCTTTTAGTTGTGACTTACTTTCAATTTATGATGTACATTAGTTCTTTCACAGCCGCTTTTAACTCCATGTCTTCGTCACGCTGGTTGTGACTTACTTTCAATTTATGATGTACATTAGTTCTTTCACAGCATGCATACTTCAAATGGTTCACATTAGACAGTTGTGACTTACTTTCAATTTATGATGTACATTAGTTCTTTCACAGCGTATACCTGCACACCTTTTGTTAAATATGGGTTGTGACTTACTTTCAATTTATGATGTACATTAGTTCTTTCACAGCTTTTAATAATAAATGGTATGTCGCTTTGGGTTGTGACTTACTTTCAATTTATGATGTACATTAGTTCTTTCACAGCAAGAAAGTCAAAGATACTGGAACCTTGGTCGTTGTGACTTACTTTCAATTTATGATGTACATTAGTTCTTTCACAGCACAAGTACAATAGAAACGCCCGTAAAAATGTTGTGACTTACTTTCAATTTATGATGTACATTAGTTCTTTCACAGCCAGAACCGAAGACAGGCCTTATGTTCCCACGTTGTGACTTACTTTCAATTTATGATGTACATTAGTTCTTTCACAGCCGTAAGTCAATTAAGAAAAGGTTTGCTCGGTTGTGACTTACTTTCAATTTATGATGTACATTAGTTCTTTCACAGCGGCTGCGCTGTATGAGCAATACCATAGCAGGTTGTGACTTACTTTCAATTTATGATGTACATTAGTTCTTTCACAGCTGGGTTCGATGGTTTAGGCATGTCCTTCAGTTGTGACTTACTTTCAATTTATGATGTACATTAGTTCTTTCACAGCTGAGTACCATTTATGCTGTGTGCCATCCAAGTTGTGACTTACTTTCAATTTATGATGTACATTAGTTCTTTCACAGCTACACACCGCATAGGGAATTTTACCTCCTCGTTGTGACTTACTTTCAATTTATGATGTACATTAGTTCTTTCACAGCCTAAATCAACTGGTGGTATGCCAGTGCGGGTTGTGACTTACTTTCAATTTATGATGTACATTAGTTCTTTCACAGCATGAAATTTCAAAACGTAAACGATGGAACAGTTGTGACTTACTTTCAATTTATGATGTACATTAGTTCTTTCACAGCTTCATTTTACACATTCTGTAAACGTTATAGGTTGTGACTTACTTTCAATTTATGATGTACATTAGTTCTTTCACAGCAAAAGCTCTAACTCATTGTGTAATGACTTAGTTGTGACTTACTTTCAATTTATGATGTACATTAGTTCTTTCACAGCCCGTCTTCGCCGGTCGTATTCAGGACCTCGTTGTGACTTACTTTCAATTTATGATGTACATTAGTTCTTTCACAGCAGGAAGTTTATAAGTTCCTGCTATTGAAATAATTAGATGGAAAAACAGGAATAAAAAAATGCCAGTTGAATACATTTTTTTATTCCTGTTTTCTTAAAAAAGCTCAAGTTGTTGAATTGTTTCTGGGCCGTTAACCAAATCGTGGCCCCGGAAAATTTCCATCATGCCAAATTGTTTATCGGTAACGCACATGATGCCAACATGCCCTTTGGGAGGTAAAATGCTTTTGATTCTCTTCAGGTGAACGTCAGCATTTTCACGGCTGCTGCAATGGCGGATATACATACTGAACTGGAACATCTGGAAACCGTCTGCCAGTACTCTTTTCCTGAAAAGAGCATATTGCTTGCGATCTTTTTTGGTTTCAGTGGGCAAGTCAAAGAATACGAGTACCCACATAATACGATAGGCGTTTAAACGGTTAAACATACATGCGGTGGCTGATTTTACTCCAGTACCGGGTATAATATCTTTCGGCCTTTTCCCTCAAAACATTTGGCCAAACTTGCTGTCGTTCGCTGAACTGCATTCATTAACGGACTTTTTTGTCCATCGATAAGGACATCCATAACAGGAATTTCTAAAAGCATTTTTTTCATAGAAGGCGTCATCTCCAGGAACCGGCCGTTGCCTCTGATGATTTGACATACTATTTTATCAACGAAGGGACGGTAAGGCTCCATTATGTCATCGGCGAGGCAATAGGCATTGTATTGATTCCGATGAAAAATTCCTAGTGTTGGTAGTAGTCCGCTTGCAACCAGCCCCCGGGCTACTATTGCTCTTACAAGTGCATATCCATAGTTCAGGAGATTGTTTGGAGGTGGGCCGTAGCGTTCGCGTCGGAACTCGAGGAAGTCGGGGAAAATATATTTCCAATAATAAGAAGCGGCCTGTGCTTCGCAGTTGTCACTGTCGCCGCTTTTTACTTTTTGGGCAAGGTTTAGGATATATTTGTTGTTTATCCGTTCGGCTTTTAATACCGCTGCCTGGTTAACTAGTTTGGCTTCGACTGTTTGTTGCCATAATTGTTTTTTTAGAGGAACCGAGGCCTCTACCTGGCATTGAAATTTCTGACTTTGTAGGGTATGGCCATCAAGATTTAGCATAAGGCCAACGGGATGATGTGTGTTATCACAGGTGATAAGCGCAACGTTATTAGCTAACAGTTTCGCTATTAAGGATTGCGTTATAGTTATCTGTTGATGATCCAATATAAGTACGCCAATATCTTCTATGGGAGCCGATTTGATCTCGCCACTTTCTGATAATTCAATAACCATTTGCTCAGTATTTGTTCTGAGGTATGCTTGACTACCAAAATATAAAGTACGTTTTATCATTTTTAAAGCTTTATATGTCCCAATCTGTCAATATTCAGCTTGACGCAAACTTCCTTTATCATTGTGCCATTAATGGTTCTTTCCATTTTATTCAGGGCAGAAAACTCCGCTTTGTTAACGATAGACGTAGCCACATCCTGCCTTACAAAGAATATTTGATTGCTGGTAAAGCTTACTACTTTGTAGATATTGGCAACACGTTGCGCATCAAAATTGCCATTATTGATACTGTTTTCTGCAGTCCGTTCCTCCGCTGAAGGGACGTAAACAAGGTCATTGGGCGAAAGAGCAAATAAAAGAGGGTCGCCATTTTGATTTTCTAAGGGGACAGGAGGTAGTTCTTGTTTTTGGCGTTCAATAGTGATGTTTAAAGGTACCGTCTCGTAATTTCGCTTGCCATCTTTGCCTTGATAGACAGCAAAGAATAAATTGGTTCCTTTGGCCGCTACTACATATTTGGCTTTTTTATTCCCGGTTTCGCCTATATTAAATTTGTTTCCTTTGGGTTCATAGGTACGCACTTTTAAAATAGGCTGATGCGCCTTTCCTTTATTAAGTGCTTTGATATTTTTATTTAACTCTTCAACTCCTTCAGGTGAGAAGGCCAGTAGGGGGGGCGCTATCTCTTTTCCTTTTTCATCCAAACGACCCTTGTAGTTGGCCAGGTGATTATTCAAGATCTTTTGAATGCCGGTATCCGTAATTGATTCAATTCGCTTTTCATCAAAGCTATCGTCGAGAGATACTCGTGATGCTACATTGTCGTTTTCCTGATAAAAAATTTCTACCCGGGTTATGTCTATATCCTTCCATATGTTGTTGGCCGCTTTGAAATACTTGAGGATCTCTTTTTTATCTTTTCCTTGTTTTGCCATCGATTGAAGCTCTTTTCTAAGCGCTTTATTGGTGATGTCGTTTATAACATCCAGGGCTAAGCTTAAGGAAACCTCTTTTTTTCTTCGCAATTGTACCAGGCCGAAGACGGTGTCTTTGTGCATGGGCTTTCTAATTGCCCAGTTCACTCCCTGCTGCACCTGAACGCTTTTAACAAGCCCTTCTTCTTTTTCTATGTACTTTTCGTAGTGATTGGTGGCTTTGTTGATCACCCGCAGGTTTTGCTTAAAGCTGACAATGATCTTTTCCAGGCTATTCCGGGCATCCGTTGTAAAGCTCTCCCATGGTTTAAGAAAATCATCCGGAATGTCTCTTTCTATCAATTCTCCGGTCTGTGGGTGTGTGTACGATGTCTTCTTAAACTTTCTTAGTTTTCTGTTTAGATCGAACCGCTGCTGGGGAGAATCGGCATGCTTGTTATTTAGTAAGTTGATATGATCTCTCGTTGCACAAGCTATTACCAGGGCATCCATTGCGTGGTGCCGGTGATCTATCCGTTTCTTTGAAAATCCCCTTGAGGCTTCCAGTGGAACCGCAGGCAAAAACTTCTGATGATTGTTGCTCCAGGCTGTATATAGTGATGTGTTCGTTAATGCATTCATCCGCTCGAAGCGCGGTAGGATCAGTTCATTCCAAACGTCATTCAGGCCCCAGTGTTGCTTTAATTCGGTGGTGATTTTGCCGTTGCCGGGAATGATGTTTTTTGAATTGACACCATCGTCGTTCTCTGATGCCCGTACTATATTCGATAGTAAGGAAGATATGAATTTGCTGATATAGCGTGTGTCATTCAGTTGTCTGGCTATCATCTTTTCCGGGATCTCTTCCAGTAATAATTTGTTGCGTTTGCTGCGATTTTTGGAGTAGTGCTGCTTTACAAATTCTTCATATGCCGCTACCTCAAAAATTGTTGCGGGTATTGTTCCGAGTCCGCACTCTACTTTCTGCCCATGGAACTTTTTGATAAAGGCCAAGCCTATGTGATTACCTTTTAGTTTGTTTACTGCTGCTTCGCAAATTACCTTATTACTAAAGCTATCATCGAAGTAGCGACTTTGAGGAATGATATGTTCTATTTCGTATTCGGGTGTAAACAGCTTATTCAGCGGAATGATATTGCCGGTGTAAGGCGACCGGTATTTTTGCTCCAGCCATAACTTATAGCGTCGCAGATCTGCAGGGGAAGGTTGTGCTGTTTTGCTTATTTTTAATATATCGTCATCTATTTCTATGCCGGACAATAAAACGCCCTCCTCGTATATTTTCAGGATCTCCTGCTGCATTGGTGAATAAGGGCGAATGTTTTGCATTTGACCATCGTTCATCATTTCGGCCAGTAATGCTTTGATACGAAGGTTGGTGTTCTCATTTTCTATCACCTGCCTGCTCATTTTTTCCCTGTCGTCTTTTGTATTCTTCATTTCCCTGCCTAGCTCAACATGAATTTCATTGAAGAAGTCTTTGGCTCCCTGGCCATATTGTATCCATATGTCTTTTACAACCCGGAGTGTTTCCATTATAACCTGTTCTACAATAGGATTGCGCAAGCTATGTTGCCTGAAGGCTTGCAAATAGGCTTCAAGATCTGCTACTGAAGACCACTTATCGAGAGATGCTGCTTCGGAGTGACGGTTATACACTACGTATTGGGCCATCCATAAAGGCAGGGCCTGGTAGTCTGTTTCTTTCGTGAGCGAACTGAGCTTTTCCCTTACGCGATCGCTGATTCCCGGATCGTATTCACCTGTTAGTAGTTTCTCTATTCTAAGTTGTGATGCTTTATCAATGCTATCCCAGGACCAGTGTTTTCCAAGCCGCATTAATGGCAACAGCTTTTTGATGGCTTTTTCTGAAAAGGAAGCATATTCGCTCTTAAAGGGGGGAAACTTCCTGAATGATTCTACAAATCCCGATTCAGGCAACAGGTGCTTTTGAGCAAAGGTTTTAAGTGCCTTTTCATAGTCTATTTTATCAGTAACTGAATAAATGATATGCCATAGCTGCTGCATGATTTCCCTGGTAAGAAATCCAGGATTGACTCCTTCTATTTTTTCCAACCTTGAATTTATCAGGGCTGCGGTTTCATTACAGGGGTAATCTTTATCTTCTACATAGTTCCAGCGAAATTTTTCTGTTTCCGCAGCAAGTAGCTTGCCTTTGAATCCCTTCTGTTCGAGGAAATATTTGAGCAGTGTTTTTTGCTCTATGTTTTTTCTGTTGTTTAAAAAATCGAACAGTCTTTCTGCATCTTCCGGGCTGCTTAGAAAATCAGTTGTTACGTTGCTGTCATTCTCTTTTTTGTAAATAGAAAGATTGCAGATCCATTGCCACAGGCGGAATTCCTGGTAGTAAGGATTGGACTTTGGAGTTGCTTTTAAACGTTTCTCTTTTTCTACTCCTTTATCAAGGTAGGTGATGGCTGGCTCCAGCGTACAGTTGCCAATAGATGATTTCTGGCTTCGCAATGGACGTTGATAGAAGATGATATCGTCCAGGAACAGGTGGACGAACTCTTTGCTGTTTAATAATTCCCGATGCCCTTCGTTGTTGCGATAGAGTTCCCGGATGCAATCGCTATACAGTTCCTCATTCTGTAACTCCGGATGAAATTCCTTTTGTTTTTGCAGGATTTGTCTTAGTTCGTCTTTATAAAACTTTCGTTCTATTGTACGTACCAGTTTTCCTTTGATCTTTTGTTGAGGATTCTTAAGTAAGGCGTCATAAATAAATTCACCAACGGTATGCTTCGATTTCGCGATTTCCTGTTCTGTTTTCTTTTTCAATAGCGTCCAGTCGTCTTCACCGGGAGCGCGGAAACTTCTTTTCTCATTTCCTTCTTTATCGGTTTTTACAGAACCATCGTCATTTAATTCGGTGGTGACAATAAAATCTCTGACTTTGTTTTTCCAGTCAAATAAGGGTGTTTTGCTTGAGCGCCTGTATTTCCAGCCGTTCTCCAGTAGTAGGGTGTACCAGGTATCTGCCTTGCCTTTTTGCGTTTCATCTGCAATTACCTCTATGACCTTCAGTGAATGAAATTCAACCGACTTGCTGGTATTCTCTTCTTCCTCTTCTCCGCGAAGCTGGTAATAACCTCTTTTCTGATTGAAGTTGAGTAGTATCCAGGCTAATGCTTCTTTTTCTATTTTCCTGGTCAATGCTTTTTTCCGCAGATAATAGATTGTCCAGTCATAGGGGACCAGGCGAGGTTGCCCTTTTTCATCTACCAGTAATAGTGGCTGATGTTGTCTGAAATCTTCAAGCATTTCGCCGAAGGCATCTTTGAATATGAATTCATAGTTCTTTTTGTTTTTTTGTTCATCCCAGCTGTTTTTGTAGGCAATCTTAGGTTCTGTTTCAGCTATGAATTTGCCCAGGCGCTTTTCAAAGTCGATGCTTGATGCGTAGTGTTGGGGCAGGAAGTTCAATATATTTAATACCCTATGCAAGCGTTCTCTCCTTAAAAGATATCGTTCTCTTAGTCTTCTTGTGCTTCTGAACTGGGTTCGGTCTTTTGTTTGAGAGACGGAATTTCCCTTACCAAATTCGCCTAATATATCCTGTGACATTGGTATCACGCGGGTACCCATGCCTAGTATTTTACCATATTTGTTCTGGAAATCCTGCTCAATCAACGCCCAGCCGATAGAGTTGGTGCCGAGGTCTAATCCGAGAATTCTGTTCATCTGGCAATTTTAAGTATAAAAAGTATATTTTTACTCATTGAACAATAATTGTTCTATATTTGACTTGGAAACAAGATTTTGGGTCGCTACCAATTTGCTCAGGCGCCAATCTGTCGGGTTCTCCCTCCAAAGGAGGATCACTTGCATCCATCTTTTCTTAAAAGACTCTATGATCATTAAGTGTTGCATGTTTAATGCTTTATGTTCAATGAGTGTTGTGGTTTACTTTCAGGAGATTATTTCTAAATGAATTAATCTCCTTTTTAATTATAAATCTTTACCTTTATTCCGAAAGTAAGTCACAATAAGGATTATTCCGTTGTGTAAACATTTTGAGCGGCGCAAGTCGCTTTTTTTATGCCTCTACTTTTGGCATGTAGTTCATTAATGTTCCTAGCAAGGCGTCTGCATGCAGGAAGATGTCATCCAGGGTGGTAATTTCTTTTTTGGTTTCATTCTTTTCGTTGTCAAATAATCCAATATACTTTTTGCCGCCGTTGAGGTACATCCGGCAAATGGGCTTGCGGTTGTTGTCTTCAAATAAGATGGCGAAGTATGATTGCGCATCGCGGTGAGAGATCTTTTGTACCGGCACGTGCTGACGCAGAATGGATCTTACAATTTGAAATGAATCCAACTCCTCCTGTGTTGTGATGATCTTGTTTTCCTCTGCTGCGGCTTCCGGGGCGGAAATGACTACCTGCTCTGTTTCTTCTTTGTGTAAGGCTGATTTCAGGCGCTCTGTAATCAGGTCGTTGATATAGTATTGAAATGATTTCTTTGTTAGCTGGGTAAACTGATCCATTACCCGTTGTGTGAGAATGCCGGCTGTGTAAACCTGCTTTGCAAAATGCCTTACAAAATCCTGTGTTGGATTGTTAAGTTCTCCCTGTAGTAATGTCTTTAACTGCCCTACGTATTTTAACTCGCTGGCTGTGGATACGATTGTCTCTGAATCGAAATAGGTTTTGTGAAACTTCTTTAGCTCTTCCAGCTGGTTATCGCGGATGTCGTTAACATCGAATATGAAGAAGGGTTTCTCGTCCATTTTGTTCTGCTCATCCAGATCTGTGTAGAACCGGGATTCAAATCCGTTGGTAAGGATGGAGAATTTTGCTTTGGTGGTATGGAAATAGCGGAACAACTGGGAATTGTGCGGATCAAGGCTTGCCGACCAATGTTTACACTCAACGAGTATAATGGGTTGACCATCTTTTACGATCGCATAGTCTACTTTCTCTCCTTTTTTGATGCCCAGGTCGGCAATGAACTCGGGGACTACTTCCATTGGATTAAAAACATCGTAACCTAATGCCTGTAAAAAAGGCATAACGAATGAATGCTTCGTGGCCTCTTCGGTATGTACTAACTCTTTGTGTTTTAGAATGCGTTCGGCAAGTTGCTTGATTGTGTCTTTGAAATCCATAGATAAAGGGTTTTGCATGATATAGGCTTCCTGACAAGCATAGTAAACCTATATGGGTTAAAAAATCTGTCTTACAAAAAACGGGGGATAAGCTGACAGCGCTACACAACTGGTTATGTTAAACAATTGGTTGCAGTACACATGACTATTGTGTCAAACAACTGATTGCGACACATTCCTGATTATGTAGGGTAATATTATAAAAGTTTTTTTGACAGATTGTTACGGGAAAACAAATATTTTATTTGTTTATGTATTTAGCAGGCGCGTTAAGGAGCAGACGGCAACGTTAGGGGCGGAGAGGAGAGGTGGCGGAGATGGATTTCTGCCGGTATGGCTTAGGGGGCAAGTGGTAATATAAGATTGCTAACAGGGATAGGGCCAGCGGCCTTATTCCCTATTATAGCCCCGGTTGCCATAAGGTTTTAGTTCTTCCAGGTACATGCGTTCCAGTTCTTTGAGTTCGCGTTTGGGATCGTGGGTGTCTTCGTCTTTTTGCTCGAGTATGGAGAGTATTTCATAGGAGAACTGCTCTTCGCCATAGGTGTTCCAGTCGTGCTGAAGTGCTTTGACCGGGTGGGCGCCGAATCTTAGCTGTGTTCTGTGGCGGTTCCATATAGCATCGAGGTTTATGCTTGATGCCACATAGATCTTGCCGGTTGTTTTGTTCCTTACCTGGAATATGCCCATCCTGAACTTCATTTGTTTGTATTGTTCTTTCAGCTCTTTTTTGTTACTCATGTTTGTTTACCTTTTTTACGTTAATTGCAATAAGTGCATTTTGAACGGTGCTGCCGCTTTCAGCAGGTGGGGCCGGAATTGCTTTGGCTGTACCGTCGAGTATCGTATCCACCTGGCGTGTAAGGGTGCTTATGAATTCGGTATAAGATGCGGGCGTTTTCCGGTTCAGGTATAACAGCAATAAGCCGTACACGGTGTAACGGACCTGGGTTTTCAGCTGTTCAATAGTTGCTGCCTCTATTACTCCTTTGCTGAGACAGTGGTTCCAGTCTTCTTCGCAGATGGTGTCGAGTGAAGCGCTGATCAATTGTGCGATCTCTTTCTGCTCTTTTGAACCGCCTGTGCGCTCGAGGAAGAACAATTCAAAGATGCCGGGATACTGGATGAAATAGTCGGCATAGGCGCGGATTGCGGCCTTAAGACTTTTTATGCCTTTTTCTTTTTTGCGTAGGGATTGTCTTACCTCCTGTTTGCATTCTTCATAAAACGACTGGACACAGAGGAAGACGAGGTCGTTCACGTCTTTGAAATAGCTGTACATGGTTGCGTAGGAATACCCTGCCTTATCTGCGATGCTTCTTACGCTGATGCTTTGTAGTCCTTCGGACTTCAGCAGCTCCTTTGTTGCCTCCAGGAAATAGCCTCGCATCCGCTGTCCCTGCAATTCTTTATGCTTCATATCTGTGCTTTAAACGCCGGTAAAGATAATTAACATTGTTAAATGTGAGAAATAATGTTAAATGCTGGCCTGGTTTTGCGGTTTTTGGGTGTGCCTCTTTTGACAGCTTAACTACCGGGAGGCAGCTTTAGGCGGAGTGTGTGTATATGAGCGTTGGTAGAAACGGTTTCTGGGGGTGATTTTACTCACTGGCGTGCTTCGGTGTAAAATATTACCTTTGCGGTTAAATTCCGGTTATCTCGAACCGGGATCTACTTTTAACCGCTTTGTGATGGGTATACAATTGATTGAAAGAAAGGGCTCCTTCGACGCCGGGCACCGGATTATGAATGAAAAAACGAAGTGTTTCAGCATCCATGGCCACACTTATCTCTATGACCTGATCTTTGAATTCGGCGCTATGGAACAAATAGGTTATGCCATTGATTTCAAGGAAATTAAGAGGGTAGGGGTGCAGTGGATAGAAGATACGCTCGATCATGGTGTTATACTCAATCCGAAGGATGTGGAACTCATTAAAGCGGCCGACGCTACCAAAAGCAGGCGCTGGCTCATGAGCCTCAACGGCGAAGGTGAATATTGCAACCCTTCTGTTGAAAATGTGGCAAAAGAGCTTTTCCTGGCCATAGACGCGCTTTTCCTTGAATACCAGGATCTGCGTCTCCATTCCATCAAATTGCATGAAACGCCTAACTGTGCAACGACGTGCTTCCGCAGCTCTATCAGTAACGAGGAAAGGGATAACTGGAGTCGTTTTCGCCTGGAGCAGCTAAAAAGTTACGCTGCGGAAAAGGGGATCATGAATTACGACGACAGGAAATAAACATTTTGTAACAATTCTACCAGTTATATACGGAACGGGCTGTAGGCCACAGGCATAGGGCGATAGCGGCCTGGGAACAGGCTTTTGTGACAATTGAATTATTTTACAATGTACCGTTTGCTTTGTGGGGAATAGGTGCTGAAATAGCCAAGGGCTACGCCTGTAATTGGTAACGGGGTTTGAGGGAGCGGAGATTGTGCTGCTATCGCTGGATGCTTTGTTTGTATGATGATCACAGACCTATTAATAATTAAATCGAGTATTCAATAATCTTATCTTTTAAGGGTTGCGGTACTCGTATATCTGCAGCCAAGCTTCTTAAGGCGCTTAATGGTGAAGAAGATCCAATGATTATGGGGCCAGGGGGGCAGAAGCGTTGCGGCGGTTCTATGATTTTGTTTCCAGCCTGAGGGCCTCCTGGCAATGGAAAAAACTAAAGTAACTTCATGGGAAAATAAGACATATGAAAAATTATTTCCTGCTACTGTTCACGTGTTGTTTCCTGGTTACTGCCAACGCCCAGCAAGGGCATCATGAAAAGGAGATCAGGGCATTTGAGCGACAGGATAGTATCAGCTTTCCCAAGAAAGGGCAGCTATTGTTTACCGGCAGTTCTTCTATCAGGCTCTGGGACGATTTTGAAACGCGTTTCAGGGACTATGCTACTTTTCGCCGTGGTTTTGGCGGCGGTCATCTTTACGAAATTCCGTTATATGCTTCGAGGATCATCTTCCCCTATAAGCCTTCGAAAGTATTCTTGTATGCGGGTGAAAATGATATTGCTTCGGGTATTAAAGCCGATTCGGTATTCCATACTTTTAAGCGGGTGTTTGCGCTGATGAATGATAGTTTGCCGGCAACCCAGTTCTATTTTATATCTGCCAAGCCAAGTCCCAGCCGTGAGAAGTTCAGTGCTGAAACTATAAAGTTCAATAACCTGGTTGCGCGGTTCATAGCATCGCAAAAGTATTCGAAATGGACTTTTGTGGATGTATTTAAACCCATGCTGGGGAAGGATGGCAAACCTATGCCGGGGTTGTTCAAGAAAGATAATCTTCATATGCTAAGCAGTGGTTACGACATATGGCATAAGCAACTGAAGCCCTATATGTGATGTGAATAACAAGCTGCCGCCTGGTTGCTGGCGCCTGTGTACATTATGTGCTATAGCATTTATTGCTAACCTATGAACGCACGGGCTGCTTTTCTACGAGGTATTTCCAGTATCGCAGGGGCATGTGCCTGATATGTAAGCGTGTATTCTTCCTGGCTTCTATATTGGTTTTATTGAAATAACGCCGCCATAATTCCTGGTACAGGGTTTCTGATGCATCGTATACTGCGCTGCTGTTTTTTGCCTGCACCGGGCCTTCAAATGTAATGGTGGCAACGGTTAACTCCTGCCTGTTATAATGAAGGCCATATTTGCGCCGGGCATCATAGATCAGCCAATCCTGATCGGCAAACCGTTCTTTAAAATGATTTGCAATGACGGGAAGTACATTAAAGTCGGGCTCTATCACTGCATAATAGATCTGGTCTGTTGTAAGCTGAAAGCGGATGAAGGCTTCCATGCGGTGTTTTTCACGGTTTACTTTTCGTGCTACCTGAGCGACTGATAATACGGCGGGGTGGCTAAAATCTGTTTCTACCGAAGTTGGTGAGGTGAAGGCGTACTGCATGTAATGTACCAGTATACCGGCGATATCTGCCTGTTCGGACAGGTAGGCTAACCGCAGCTGTGTTAATGCTCTTGCCGATATGCGCTTGCTTAAACCTGTAAATACACGTGCGGCTTTTGTTTCATCGGTGATAACGGTATGTTCCCGGCCAAACAAGAGGCCACTTTGCGTGTTGGCAAGAACAAGTCTTACCTCTTTGAATTTGTATTCAAATACGTCGAAGACGGCGCAAAGGATGCCGGCGAAGCTGCCATCGTAAACGAGTAACTGCATTACTTAGAAGAGTTGAAGCTGTGGGGAAAAGTTGGGGCGGTACTTGCTTCGCTGTATGGTTAACAGCTGTTGTTTTATTTGCATAGGGGTAAGGTCTCTTTCCCTGAAGCCATCGGCTTTAGTGGTAATGAAATACCGCGCTGTGCTGAAACTGATGCCTATCTTTTTTAAATGTTCGTAGTGTAAAGTATGGAAGCGCCGTGCCGCTACTATTTTCTGTGCTGACGAAACGCCTATGCCTGGTACCCGTAATAAGAGTGAGAGGTCTGCTTTGTTTATATCTACGGGAAATAAATGGAGGTTGCGTAGAGCCCAGCTTAATTTCGGATCTATATCCATATCCAGCAGCGGGTAATCGGGGTTTACAATCTCTTCAACTCCAAAGCCATAAAACCGCATGAGCCAGTCGGCCTGGTATAAACGATGTTCGCGGATCATGGGCACGGGTGTGCCTATTGCGGGCAGGCGGTTGTCGTAGCTGATGGGGATATAACCTGAATAATAGACCCGTTTCAATTGCATTTTCTGATAGAAGTAGTGTGACATGAACAGGATCTGCATATCGTTTTCGGGTGTAGCGCCGATGACCATTTGTGTGCTTTGGCCTGCCGGGGCGAACAGCGGTGTTTTTTTGAAGATCTTTTTATCGTGCTGGTACTGGGTGATTTCGTTGGATAGGTATTTCATGGGGTGCAGCATGTCGGTCCGTTTTTTTTCGGGCGCCAGCAGCTGCAGGCTTTGTTCTGTGGGCATTTCTACGTTAATGCTTAAGCGATCGGCATACAGTCCGGCTTCGCGCAGCAGGGATTCGCTGGCTCCGGGGATGGCTTTCAGGTGGATGTATCCATTGAAGCGGTGTTCTGTACGCAGTTTTTTTGCGATCCGGACAAGCCGTTCCATTGTATAATCGGGGTCTCTGAAGATGCCTGAACTTAGGAACAGGCCTTCGATATAGTTGCGGCGGTAAAACTGGATGGTGAGGTCTACCACTTCCTGGACTGTGAAGGCAGCGCGTTTGATATCGTTACTGCTACGGCTGACACAATAGGCGCAATTATAAATGCAATGGTTGGTTAGTAAGATCTTTAGTAACGATACGCAGCGGCCATCTGCGGTATAGGCATGGCAGATGCCGGATTTATGGCCATTGCCCAATCCCTGGTTGTTGTTTTTACGGTCGCTGCCGCTGGAAGAACAGCTGACATCGTACTTGGCTGCATCGGCTAAAATGGCCAGCTTCTCTAATATTCTATCACACATGGGAGATAAAAATACTAAAAAATATAGCAATGATAAAAAAATGAGCAAAATGATTGAATGCCTACATTTGCAGAAACGATACCCATGGAATTATCCCAAGAGGAAAAGATAATAGAGACTACAGCAGCCTATGTACAACAGGCACTGGCGGGTGCGGAATCCGGCCATGACTGGTTTCATATTTACCGGGTGTGGCAAACGGCGCGTGCAATTGCGGAAGGTGAAAGTGCGAGGCTTCCCGAGCCGGCCGGGGATGGAAGCGGGGTAAACTTACTGGTTGTTGAGCTGGGGGCTCTTTTGCATGATATTGCCGACGCGAAATTTCATAATGGCGATGAGGCTATTGGCCCAATTAAAGCCCGTTTTTTTCTGGAGACACTTGACCTGCCTGCCGCTATCATAGGGCAGGTGGTGAACATTGTTCAGCATATTTCTTTCAAGGGGGGAAACCATTTTAAAGGGCAGGGTAAGGGCCAGCTTAGCAATGAAAGCCAGGCTGATTTTTATACGCCTGAGCTGGGGATTGTGCAGGATGCTGACCGTCTTGATGCTATCGGGGCCATTGGTATTGCCAGGGCTTTCAATTACGGTGGGTTTAAAAACAGGGCTATTTACGACCCGGCTATTGCGCCGGCGCTTCATATGACCAAAGAGCAGTATAAACAGAGCACAGCGCCCACCATCAATCATTTTTATGAGAAGCTGCTGTTGCTTAAAGACAAAATGAATACTGCTACCGGGAAGGCTATGGCTTGTGAAAGGCATTTGTTCATGGAGCGCTTTCTGGAGCAGTTTTATGCTGAGTGGGAGGGCAAAGCCTAGGCCTTTTACCCAGGCTTAAGGCGTTTCCTTCACTTTGATACCGGCGCGTTTCTTCAATTCAATTACAGGCATTTTTATTTGTTTACCCACTGGTTTGCCGTTGCGGTAGGTGACTACCCTGAGGTTGGCTGCTCCTTTGGGGACGCTTAGCGGGGTTGTGTATTTAGGATAGAACTGGTCGGGAAACATTTCATCGAAGCTGTAGAAAATGTCGAGTCCTTCTATTTCTGTTGAGAGCGTTATTTGTAAAGAGTCGTTGCTATCCTTACCGGCTTTGAAGATGGGGTCGTACATACTGCGTGAGTAGTTGATGGATGCGGCGTCGAAGCGGTTGAACTGATGTTCCACTTTGCTTATAAAGCTGTTCCAGTTTTTGGCTGCGGGCTGGCTCCATATGCTTTCCGAGATAGCCAGTGCACGGGGCCAGAGCATATATTCTGCGTGGCGCATGGTATGCAGGCGTTCGGCCCATAGGTTACATTGACCGCCCAAGATGAGTGATGAGTCTACGCCGGGTGGCATGGGATCGAATTCGTATGCTTTGCTTAGGCGAACCATGGAATAGGTTGGGGGTTCGGCAATGGGGTCGCCCTGGTAGAGGTCGAGATAAGCGTAGCTATTGGGGGACATTACAACCTGGTGTCCTTGTTTGGCTGCTTCGATGCCACCTTTCATTCCCTGCCAGCTCATTACTGTAGCATCGGGGGGCAGGCCGCCGTGCAGGATCTCGTCCCAGCCCATGAGGCGTTTTCCTTTTGACTGGATGATCTTTTCCACGCGTTTTACGAAATAGCTTTGTAATTCATTGGCATCTTTCAATCCCTGCTTTTTCATGAATGCCTGTACTTGTTTGTTTTTTTCCCAGAAGCCTTTGTAGCATTCGTCGCCACCCATGTGGATATACTGGAACGGGAATAATTCTGCTATTTCGGTGAATACTGTATCGAGAAAGGAGTAAACCCTTTCGTTGATGGGGCAGAGGTTATTATCCTGTAGGGCGTAGAAGGTGCCTTTATCCCAAACCATGATACGTTCACCGGAGCTAACCTGGTAGGTACCGGGTGTACAGGTGAGGTTGGGGTAGGCGGCTATGGCGGCGAGGCTATGGCCGGGGACATCTATTTCGGGGAGGATGGTCACGTTTCTTTCTGCTGCATATTTTACGAGTTCTTTTATGTCGTCGTGAGTATAGAAGCCGCCGTAGGTTTTGGGTTCGTCGGGTGATGGTTTGGTGAATTCGCCCCATCTGCCGGTGCGTTCTGCGCGCCAGGCGCCTACTTCCGTGAGGCGTGGCAGGCGTTTAATTTCGACACGCCATGCCTGGTCATCGCTCAGGTGCAGGTGCAGCATGTTGAATTTGAAGGTGGCCATGTTATCGATGAACTGTTTCACCTGTTCTTTGGTGAAGAAGTGACGTGCTACGTCCATGAGCATACCTCTCCATTTGAAGCGTGGGTAGTCTTTGATGGTAACGGCGGGGATCTGCCATTGTACGCCTTCGACTACCGTATGGCCGGCGGCAGCTGTGGGTAATAACTGCAGGAGCGTTTGTACGCCATAGAAAAGACCTGTTGAGGTATTGGCGGTGATTAACACGCCGTTTTCTTCTGAAACGGAAAGGTGGTAACCTTCTTTTCCGATTTCGTTATCTTCTTTGGGAAGCAGTTGGAGGCGGATAGGTGCCTTGCCGGCGGATTCTGAAAATTCAGTGGATACCCAGCCTCCTTTTGTATTGACGAGCCGGTTGCTTAAAAAGTTGGCTACGAATTTTACCGAGTCGTTTTGCGGAGGGGCGCTGATAATAAGAGGATCTTTCAGCTGGTAAAAGCCTGTACCCCGGGCAACCGACACTGGTTGTGGAATTAATGAAATGTTAGAAGATTCCTGGCTTTTTAAGCCGGATAATAATAGCAGTGTAGTGGCAAAAAGGAGAACAAGGCTTTTCATGTTGCGCATTTCTTGAATGTAAAAGGTACGTGTTATAGCAATATAACTGAGTTTTGATTTTTGCTATTCACTGGTTATCAGCTAATTTTATTGTTTATAGTCCCCTGTTATAAGCCAGCCCTGTTTCGGTTAAACCAAATTATTAAACAAAAAGCATGTGTTGTTATGCTGAAAGTAAGGGCCATACGTATGTTTGGCAGGGTGGGAAAATATTTCCCCCATCCGTCTTATAGGAAATTACCGTATTTAGCCGGCACAATCTATGCTTTACGCAATATGCAATTTAAAAGCCCAGTGATCCTTCGACATGAATATTAATACGAATAATTACGATTCAACCTTTTGTGGAAGCCTTCCGATCCATCATATAAATGTAATCCAGCCTTATGGCGTGTTGCTGGTATTGGAGCAGGAGAGTTTGAATATAGTGCAGGCGAGTGAAAACGTTCCGCAGATCTTTGAGATCACGGCGCAGGAGCTGGTGCAGCATTCATTAGCGGAGTATCTTGATGAGCGATCTGCTGCTACGCTAAAAAGCAAATTTGAAAAGAAGATCCGTGATAAGATACCTGTGCTGCTTACTATTAATGGCGTAAAGGTGCTTTCCATTATTCATGCCCGGGAGCGTTATCTTTTACTTGAGCTGGAACTGGCTACGATGGGGCAGACTTCGGAAACGCCTTTTGTGGATGTTTACCAGGACATCAAATATGCGATGGCTGCGATAGACCTGGCTGAGACCACGCGTGAGATATGCAGGATTGCTGCGCAGGAGCTGAAAAAGATCTCTGGTTTTGATAAGGTGATGGTTTACCAGTTTGATGCGCAGTGGAACGGGAATGTTGTTGCGGAGGAAATGGAAGAGGGGATGGAGTCGTATATGGGGTTCACTTTCCCCGCATCGGATATTCCGAAGCAGGCGCGTGCGTTGTATCTTAAGAACCCTTACCGGTTTATTCCCGACAGGCTTTATAAGCCTGAAAAGTTATACCCGGTCATTAATCCGCTCACGCATTCTTTCGTGGATCTATCGGATTGTAACGTGCGTGGTGTAGCGGCTGTGCATCTTGAATACCTGAAGAATATGGGAGTGATTGCTTCTATGTCGACCCGTATTATTCATAACGATACGCTCTGGGGGTTAATAGCCTGTCATCACCGTACGGCGAAGCCTATGAGCTACCAGGAGTGTGCGGTGTTTGAGTTGTTATCGAACGTGCTATCGACAAAGATCGCTTCGTTGCTGCACAAGGAGCAGCTGGCGTTTGATACATCTATTAACAGTAAGCGGTTGAATTTTATTGAAGCTATTTATAATAATTCTAAGCTGGCGGATGCCTTTGTGGCAAACGGGAGCAATATATTAAGCCTGTTTCGTGCGGGCGGGGCTGCGTTTATACAGGACGAGCGGATTGTTTCGGTGGGTGAGGTGCCTGCCCGGGATGAGCTTGCCGACCTGGCGATGTGGCTTAGCGCCAAGAAGCAGCAGGAGGTTTTTCATGAAAATAATCTAGCGGCTGTTAATGAGCATGCTGCTTCTTATGCCAACATTGGAAGTGGTTTGCTTGTTATTCCTTTGGGAGAAAGCGAAGATGCGTACCTGGCGGTATTCCGTCCTGAGGTGATACATACCGTGAACTGGGGCGGGAATCCTAATGAGGCTATCCGTTTTGAAGGAGATAATAAAACATATCATCCGCGGTTTTCGTTTTCATTATGGCAGCAAACGGTGCGGCAGACGTCGCTGCCGTGGAGAGAGGAAGAAATTAAAGCAGCTGAAAATATCCGCAGCTTCATTTATGAATATAGTACCAGGAAGAAGTGAGTAAATTAACCGATAAACATTTTATTGTTGCTATAGGTGCGTCGGCAGGTGGGTTAGAGGCCATCCATGAATTCTTTGACCATATGCCCGAGTCGACGAACATTTCCTTTGTTATTATTCAGCATCTTTCGCCGGATTATAAAAGTCTGCTGGTTGACCTGGTTTCGAGACATACCCATATGAAAGTCTTTGAAGCTGAGAATGAGATGGTCGTTCAGAAGAACTGCATTTACGTTATCCCGAACAACAAGGTGATGACGATAAGGCGCAGCAAGCTTATACTGGCTGAAAAGGCACATATTAAAGCGCCAAATACGGCTATAGACACCTTTTTATATACGTTGGCAGAGGAGAAGGGGGATAAGGCTATCGCTATTATTCTTTCCGGTACAGGAACTGACGGCACCCGTGGTATTGAAGCCATTAAGGCGCAGGGGGGCATGGTGATAGTTCAGGAGCCTGGATCTGCGCGTTTTGATGGTATGCCCAATAGTGCGATCTCTTCGGGTAATGCGGACCTGGTGCTTACGCCGCCTGCCATGCCGCAGGCCATGTTCAGTTATATAAAGGGGCAGCCTTTAGACCTGCTGAATAAGGAAGAGGTTGATGATGCGCAGCTGGAAGAGATTTTCAATCTTATTCATCATGAAAGGGGGCAGGATTTTCATTATTATAAAACGCCTACCATCATCCGCCGTATTTCGCGCCGGATGGCGCAGCATAGTTTTACCAAACTTGCAGATTATATCGGTTTTCTGAAAGAGAACCCTGAGGAGGTAAAACAACTGGGCAAGGATTTCCTGATAGGAGTTACCCGGTTTTTCAGGGACACGCCTGCTTACGAGATACTGGAGCAGAAGATCGTTCCTGCTATTGTGGAAGGCAAGAAAACGGGGGATACGATCAAGATATGGATTGCGGCCTGCAGTACGGGCGAAGAGGCTTATTCTGTGGCCATTTTGTTTGATAAACATTTACAGGAAAAGCAGCTGGATGTAGAGGTCAAGATCTTTGCCACCGATATGGACGAGTCGCATATTGAAATAGCGGCCCGTGGCAAGTATCCTTTTAGTATTGAAAAGGATATTCAGGCGGCGACACTTTCGCGCTATTTTATAAGAGATCATTCCGGTTATACTATTATCCCGCGCCTGCGCAAGCAGATCGTATTTGCGCGGCATAATATTATTAAAGACCCGCCTTTCATAAAGAATGATTTTGCGAGCTGCCGTAATATGCTCATTTATATGGATGCGGTATTACAGCAGAAGGTGCTGTCTGTTTTGGTTTTTTCGCTTAAGCAAAATGGTTATTTGCTGCTTGGCGCCAGTGAAAGTGTTGCCGGTATCAAGGATGCGGTGACGGAGATAAGTGGTAAATGGAAGATCTATCGTAAGACCGGGGCGTCGCGCTATAATGGCAATATGCTTTACCAAAGCCTGCAGCAGAGCCCGCTCCAGGATAATGTTAAGCAGCAGCGCAGCAGCAGGGACGTGGTAAAGAGCAGGTCGGGGCTTGCAGATGATTTCCAGGCGGCCATGGCTGAGGAGCTTGACTATGCTGCGTTTTACATTGACAGTCAGTATGAGATAAAAGAGACAGCGGGTAATTTCGAGAGCCTGCTAAGTCTTCCCAAGAAGAGTTTAAAGCTGAACCTGCTGAAGATGCTGCCGCAGGAGTTGTCGGTGACGCTTAATATAGCGATCAAGGATGCCTGGCGTAAGGAGTCGAAGGTGGTGCTTAAGCATATCAAGTTTCGCCAGAAGGGCAAACCGATGTCGCTTAATGCGGTGATAAAGCCTGCGGGTAATGACAAGCCTTATACATTGGTTGTGCTTGGCATTGCATCGCATGATGATAATGGCGGGCAGGATGTACAGTTGCCGCAGCCTGACAGTTCTGTGCTGCATGGAGAATATGTTGCCGACCTGGAAGCGGAATTACAGGAAACGAAGTTAAGCCTGCAGATGGCGGTGGAGGGTTTGGAAACTGCCAATGAGGAGTTACAATCCAGTAATGAAGAGCTATTGTCGGCCAATGAAGAGTTACAGTCGAGCAATGAAGAGCTGCAGTCTTTGAATGAAGAATTGCATACCCTTAATACGGAGCATCAGCTCAAGATCAAGGAGCTGATTGAGCTGAACGATGATCTTAATAATTATTTCAGGAGTTCGGATATAGGGCAGGTGTTTTTGGATGAGGCGTTGCTGATCAGGAAGTTCAATCCTGCTTCGGTGCGTATGATCAATTTTATAGAGACGGATATTGGGCGGCCGATCAGTCATATATCGACCAATATCAGGTATGATGACCTGGTAAAGGATGCGCATATGGTGATGGCCAAGGGGATCACTGTTGAAAAGGAGGTACAACTGCTGAATGGTAAGAACCTGCTTATACGTATGATGCCTTACCTGAAGCAGGATGGCAACAGGGGAGGTGTTATTATTGCTTTTGTAGATGTTACTGCCATAACTGATCTGAACAATATCATCCGTGGCATTTTCAATTCAAGCCGCAATGCGATTATCGCGTTCAAGACGGTGCGCGATGCTGATCATAAGATAGTTGATTTTGTTTTTCATACAGCCAATCATGCCACGCAGGAATTTCTTGACCAGGAGCAGGGCGATTTTATAGGGAAGTCGTTCAAGAAAGAAGCGGGCATACTTGCGGCGGGTGGTTTATACGAGAAGTTTGTGAAGGTGGTGCAGCAGGATGTATCGCTTCATGAGGATGTATATGTTGCGGATACCAATGTGTGGTACGAGGTTACTGCGGTGAAGATGATGGACGGGCTGGTAGCAACCTATGCGGATGTAAGCGGCAAGAAGCAGGCGGAGCAGAAGCTGCGGAAGAACTTCAATGAGCTTATTACGGTTAAAGAGCATCTTAAGAAGCTGAATGCCGATCTTGAGAACAAGGTGGTGGAGCGTACGCGCGAGTTGTCGGCAAGTGAGGAGCGTTTCCGGCTGGTATCGCAGGCTACCAATGATGCGATATGGGACTGGGATTTTGTGAACAATAATGTTTGGTGGAGTGATTCTTTCTTTGCGATGTTTGGTTACCCGGAGGGGAATTATACGCGTGCTTTCTGGCTTAACAATATACATCCGGATGAGCAGGCGGCTGTAAGCAAGAGTGTTTATGCGGCCATCAACAGCAGTGAAAACCAGTGGTCGGCGGAATACCGTTTCAGGAAGGCTGACGGGGAATATGCGTATATTCTTGACAGGGCGTATGTATTACATGATGAGTTTAATACGCCTTACCGTATGCTGGGGTCGATGCTTGATGTTACGGATCTGAAGATTGCCGAGGAGGAGCTTGCGAATAATATTGCGCGCCGTAAGTTCATGGCGGAGTCGATGCCGCTTGTTATTTTAACGGCCAATGCCGATAAGGAAGTGGAGTTTGTGAACAGCCAGTTTGAAGTTTATACGGGCATACCTTCGGAAGCGGCGCTCCAGGGAAGGTGGATGCAGTGTATTCATAACGAAGATCTTTCGGCATTGAACAGGGAGTGGGATATCGGCAATATTACGGGTGGCGATTTCAGTCTGGAGATACGCTTACGTCTTGCTGACGGCAGTTATCACTGGAACCTGCTGAGCGCGAAGTCGCGGAAAGACAATCACAAACGTATAGAGGACTGGGTGATCACCTGCACGGATATACATGAGCAGAAAGTGGTGAACGAGGTATTGGAACAGAAGGTGAACCAGCGTACGGCAGAGTTGAAGAAAACGAATGTGGAGCTAGAAAACAGTAATAATGACCTGCAGCAATTTGCTTCGGTGGCTTCTCATGACCTGCAGGAGCCGTTGCGGAAGATCCATATGTTCAGCAAGCTTATAAGGGACAGGTATGCCGGTGAGCTTGACGACAGTGCCAAGGATTACCTTGACAGGGTGTTGAATGCTTCGGTCAGAATGCGGTCGCTTATTACTGATATACTCAATTTCTCCCGTCTTTCTGCCAGCAGTTATCATTTTGAGGCTACGAATCTGAACACTATTATAGAGGCTATTCTCGATGATCTGGAGATCACGATCCTTGAAAAGAATGCGGCGGTGAATATTATTCGTCCGTTGCCAACGATAGAAGTAATTCCGGGCCAGATAAGGCAGGTTTTTCAAAATCTCATCAGTAACTCTTTAAAGTTTGTACATCCCGGCAAACAGCCTGTTATAGATATTGATGTTTGTTATATACGAGACAGATCGTTTAACAGTGTTGCCATAGAAAAGGGGCCTTTTTGCAGAATAACCGTTAAAGACAACGGAATTGGCTTTGATGAACAGTTTAAAAATACCATCTTTACACTGTTTCAACGCCTGCACTCCAAAGACAAATTCGAGGGTAGCGGCATAGGGCTCGCTATCACGAAGAAAATCATCGATAAGCATAAAGGACTGATCACAGCTGACAGCTTTGATGGAGACGGGGCTATCTTTACCATTATTTTGCCTGTAAAGCAAACGGAAGAAACCCAGGGATGAGCTAACTAAAAGACTTTAGTTATGGTGAGAAGAAAAATCTTATTAGCAGATGATGACGGGGATGACCGTTTGATCTTTACGCAGGTATTTGATCAGCTTGGGCGTACGAATGCGGCGCTTGATGTGGTGGAGAATGGCCTGGAGGTCATTGATTTTCTGAACCGCATCCATGAGGACAGCGCTCTTCCCAATCTTATCATTCTGGATCATAATATGCCCAAGATGAATGGCAAGCAGGCGCTTCATTATCTTAAGAGCAGCCAGCGTTATAAGAGCATTACCGTTATTATTTATTCTACATATAATGACACTCCATTTATGGAGGAGTGTGAAAAGCTTGGCGCCAGCTCTATCATTGCCAAGCCCAATTCGTACGAAGAGTATATTGAAATGGTCAAATTCTTTCTTGATGTAGAGGTTGCGTCGCCTGTAGCGGGGTGAATGAAAAAAAACTTTTAAAAAAGCCTGTTAAAGTGTCGTTTGCACACTGATATGTATAGCCTGCTCAAAAGTGTATGTTTATACATTTAGTTTTTTCCCATTTCTTAAAGAAAGCCATCCCAAAACGGGACAAAACCGCATTAAACTGCATGTTTTATGCGGTTTTAAGGTTGTTTATGATTTATTAATCCCTGCTAAAACATCTTAGTAGTCTTTTATTTCGTATCTATGCAGCACGGATGTTTCTGAACAGAATGAACAGATTAGTGTCCGTGCAGTTAATACATTAGTTATCAATTAAATCCGATTATCCATGAAAGCTTTTGCTATGGTCGCCCTGTGCAGTTTGTTCACTGTAGCAGGCATTAGCCAGGAACCGGGAGTATTCACTGCCGTACGAACGAATGACACAACAACACTGAACCTTTGCATTAAGTCGGGTCTGAGTGTAAATTACGCAACAACCAGCGGAACGACACTTTTGATGACCGCAGCAGGAAACGCTGAAGTATCATCTGCCCGTTTGCTGTTACAACAAGGTGCTAATCCTGACAAACAAGACGAGATGGGAAACACTGCTCTCATGAACGCGGTTCTGAGAGGCAATACATCTATGGTAAACCTGCTTTTAAACGCCGGTGCCCGTACGAATATCAAGAACAATATGGGCGCTACTGCTTTAACCATTGCCGCCACCTTTGGAAAAGAAGAAATTGTGAAGCTATTGCTGGACAAAGGCGCCAACAAGAAGCTGAAAGACAATGCTGGTCGCACAGCTTTAGATTATGCTGTTGATGAGCAATACCAGCCCGTTGTAGCATTATTAAAATAAAATGATTGTAATAACGTTCTCCGAGAGAGCGGAATTATTAAAGAGTCCCCGTTTTATCCAATTATCCGTTTAAGGCGTCTCATGGCAGCATGGGGCGCCTTCGTTTTTTTGTGGAATGGAGGGGTGGTGGTTTGGGGGAGGACTATGGCAGGTTGAAGACTCGTTTAATACCCGTATATAAAGCGTACTTTTTCGTAGATGTGGCAGATTACTTGTGAGAGAGGAGAATGGCTGTGTTGTTGAACGTAAACAGCCCCGGGAAATAACCTTTCCGGGGCTGTGTGTGCAATATACGATCTGTTTTTGATTTTGTGGACGGGGGGGTTATTGTTCAGAGATCTTGCTATTCTCCAATGATTCGTCTACGACTGCTTTTGTGATCATAAGTGGGACAATTGCGCGTTGGGGCTGGTGGACGATATTCCAGGCCAGGTCGTGCATTGCCCGTTGTATGAGGTAGGTGTGGATCATCATTTCCAGTTCACGGAGGTTATTGGGGATGAAGGAGGCGTCTTCTACCGTTTCGAGGTAGGCGCGTACGAAGAAGCCGGCCTGGTGATATGCCCAATAGGGGGCAAATGCGGCCAGTTCGGGCTGGTCTTTAAAGCCTTCGTAAGCCGTATAATAGAAGCTGCTTACCATGGATGCTATGTCGCGTAACGGGGAGCGTTTTATTCTGCGTTCGCTGAGTGAACGCCAGGGGTCGCCGCTGAAGTCTTTTACTGCGAGGTCTTTACCGGTAAGCAGGATCTGGCCAAGGTGATAGTTGCCGTGAATGCGGATCTTGGTTACGTCGAGTTTTTTATCGTAGATGCGCCGGAGTAAAGCGAGTAATTGTTCGCGGCGTTTAAGTACGGCGATGCTTAGTTCGCGGACATCGCCTTCGAGTGTTGACAGCTGCCGCTGTACTTCCTGGAAGGCGGCGCGGACGAGAGATTGCATGGAAGAATAGAGAGAGCGCTGGTAGTGCAGCGAGAATTCTTCGGCTACCATTTCGGCGGGATGGGTGGCTTGGCTGAGGGCGAGGTGCATTTGGCCGGTGCGGATACCCAGTAAGCGGCTTTGTTCTGCTGCGGGCCCTCCCAGCAGTACCTGTACTGCATCGGGGAGCTCTTCGAAGGCGGCCGGCCGGGCCAGGCGGCCGGCGCGTGATTGGGGGTGCAGCGTGCTGCGGTCGCGTGCGAGGATACGTTCGATGTAGTTGCGCAGGCGTTCCTGGAAATAGCTATGGCCATCGCCGTGGTTTTCTACCATTACCTGTAACAGTCCGAGGAGCATACTTCCGCGTTCATCGTTCCATAAAATGGCTCCCATGTAGGGCGGGACGTATTCAAACTGTGCCTGTTCGGTGAGGTAGCGTGTGAGTTCGAGATCGGGGTGTGCGCCCTGGTCTACTTTACGATAGATCTTCAACAGATAGCGGCTATCGTAATTAACCGAGGTATTGGCTTCGGTTGAGGCGTGGATCTTTGATTTTATTTCGAGAGAATCGTGTACGTAGCGTTCTATCGTGGGCGTACAAAGGAATTCGAGGGTTCCTTTTTCCACCGGTACCTGTTTATCGGCAGCGATATGATGGAAGAGCAGTTGTTGTACTTCATGTGTATAGAGAGCGTCGCAAAGCAGGCCTTTATCGTCTTCGGCTATTACGTGCGCCATTACCGCATTGGGGCAGTTGTGTGCGAGCTTTGAAGCGTTTTCACCTGTTACAAAGCTGATTGCCAGCTGGTAGGTTTCGGGAAGGTCGCTTTGGTAAGTGACTTCTACCAGGAGCAGGTAGGCGTTTGATTTTGACAAAGGAACTGTTGCATGGCGTGTGATGCTGACGCGATAGATCTGCCGGCCGCGGCCACCAAACCATTTGGTTTTGGGCAGGTAGTTGGGCAGGATCCGTTTCTCCAGTTCCATGCGGCCGGCGGGAGATATGAGGTCGCTCCATTCTGATAATCTTACTACCGGTAATGGTGCGTTTTTGTCGACTTCGGGATGTGCTTTTTCAAGAATAAAACACTGGAAGCCATAGGGGCTCATGGTAAAGAAGTAGTGGCCATCTTCTTTTATAGCGGGGAAGCGGGTTTTGCTTACTACTTCTACTGGCACATAACCTTTATGATCGCGGAGGTCTACTTCGGCGGGTTGTGAGAACTTGGAGAAGTTTACAACTATGAGGAGGGTTTCATCTTCATAGTTGCGGGTGAACGCCATTATTTTAGGGTTCTCTACCTCAAGGAAGCGCATGCCGCCCCTGCCAAAGGCTTTAAACTGTTTACGCATACTTATGAGGCGCTTCATGAACCAGAACAACGAAGAAGTATTAGTGCGTTGTGTTTCAACATTCACTGCCTCATAGTTATATTCCGGATCGAGGATCAGCGGCAGGTAAAGTTTCTGGGGGTTAGCGGTTGAGAAGCCGGCATTACGGTCGCCGCTCCATTGCATGGGGGTTCGTACGCCGTCGCGGTCGCCCAGATAGAAGTTGTCTCCCATTCCTATTTCGTCGCCGTAGTAAATGACGGGTGTACCGGGGAGAGAGAACAACAGGAGGTTCATCAATTCTATTTTCCGCAGGTTGTTATCGAGTAGTGGTGCCAGGCGGTGGCGGATGCCGAGGTTGATCTTTGCTTTGGGGTCTTTTGCATAGACCTTATACATATAGTCGCGTTCTTCATCGGTGACCATTTCGAGTGTTAGTTCGTCGTGGTTGCGGAGGAAGATGGCCCACTGGCAGCTATCGGGGATGGGTGGTGTTTGATCGAAAATATCGGTGATGGGATAGCGGTCTTCCATTTGCAACGACATGAACATCCTTGGCATTACGGGGAAGTGGTAGTTCATGTGGCATTCATCGCCATCTCCGAAATAGGAGGCAGAGTCTTCGGGCCACATATTGGCTTCGGCAAGGAATACCGTGCCGGGGAAATGTTCGTCGATATAAGCGCGCATTTTCTTGAGGAAAGCATGCGTTTCGGGCAGGTTTTCGCCATTGGTGCCTTCGCGTTCAAAAAGATAGGGGACGGCGTCGAGGCGGAAGCCGTCGACACCCATTTTGCACCAGTAGTCGAGGATGGCGAGCACTTCGCGTTGAACGTTGGGGCTATCGTAGTTGAGATCGGGCTGGTGGTGGAAAAAGCGGTGCCAGTAATATTGTTGGGCAATGGGGTCCCATGTCCAGTTCGAGGTTTCAAAATCCTGGAAGATGATGCGGACATCTTCATATTTACCGGGGTCATCGCTCCATACATAGTAATCGCGTTCGGGGGAGCCTTTTGGGGCCATACGAGCGCGTTGGAACCAGGGGTGCTGGTCGGAAGTATGATTGAGCACCAGTTCTGTAATCACCTTTAATCCGCGTACATGTGCGGCGTCGAGGAATTCTTTGAACTGTTCTATGGTGCCGTAAGAGGGATTGATCTTGTAGTAGTCGGCTATATCGTAGCCATCGTCGCGCAGGGGAGAAGGGTAGAAGGGGAGTAGCCATATGGCTGTTACGCCCAGTTCCTGCAGGTAATCGAGTTTTTGCAGGAGGCCGGCGAAGTCGCCGATACCATCACCATTGCCATCGCAAAACGCCTTGATATGTAACTCGTAAATGATTGCATCCTTGTACCAGTGCAAACGATCGTCCAGTGAAGTATTGATAACCATAACGCTCTGAGCTTTTGATTCTTATATCCTAAATTAACGTGCCAGTCTGTAGTTAAACCGCTAATACATCTGAAAAAAACGGGAATCTCTTGTTTGAAAAAGGCGTTTGAGTGTTTCTGCCAGGCAATCGATCGTGCCTGTTTTCTGAATGCAGCATTCGGCACCTGTGTTTAGGGCGCGTTGCTGTGTTTCGTTGCTGATAGATGTAGAATAGAATACCACCGGGACCTCTTTTATCCGGTTGATCTGTTTTAAATGCTGCAGGCAATCGAGTCCATTGATCCTGGGCATATTATAGTCGAGGAAAATGAAGTCGGGAACAATATGTTCGAAGAGGTGGTAGGCATATTCTGCTGTTTTTGCCCATGCGCACATGATATGTTTTATACCCGCGGCATCGAGTGCGAGGGTAAGAATATCCAGTTCTTCTTTATCATCGTCTATCAATAAGATGAGTTGTTCCATGGTAGCGAATTTTATCCGTTTCAGAAATGGTGCGTCCGAAGAAAACCGGGGTAGAAAAATAACAAAGGGTGGATGATAAAGATAATACAATAGAGCCGGCTTTCCTATTAAAATAGGCGGCCGGGGCTGATATTCTATGGCGTTTGTGGCTTTATCGTGTTCTATCGTGATGGCTGGTACGGGGAATGATATTTGCAATTTTGCTATCTGTTATCCGTTTTACTTATGAACTTAAGACCTAAAGTTGTTTTAACACCGGAGGAAAGGCACAAGGGGATGCAGGTGATCATATGGGATGGTCTTGCTTCGGAGATGATGACCACTTTTACCGGCAGTGCTTTCCTTGTAGCGATGGCATTGCTGCTTGGCGCCAATAATGTACAAATAGGTCTGCTGGCTTCGTTACCTACTTTTACAAATATCTTCCAGTTAGGATCTATATGGCTTGTGCGGAAGTTTAATAACAGAAGGGCTATTGCGGTGTTCTGTTCTTTCCTGGCGCGGTTTCCGCTTATTCTTGTTGGTATTAGTACGCTTTGGTTTTCGGGATCGGTGCAGGTGCTTATCTTCTTTCTTTTCTTTTATTATCTTTTTGGTTCTATTGCAGGGCCGGCCTGGAATTCGTGGATGAAAGATCTTGTTCCTGAAAACATGCTGGGTGAATATTTTTCACGGCGCAGCAGGTATAATCAAACGCTGGATGTTATCTTAAGTATTGTACTTGCTTTGGTATTGGATCTTATCAAGAACCGTTTTCCCCAATATGAGCTGCATGTTTATTCCATATTCTTTATGATAGCGGGAGCGGTGGGTATTGTTGGCGGATATGTATTATCGAAAGCGCCGGAGCCGCAGTCGTTTCTTTCCAATGCAAATATCTTTTCTTTGTTTAAACAGCCGTTAAAAGACCTGAACTTCCGGCGGCTGCTGGTTTTTAATGCTGCATGGGTATTTGCGCTTAATATTGCGACTCCGTTCTTTACTGTATTTATGATGAAGGCCATGGGGCTGGCTATTTCTTACATCATTATACTTTCTATTATAAGTCAGCTGGCAAGCATTCTTACGATTCGCATGTGGGGGGTATTTGCAGACAGGTATAGCAATAAAAGCATTATTGCTTTAAGCGCCCCTCTTTATATACTTTGCATTGTTGCGTGGTGTTTTGTAGGGATGTATTCGAGGCTTTACGTTAACCTGGGTTTGCTTGTGGTGATCCATCTATTCAGCGGCGTTGCTACTGCAGGCGTTAACTTATCGATCACCAATATCGGGCTGAAGCTGGCGCCTAAAGAGGATGCTATTGTTTACCTGTCTGTCAAAAATATCGTGACAGCCTTTTTTTCTTCCATGGGGCCTGTTGTTGGTGGGCTGCTTGCTGATTATTTTACCAACAGGAGTTTATTGATCACGGCCCAGTGGAGTGGTCCGAAGCTGACTAAAATAGGGAAATTAATTTCTCTTCATGAATGGAACTTTCTTTTCCTGATAGGCGCTTTGCTTGCGCTGTGTGCGCTTGAGCTGCTGATGCGTGTAAGGGAGGTGGGTGAAGTAGAAAAGGATGTAGTGCGGAGGATCATGCGTACCAGGATTAAAACCAACCTTAAGGAATATTTCATCATTGGTGACATCATCAACTGGCATTCGCAGCTAAAGGCGATATTGAAACTGGGAAGGAGAAGAATAAGTTCCTGACATTGTTATAGTGGCTGTTTACGGGTACAGTTTTTTAAGATTACCAGTAAAGTAATTTTATGAGTAAGCCAATATCAGAAAACAAGCCATCTGTTGCCGGGCAACAGTTAGAGGAAGATAAAAAGCAGCATGACAAGAAAGGTGATAATGCGAAGCATGAAACGCCACAAAAAGCGGATGACGGGAAAGACGAGGTGCTGAATAAAGAAAATCTTCCTGATGCGAGTAACGAATCAACGGGTGTTATAGGCAGTGGTCAACGACAGGATTCGAATTAAGATCTATGATTGAGGTTGAGATGTATTTTCCGGGTTGCAGCAGCAGGCTGGCAGCGGCTGCTGCAACTTCTTTTGGAGCAGGATAGGCTATGTGTTGGGTAAAGAGCAATTCATCGACATATTTTATTACTTCGTTACGGCTTTTCAATGATCCGGGAACACTGAAGGGCAGTACTATTGCCGGAGATCTCCAGGGCGTATGCTGGGGATTGGTTAAAGCATATAATACGATCGTTGGCGTTTGAACGGCAGCACTGATATGAATAGCGCCGGTATTGACGGATACGAGCAGACTAGCTTTATCGAGCAGGCTAATCCATTCTGCCATATTAAGTTTGCCTGCCATGGAGCGGCATGCTGCTTCTGCCTGGTCGACTATTGCATTGGCAAGTGCTGCATCGGCGGCGGATCCGCTAATGACAACGGGAAGATTGTGCTGAGCCGAGAGCAGGCGTGCTGTTGCTGCCCATCGATCAACCGGGTATTTTCTTTTTTCTTCACTTACCCCGGGATGTAATACGATGTAATTGCCGGTAATGCCGGTTTGGCGTAGCTTTTCGCCGGTGGTACTGATGTCGGCTGCCTGCTGCTTTAGCTGCAGCGTATTATTGCTGGTGAATGCACCAAGGGTTTCTACCAGTTTGAGGTCTCTTGCCACCTGGTGTTGTATGAAAGTATAAGGTTCCTGATCGGGCACCCAATGCGTGAGCAATCCGTAGGGGTTTTCGCGGCAATAGGCCAGTCGTACGGGAATGCCTGCCAGGTAGGTTAACAAGGCTGCCGGCAGTGGATTCTGGCTGTATACGGTAAATATTATTGCGGCGTCGAAGCTTTCGTTTTTAATACGTTCCGTTAATGCACGTGCTGCTTCTGCGTTCAAATCGTTTCCGGCTTTTACCCATGGTATTTCGCATGCGATGACCTTATCTACTTCCGGAATATGGGTTGTGATGGGGGCGCCCATCGGGGAGGTAAGCAAAGTGATCCGGCATTGCAGCGTTTCCTTTAAAGCGCGCATTGCCGGACCACTCATTATGATATCGCCCATGTTATCTGCACGTATGCATAATACGTTTTTACAGTTCACCTGCGAGAGCTTCATGGGACTCCAATTTTAACTCACTGGCTCCGCAAATAATTTGTGCTGCTTTATAAAGCGAATTAACGGTATAGTCGGGTTCGCGGTATTTATTATCTTTTTCCCATTTTGTTTCATTGCCGTTATCGTAGAGGATGCTACGGCAGCCGGCGCGGTGACCGGCATCTACATCGTCTAAGATATCGCCTATCATCCAGGAGCCGGCGAGATCGATCTCCAGCTTTTCGGCAGCCTGCAGCAGTAAGCCGGGTGCTGGTTTCCGGCAATCGCATTTAACTGCGTACTCGACTATAATGCCATCGGGATGATGGGGGCAATAATAGAATGCGTCTATCTGAATGCCTTGCGCTGCCAGTAATGACGCAATATGGGTGTTGGCTGTCTGAAGGGCTTTTTCGTCGAAATACCCCTTTGCTATCCCTGCCTGGTTAGATACTACCACCAGCAGGAAATTTTGTTGCTGTAGTAAACGTAATGCGTCTACTGCTTCCTCGTCCAACTCAATAAGTTCCGGAGTAACGTTGTAGGGAACGTTTTTGACAAGTGTGCCGTCTTTGTCTAGAAATACTGCTTTAATCATTGGTTTATAGGTTTTAGCTACCTCCCGGTACAGGCCGTATTACACCGGGAACAAAAAATGATTCTTTTAAAAACTGGCCAATATCTTTTAATAACAACGAATCGTGCCAGTTGTTTATTCTTTCTTCTGCGGGTTTACGATAAACCTGCATATAGATGGTATGCATTGACCGGGCCACTTTTTCCCAGGTGAATTCGCGTCTTACACGGGCCAGGGCGTTGCGGGTCATAGTTGTATGCAATGTTGGGCTGCTTAACAGCTGATCGAGCTTTTTTGCAAGTATTTCCGGTGAATGAGGGGGAACCAGGTAACCTGTGCGGCCGTCGGCCACACTGTATTTGATACCGCCTACGTTTGCACCTATGACCGGCGTTCCGCAAGCCATAGCTTCAAGCGGGGTGATGCCAAACGGCTCGTACCAGGGTGTTGTAACAAATACATCTGCCGCGCTATAATAGTACCGGAGTACCTGCCTTGATTGGCGGCCGGTAAAAATTACCTGATCCAGTACGCCGGCCCCGGCTGCTACCTGCTGCAGGCGTTTTAGCTCTGGCGTGTTCAGTACTTCGGGCATATCGGCCTCGCCCCCTACAATAACAAGATATACGGGGTCGCCATGCTTTTTCATATTTCCCAGGCCTCTTATTACATTATCTACTCCTTTGCGTGGCACCATTCTGCCCAACTGAAGCACAATTTTCCCATTAACCGGCAACTGCAGCTGGCGGCGTGCGGTAGTCTTGTTTATGGGATAAAATTCGCGTGGTGAGAACCCGCATGGAATAATACTTATGTTCTGTTCGCATGCTTCATAATGTTCTACCAGGTCTTCTTTGTCCTGCGGGCATTCAGCTATAATGTGGTCTGCATCATGCACCAGCATTGTTTCGATTGAAACACGTTCAACGGGGAACTGATCTGCTTCTTTTTGATGAATGCGCCTTACCAGTCCGAGTGCATGAAACGTTATAACATACGGGATGTTCAACTGCCTGCGTATCACTGACGCTACGCAGCCCGACATAAAAAAATGCGCGTGCATTAACTTGTAACCGAGCTGGTTCCTGCGTATAAAAGTTTCCATTTCTTCGGCAAAGACCGGCATGTAAGGCAATAGTTGCTCCTTAGGCACATAGGTGGCTGGTCCTGCGCTGATATGAATCACCCGCACCCCGGGCAGCCATTCTACCACTTCCTTCTGCTGTTCATGGTCACGTCTTGTATAAATGTCTATTAAATATCCCTGGGCAGAGAGTTGCCTCGCCAATTCGGCAACATATACATTCTGTCCTCCGCTATCTACGCTGCCCAAGGTTGCCAGTGGTGAAGCGTGATCACTGATAAATGCTATTCTGTGTTTCATAGGTGTGCTTGCTTTTATGAATATGTATCGTTTGCAGGAAACATTCCTGCCAGTCGTTTACGAATCGCTGTATATTAAAGCGCTCTTCTGCCGTTACTTTGCCGTTTTGTCCGAGTTCACGGGCCAGCGATGGATTTTGCAGCAACAATTTCATTTTAGATATGAGATAGTCTATGTTGGTGTGTATGAAGCCGGATATGCCGTCTTTGATAACGGTAACATATTCAGTCGTAGCCAGCGCTACTACAGGAATTCCCTGGTGCATGGCTTCGAGTACTGCCAGTCCGAGGCTGGTATAGCGGATGGGGTTGAAGATAAACCTGTAACGCGCCCTGAAGGCAGGCAGCTGCGGATGTAATACTTCGCCGAGCCCGCCATAGGGTTGCGTGCCCATGCCTACGAGATCGACCGGGAGCTGTTTGCTTACAATGTCATAAAGATCGCCACCCAGTTTTCTTCCACGTTCATGTAAGTGGTTCACAATCACCAGGCCTCTTTCCAGCTCGCCGGTATAATCATGATCAGTTGCTGTTATGCCATGATCGATCACCCTTACCATAGGAACTTCGTTATGATACATCAACTTGTTGAAATGAGTAACATGTACCAGGCATACATCCGGATCATTCATCGGGTGACGCGTGTTTGTAGGATGAACATCGGGAGTGTTGTGTTCTACATAGATCCGGGGGAGGCGCCGCTGGGCTTCACTGAGAATTTCGTATTGATCGAGGCTGAAGTTCCTGACACTCTGGAATAAAATGCAATCGAAATCCATTTCTTTAACCAGGGGTACGGGTACTTCTATTACGTTGGGGCCAAAAGGAAAAGTTTGTCCCCGTCCGTAATAACCTTCACCTCCTGAAGGAGTTACAGGAATATAGATGTCGTAATCACCTTGTGATAAATAAAACAGATAACTACCATGTATATGCCATGTGAAGATCCGTAAGCGATTGTTGTCCGAAGGAATCCTGTTCATATTTAGACATTGCCTGATGCAGTGCTTAAAAACAATGCCATCGCTTTAAAAGAAATTTTTGCAAATGTTTGTAGAAGCGCTTCTACAAGCGTTTGAAGAGAAGCGCTTCTCTTTTTACTCTATTAATGGATTTTTTCTTAAAAGTTTCCCGGGATCAATATTTGTAGTGATTATATTTCCTGCCTTTAAAAACGGACATCCTTATCATTTTAAAATTTCCGGAAACTATGTTTACGTTAGGCATTAATGCGGCTTTTCATGATTCTTCGGCATGTATAGTAAAAGACGGGCAGCTGCTGGCAGCCGTGGAAGAAGAGCGATTTACGCATATCAAACATGGCAAGAGGCCTGTTCCCTTTGCAGCTTATGAGCTTCCGTATCATGCAATAGATTATTGCCTTAAAGTGGCTGGCATACATTTGTCTGAAGTGGATCATATTGCTTATGCTTTTGATCCTGAACAGATTGAAGATACTTTTCATAACGAAGAAGATTTAGGGATGCCGCTTAAGGGCCTGTTCCTTTCTTACATTAAAGAAGCGCCTGCGCATCTTGTCGACGGGTATCCTCATCATTTGCAGGCAAGGTTTGCGGGAGCGCGGAAAGATGATTTTCAATGGCATTATGTGGGGCATCACCTGGCGCATGCTGCCAGTGCGTTTCTGCCATCGCCGTTTGACACTGCGGCAGTTCTTACTGTTGACGGGAGGGGGGAGTGGACCACTACCAGTTATTATAAGGGCAGTGGTACCTATTTGGAAAACATAGGAAATGTATCGATGCCCCATTCGTTGGGGTTGCTATATGAAAAGATCACTACACACCTGGGTTTTCTTCATTCTTCCGACGAGTATAAAGTAATGGCGCTTGCATCGTACGGCAAGCCGGAATATGTACATGTGTTCCGTAATGCTATACATACAGGTGAAAACGGGCAGTATACTATAGCGCCGATAGACCTGGAAAAGGAATTTGGTCCGGAGCGGAAGCGAAATGAGCCATTTACGGAAAAGCATTTCAATATAGCGCACTCGCTGCAAAAGGTGCTTGAAGAAACGGTGCTTGAGCTGGTTAAATGGCTTCATGCTGCTACCGGCGAAGATAATCTTTGTTTTGCCGGCGGTGTAGCGCTTAACTGTGTGTTGAATGCTGTTATTCGTGATAAGGGGCCCTTTAAGAATATATGGGTGCAACCTGCGGCCGGAGATGCCGGTACAGCCTTAGGTGCAGCAATGATCGTTGACATACGGCAGCGCCAGGCTGCCGGCCGGGACTTTATTATGGACCATGCCTATTGGGGGCCTGAATATTCCGATGAAGAAGTTGAGGCTTTCCTGAAATGGACTAAAGTACCTTACCGCAAGATGGATAATATAGCCCGGGAAACAGCGGTTATTCTTGCTGAAGATAAGGTGATAGGCTGGTTCCAGGGCAGAATGGAATTTGGTCCGAGGGCGCTGGGGAGCCGTTCGATACTGGCCTCTCCGATAAATGCTGCCATGCAGGCAAAACTTAATGAAATAAAGGACAGGGAAGACTTCAGGCCTGTTGCTCCTGTTGTATTGGAAGAGGCGGCGGCGTTGTGGTTTGACAACGCTTCTTTTTCACCCTTTATGCTTTTTGTTTATAACGTGATCAATGAAAAGGCCGATGATATACCTGCAGTGCGCCATGTAGACGGCACTGCGCGTATACAAACGATCAACAGAGATCAGCATTCTCTCTATTATGACCTGCTGCATGAATTTCAAAAGATGACCGGTGTTCCTGTATTGGTGAATACCTCGTTCAATACGAGGGGAGAACCTGTGGTGTGCAGTCCGAGAGATGCTGTTGAATGTTTCTGGACTTCGCCGTTCGATGCGCTTGTCATTAACAGTTTCCTGTTAGAAAAGCAGCCTGTTTCTTCTATGCAGGAACATTTACGTGAAAATGCAGCTTATTTATCTGATGTAACTGTTTAGTTGTTATGAAACCTGAAGTTTCTGTTGTTGTAGCAACCTGGCAAAGGCCGCAGCTTCTTGAAAAATGTTTGCAGGCGCTTTTACGCCAGCGGCTGGCAGCCGGCCGGTACCAGGTTATTATTGTAACCGATGGTTTGGATGAAGCCAGCTGCCGGCTGGTGCGTCAATACCGCGACCGGGGCCATACTCAGTTGTATTGCTATTCATTGCCTGTTAAAAGGGGGCCTGCAGCTGCCCGTAACCTGGGCTGGCAAATGGCGGAAGCGCCACTTGTGGTATTCACCGATGATGATTGTATTCCTGATCCTGGTTTTCTAGGCGCCTATATCAATGCTTACAAGGCATACGGAGTAGCGCGCATAGCTTTTACAGGGAAGGTTACCGTTCCGGTGAGCCCGGTACCAACAGATTACGAACAAAATGTTGCACAGCTTTCTTCTGCTGATTTTATTACAGCAAACTGTGCCTGTTCCAGGACTGCTCTTGTACAGGCAGGTGGTTTTGATGAGGCGTTTGAAACCGCCTGGCGGGAAGACAGTGACCTGGAGTTTAAGTTTATCGATAATGGGATACCGGTGTATAAAGTAGAAGACGCCAGGGTAATTCACCCGGTGCGCCCTGCTTCGTGGGGAGTAAGTTTAAAAGAACAACGTAAGAGCCTTTATAACGCCCTGTTGTATAAAAAATATCCATCATTGTACCGCAAGAAAATAAGCCGCGGACCTCAATGGCGTTATTATGGGATCCTGTTTTGTTTGCTGCTGTTGGTAGTGCTGGCTTTTGGCCATTTATATACGGCTTCGCTTGTGGCGTTAGGCGGATGGGCTTTCCTGACAGCGGGATTTATTTATAAACGTTTACGAACCACTTCACGCAATTTCAGTCATGTAATGGAAATGATCTGCACTTCACTGCTTATTCCTTTCCTATCCATTTATTGGACGATATATGGTGCTGTACGCTATAAAGTATTATTCCTATGAGCTTAGTATTAAAACCAAACCAGGTTAAGAAAATAGCCATTTTCAGGGCGTTACAGCTCGGCGATCTTTTATGTGCTATTCCTGCGGTAAGGGCATTGCGGAAGGCCTATCCGCGGGCGCAGATCACGCTGATTGGATTGCCATGGGCTGTTTCACTGCTGCAACGGTTCCCGGGTTATTTTGACGACTTTATTCATTTCCCCGGGTTTCCCGGCTTGCCTGAGCAGCCTTTTGATGAAGTTGCTTTCCTTGAATTTGAAGCCAGGATGCAGTTTGAGCAGTTTGACCTCCTGTTGCAGATGCAGGGCAGCGGCACCATTGTTAACCCGCTGCTGCCTGGTCTTAATGCGAAGTATGTCGCTGGTTTTCATAATGCAGAAAGCAGGGTAGATTCTTCGCTGTTCGTAGAATACCCGCAAGGCATTTCAGAGGTAGAAAGACACCTGGTGCTTATGGATCACCTGGGAATACCTTCGGACGGTAATAGGATGGAATTTCCTGTTTCAGAAGCGGATTGGAAAGAGGCAAAGGATCTATGCATACCTGTGACAGAAAAAAGTTATGTTATCATACATCCCGGCAGCCGGGGCTCGTGGCGACAATGGCCACCGCAATGTTTTGCATTGATGGCCGACTATTGTATAGAAAGAGGCTACACTGCGGTTATCACCGGTACCGAAGCGGAGCGTGACATTACTACGGAAGTATTGAAATGCATGCGGCATCCTGCGATAGACCTTACCGGAACAACCAGCCTGGGTGTAATGGGGGCGTTGATCAGTGATGCTTTTATGCTCGTAGCCAACTGTACTGGTGTGTCGCATATTGCAGCAGCTACACAAACGCCCAGTGTCATTATAAGCATGGATGGCGAACCTGAACGTTGGGGGCCTATTAATAAAGCGCTTCATACTACGATAGACTGGACAAAGGAGCCGCACCTGGAACTGGTATTGCAGGCTGTAGACAGTATGTTGAACCGCCGGTCGGAATCAGTTGCCTGAGCCTTTTTGGGCCACGTAATTTTTGTCCCATTCCTGTAGCGCCTTTTCAACAGTATCTCCACGGCCAATGATCCGTTCTGCCGGATCTGTTCCAAGAATACAGTAAAAGCCATTTTCATCCTGATAGATATCGGGCCTGAAGTTTTTAACGGAGGCAGGAAGGTCGCTGCGGGTAAAGTCGATTTTAATCCGTTCTTTTTCAATAGACATATTGGTCATTTTGTGATAGTGTTAATAAAATCGTTCCTTTAAATTACCGCCTGTTTACGGGGCAGCCCGTTTTTTTGATGCGTGATTTCTTCTACAGCCTTTGCATTATTTACCCTGTTAAAATGTGGCATAATATTATTGCAGTTTCAGCTATATGCCTGCCGGCAATTCTCTTTTTTAAATAATCTAAATGCGACATTATGAGTATTACACCTGTAAGAAAGCCGCGTCTGGAAGATGATGGCCTTTACGATCCGAAAGTGCGGGAAGACCTATGGCCCGATGAGCCTCATTTCCCGAATGACGATATGGAAGACCTGCTTGAAGAGCCGGGTATTTCAGATGGTGATGCGGCAGAAGAATCTGTTCCTGCTGTTGTTGCTGATCCCGATTTACAGGAAGGGGATGATTTTGATGAAGATGATGATACTACCGAATTTGTAGAATGGGAAGAGGAAGATGATGAAGAAGACGAAATTTAATCACATGTATTTACTAAATAAAAATAATTAAACATTTATGGAACTGAAAACTGCAATGCCTACGAATATACCACCACAGGAGCAACAACATCAGCCCGGCTCCGAAATGCAGATGGATCCTCAGCCTATTTATGATAATGACGATCCTGGTTATGGCAGGCTTCGTGGTAAAGTTGCTATTATAACCGGAGGGGATAGCGGCATAGGAAAGGCCGTTGCTATACTTTTTGCCAAAGAAGGGGCGGAGGTTGCTATTGTTTATCTCGATGAACATGACGACGCCAGGCAAACCGCTGATATTATCAAGGAGCGGTATGACAAATCTGTGCTGTTGATCGCGGCCGACCTTCGTTCTGAAGAGAATAACAAACAAGCCATTCAACAGACGATCGATGCATTCGGCCATCTTGATATAGTTGTGAATAACGCTGCAGTGCAGTACCCGCAGCAGAGTGTAGAAGACATCTCCGAAGAGCAGTTACGCAATACTTTTGAAACGAATATTTTCTCCCAGTTTTACCTGGTGAAGCATGCGCTACCCTATTTGAAAGAGGGTAGCAGTATCATCAATACTACTTCTGTTACGGCATATAAGGGTAATGAGACGCTTATAGATTATTCTTCTACAAAAGGGGCTATTGTATCGTATACGAGAAGCCTGGCTCAATCGCTTATCAAGAAAGGTATCAGGGTAAATGCGGTGGCACCGGGACCTGTGTGGACGCCGTTGATCCCTTCTTCTTTTGATGGTGAGCGGGTTGCTTCTTTTGGTAAAGACCTGGACTACCAGCGTCCTGCCCAGCCTGTGGAGATAGCGCCCTGTTATGTTTTTCTTGCGGGGAAAGATGGCGCTTTTATGAATGGGCAGGTGCTTCATCCGAACGGCGGCAGTATTATCAACGGTTAATGTTAGGCCGTTACAGCCATTTTTTTCTTTTGAACCAGGCATAAATAGACAGGGTTACCGCTACCATTAATAACATGGCGCCAGGGTAACCCTGTTTCCATTTCAGCTCGGGCATAAAGTTGAAGTTCATACCATAGATGCCTGCGATAAAGGTGAGTGGTAAAAAGAATACGGAGAAGATGGTCAATACACGGATGATCTCGTTTGTCTTGTGGGCGGAAATGTTGAAATAGATGTTCAAAAGATGATTGGTGTTCTCGAACAGGGATTCGAACAAGCTTTGCTGTTTAATATACAGGTCTCTTACATCGCGCGTATAGGCATTGCCGCTGCCTGGCGGATCTATATTCTCTACAATATCGGAGCTTAAAAGTAAGACCCGCCTTAATACGTCTACGCGCCGTTTCATAAAATACAGGCCCTTCAATATTGCTGAACGCCTGTCTTTGAGAAAGATATGTTCTTCGAAATGCTCGATGTGTTTTGTGAGTTTTGTTCCTGGTACGTCAAAGGTTAAAAGCCCGGCCTTCACGATCTCATTTAATACGTGGGCCGATTTTTTACATTCTCCTTTTTTAACCAGTTGGGAGCTTATCCTTTCCAGCACCGGCCATTCTTTCCGGTGTATGGTAATAATGTAGGTTTGGGAAATGAAGATGGTAATCTTATTGGTTAGCTCTTTAACGGTATCTGCTTCGTCGTTATGCTCGTCGGGGCTATAGATCCTGAGAATAATAAATGTGTAGTCTTTTACCCGTTCGTACTTGGGGATATGGTCGGCCTGCATGGCGTCTGTTACTGATGCTTCATGCAGGCCGTATTGCTGTGCTACCTGTTGCAGGTCCTCTTCCGATGGATCTAACAGGTCTATCCATTCATAATTAAGATGTGCGCCTTCTGCCAGCTTCCGGACCATATTTGTGTGGTTATGGCTATTGCCTTTCGGATAAATAGGCTTCCAGCCTGGCTTTGTTGGTGCCTACTTCTTTTACGGCTTCCAGGATCTCTGCCTGTGTAAGACCAAATTTCTGGATCATGTCGCGCATGGTCCATGTTTCTTCTGTTAAATTGTTTGCCGTGGCTGTTGATTGATTTGATTGCATGATTTCCGTTTTGTGCAGTGGAAATAAAAGAATCGTGCCATTCTTTTTACAGCGGTGAAAGTTATCCGGAAATGATTCTGAGCCGGGCATTACTTTGTGGGTGCGGCTTTCAGCGAGAAATAGAAGGTAGTGCCTTCGCCTTTTTTACTGGTCAACCATATGCGGCCATGATTTGCCTGTACAAAGTCTTTCACTAACAACAATCCTAACCCGTTTCCTTTTTCTCCGGATGTGCCGAAATTAGTTTCCATATTACTTTCCCCGAACTTCTTCTGATCGTCGGGACTGATACCTGTGCCATGGTCTGTTACAGAAAACGTGATGCTGCCATTGCCGGAAGTTGCTCCTATTTCTATGCTGCCGCCCTCATGTGAGAATTTGATAGCGTTTGACAGCAGGTTACGGATGATAAGATCGAAGTGATCCGGATCGGCCAACACACTGAATTGGCGGGAGACCCTGTTATTCACCGTTAATGTTTTAGATCTTGTTTGTCCTTCAACCAGTAGCAGTACTTTATCTATCAGTTCAGAAGGAGAGAAGCAGGATGCCGTTGTTTTAATTCCATTAAGCTGGTTAGAAGACCATTGCAGGAGGGAATCTATAGTGGTGGCGAGCGACTCGGATTGTTTGATGAGCAGGCGGTTCATGCGTCGTTGTTCGGGTTCGGGCAGTGGGTCATCTTCCATCAGCTGCAGTACGGATACCACATTATTCACGGGGCCGCGCAGGTCGTGGGCCAGAATGGAGAACAGCTTATCTCTTACCTGGATAGAGGTATGAAGCCTGCTGTTAAGCTTTCTCGTGCGCTGGAAATAATAGGTTATGATGGCCAGGATAAAAATGATGGTAATGGTGATGGTGAGCGAGATGTCGCGTTCTCTTTTTCTATACTCATTTTTTTTAAGCTGGGCCAGTTCTCTTGCCTGGTTAATGGCAAGGAGGCTGTCGGCATACAGGTTATGCAATTCAAGGGCATGTAATGCTTTCTCGTACTGCTGCTGTTGTTTGTAGACTGCCGAAATGCCGGCATAAATGTCGGCCTGAAGGGCGTGGTGATTGATGGACCTGGCAATGTTCAATGCCTTGTATAGATGGCCCAGTCCCTCTTTGCCGTCTTCATTACTGATGATTCTGCCAATATGTGTAAGTGATTTTGCCTCCTGTTCGGGTAAATGTTTCTTTTCTGCAATTGCGAGGGCGCGCTTATGATAATGCAGTGCTTTGGCCTTATTTCCGGAGCGTTCAAAATGATGGGCAGAGTCGGTGATATGCTTTATCAGTTGCTGTTCCGTTGTGTATAACGACGGGGCCGGCTCCTGCGAACGGCATCCGCCCGCACCCAGCATGGTTCCGGCCAACGGTAACAAGAGAATTCTCCACATATACGGCATCAACAACTGACACCGCTAATTGGTTGGAGAAGCCTGAAATTTAAGCTGTGAGGGCGATACGGGCCGCCAAATAATAATTATTTTAAATATTTTCTTTTATATATGCGTTCGTTGGAATACTTTCACACTCTCCTACCCATGAAGCTTTGATATTAACCAAACGGACCGGTCGGGCCGCGATCCTAAACCTGTTTTTATGTTTCAGAACGTTGCATTCGAAGTATTCATAGGGCTGCTGTTTATATTCCTGCTGTATAGCTTGCTGGCTACTATTGTACAGGAGCTGATTGCCCGTTTTCTGGATCTGAGGGCCAGGATGCTTGTAAAAGCGATAAGGGTATTGCTCGACGACAGGAAAAAAGGCCGATCCGGTTTATTGTATCGCTTTTGGGAGCATGTTGTTGCCAATGTGCGGCATTTTTTCTGTCCCCTTCCTGAGTCGAGCGTAAGTAAGGTGTTTTATACGCATCCTGCCATTAAATACCTTTCGCGGAGCAGCTGGAAGAACAAACCATCCTATATCGCTGCGGATACTTTTTCTGCCGTAGTCATTCAGCTGCTCAGGGGAAATTATAAAGGCCAGGAGCCGCAGATGACGCTTATTCAGCGAACACTTGAAGAAACACCTGCTGTGTTTGCAGGTACAGGCGGCAGTAAAACTTCTGCGTCCATAGATCCTGAAACGCTCGAATATCTTAAGCAACTCTTTTATGATGCGCAAAACGACCTGGAGAAGTTTAAGGCAAGCCTGGAGAAATGGTTCAACGAAACCATGAGCAGTGTCAGCGAATGGTATAAAAGGCAGGCGCAAACGTTGCTTTTTATTATAGGCCTTGCTATTGCCATCATCTTTAATGTGGATGCTATTGCTATTTGCAGGATACTATCGAAGGATAAAACTGCGCGGGAGCAGATTGTGCAGCTGGCATCTAAATCGGTACCTGTTTACGATACACTTACTACAGGTATTCAAAAGGTGAAAGCGGGAGATACTGCTGCACTGAACATAGATAAGGCGTATGATATTGTGGTGAAAGATGCTTCCCAGTCTTCAGGCATCATGGGGCTGGGCGGCATTTTCAGGGGAACGCCCGCCGGTAATAAGCCGCTTCAATTCCATCCGTTGCAGGAGGGAAGAGGAGGTACTATCCTGGGATGGCTTATTACCACGCTGGCTATATCGCTGGGAGCGCCTTTCTGGTTTAATCTGCTTAGCAAAGTAATAAAGTTGCGTGCATCGGATTCCAAAGAGCAGCCTGCTTCAATGCCGGGAGTGCTGCCGGCAGAAAGGGTCGGCTAATAAAATACAGGTACTATGCAGTTAACCGTATCCAAGTATCTCAATGCCCGCAAGGAAAAACCGGCGGTATCGGCTTTTGTCCTTTTTACAGGAAGCCCGGGGATGCTGTTATTATTTCCAGAGTAGTAGCAGGTGAAAAACTGGATGGTAACAGCATATGGTATTATGCTCCATTGGATAACTGCTTTTACTGGAGCGGCGGATTTGTGGAAACAGAATTTGAATTGCAGACCCCGGTTCAGTTGCCGGAAAATGAGTACATGATATTGATGGCAGAAGCACAGGCTTATTTCCTGTTGCGATACCTGCTGCATGATAAGAATATTACCGGGATCTCTATTGCCGATAAGCGTATAGGAAGTGCGGGTGATATACTGAAAGGGCATTTTCTTGTATTCCAGGTAAAGCAAAAACAGTTAAAGCCGGCCGTTCCTATTCCGCCACAGCTCTACTACAAAGGCGTTTGTATCCCTACAGATATTGTTGAAGCAGGATTTGCTTCTTTCCAGTTTGCTTTCTCTCCTGGTGACAGTCTTTCGAGGAAAAATGAGACGGAGTGGGGCTCCTGTGGAATGAAGGTAGCAGGCACCGGCGCTTTTAACCAGGGGGTGTTTGTATTAACCAATTATCATGTTGCCGCTTTTGCAGCTCCTCCACATTCTTACAGAACAGTCCGCAAGTCACAGCGTTCTGTAACCCTGGCCGCTTATCCCGGTGTATATGTTGGGGGAGAAAAAAGCTTCAGTGATCATCAATCGGGAGCCGCTTCTTTTGGCGTTACAGCGCCTGTTGGTTTTTCTTTCAACTGGGGCAGGTATAAAGCAAGTAAGGCAGGTGATGAGGCAATGGCTTCTCATTCCCTATTCGTTAGTCTTGTTGATATAGGGGCGGCCTTAAGTTTCCGGTGGCAGAACGATTCAATAGACCTGCCGCGCAAGATAACCTTAAGCCAGATCTTCTTCCCGGGACTTTTTTATGTTCATGGCTGGAAAAACAGTCCTATCGCCCGTAAGTTTGGTTTCCAGTATGCGCCTGCATTAAGGCAGATCAAAGACGGGCAGCAGGCTGTTACCGATAATGTTGTTGTATGGCGTATCAGCCTTGGCTTATCAGTAGACATCCCCGTATTCCTGTTGTCAAGAAAATAATGTTTTATTTTTGGACAAACCTTACCGGATGTTTGAATCGATAGACCAGTTTGTTGCAAAACATATTGCATTAACGGAGGAAGAAACCAGTTTTTTTCATTCCCTGCTGAAGTTCAGGAAAGTGAAAAAGAAAAGCTTCCTTCTGCAGGAGGGTGAAGTTTGCGACTTTGAAGCCTTTATTGTAAAAGGTTGTACCCGCACTTACTATATCGACAAAGAAGGATATGAAACCATTCTTCTTTTTGGGGTAGAAGGGTGGTGGGTAAGTGATATAGGTTCCTTCTCCGAGCAAAAGCCTTCCATGCAGTTTATTGAAACGGTGGAGGATTGCGAACTGCTGGTAATAGATTACCGCAGCAAATCCTTACTTTTTGAAAAGATCCCTGCTTTTGAACGTGTATTCCGCTTGCTGGTACAACGTTCTTTGTCGGTATTGCAGCAGCGTTTCTATGCTTCGGTTTCGCAGACTGCTGAAGAGCGTTACAGGGACTTTATAGAACGTTATCCTGCCGTTGTACAGCGTATTCCCCAGCACCAGATTGCACGTTATATTGGCGTTTCACCGGAATTTCTTAGCAAGGTGAAAAGCAGTATGTACAGGAAATAGCGGCAGATGTTAAAGTTTACCGGTTTGCAAGCGCCTGCATGATCTCGTTTTCCAGGAGACCGCTGCCACCGCCGTAGTGGCGGATAATAATAAGGTTGTTATCTATGGCCAGCAGTTGTGTTCGCAGATCATTTTCTTCGACAGGAGTTATTCCTCCGCATAAAAGCACCATATGATAGCTGGTTGCTTTTACTGCTGCTACTGCTTCTTCGGTGGAGAGCACTACTTTGCATGCCCTTCCTTCAGGCGTGTTAAGCAGCCTGTAAATGACGTCCATGATCTCCTTGTTGCGGCCAACGCCCAATATTCTTAATGCTGATAGGTTCATAACGGGTGATTACAAATTTATTTCCATGGGAACATCCATGAGGAGTATTTGAGAATTGTCTTCCAGGCTGGTAATATTAATGGTTGCTGCTCCTGTGATGCCAAGACCATCTCTCTGCTCCAGCAGCTGGCCGTTGGTATTGACTGAACCGCTGATGATAAAAACGTATATGCCGTTGCCTGCTTTGCGGGCTGTGTAATCAAATGACTGGTCTTTATCGAACGTTCCCAGGTGGAACCAGGCATCCTGGTGGATCCAGCTGCCGGCGTCTTCAGGATCGGGGGAAATGATCTGCTGCAGCTGGTTGTGCTGTTGCGCTGTGTTAAGCACTGTTTGGACATAACGTGGCGTTACATTCAGCTCGCGGGGGTATAACCAGATCTGGAGAAATTTCGCGTCCTTGTCTTTGTTGTAATTGTATTCGCTATGGAAGACGCCGCTTCCGGTGCTCATTACCTGTATTTCCCCGGCTTTTGTTACTTGTGTATTGCCCAGGTTGTCTTGGTGTTCCAGTGCGCCTTCGAGTGGAATACTGATGATTTCCATATTCTCGTGCGGGTGAATGCCAAAGCCTTTTCCTCCTGCAACGATGTCGTCGTTTAACACCCGCAGCGCCCCAAACTGTATTCTTTCCGGGTTATAATAGCTGGAGAAGCTGAATGTCTGGTAGCTGTTAAGCCATCCGTGGTTTGCGTGGCCCCTGGTAGCGGCTTTATGTAAAATATGGTTTGGCATGTCAGTAGATTTCTTTCGGTAAAGTTGCAACTGCTATGCCTTTGGGTCCATTAATCTAGATTAAGAAATCTCTCTACAATTCTATTTTATTCTCCCAATGTTTGGAGAAGCTTATCATAGTTAAAGAACGTTACCTATTCCCCAGCTCCTGCAAAAACTGTGTAGGTGTTTTGCCGAACTCTTTTTTAAATGCCTTGGTAAAATAAGACTGTGTTTGTATACCTATTCTTAATATCACCTCCGATATAGGAACATCTTCATGGGTCATTATGTTAGCGGCTTTCTTGAGTCGTATTGTGCGTACAAAGTCGCCGGTGGATTGGCCGGTTAGCTGTTTGATCTTTTGATAAAGATTGGTTTTGCTCATGCCCATATTCGCACAAAGCATACTAACGTCGAAATCGGGGTTCATTAAATGGTTGTCTATTTCTGCCATCAGCTTATCCATGAATTCCTTGTCCCTGGTAGAGTTCACGAGCTCTTTGGCTTCATAGTAATAGTCCTTCAGGAAACGCTCTTTCGATTTTTTTCTTTGTTCCAGCGTGTTGCGTATGGTAAGCTGTAATAACTCCATACTCAGTGGCTTGCCAAAGTAGAAATCTGCCCCCGATGCGGCACCCTCGATGTTGGATGATAAAGTTGTTTTAGCCGTGAGCATCATAAAGGGAATATGACTTGTTTCCAGGTTTTCTTTAGCCAGCTTACAGAAGGTGATGCCATCCATTACAGGCATCATTACATCGCTGATGATAATATCGGGAAGTAAGGCCTTTGCTTTTTCCAAACCCTGTTGTCCGTCTGATGCTTCCAGGATGGTATAATCATCGGCGAGTGCGCTTTTGAGGAAGGCACGCAACTCGCTGTTGTCGTCAACGATCAGGATCACTGCCCCGCTGGTGTGCCCATCTGCCCCTTTGGATGTACCGTTTGTGGCTATTGTTTTGCCAGCTGCCATTCCATTGACCGGAGCTTCGGTGTTGTCTGTTTGTCCGGAAGTTGTATGCTCCATATCGGCCGAAGGCATAACGCTGTAGCGCTGGTTTGAAACAATGCTCTCCAGTTGTCTTGCTTTAAGCTCCGGATCGCCTATCCAGCGTTCATTTTCTGTATAATCTTCTTTACGATAAGGCAGTGATATAATGATCTCCGTTCCTTTATGGCGCTCGCTGTAAACTTTGATATTGCCCTTATGCAATAAGGTCAGACTTTTAACGAATGCCAGCCCAATGCCTGAGCCGAGGTGATTTTCGTTGACCCTGAAATAGCGTTCAAACAGGTGGTCTATCGACTCCTTTGAAATGCCGATACCATTATCGGTGATCCGGAAATGAAGATAGCCTGCCGCTTTGTAGTCGTTGGTGATCACCAGCTCGTGGGCAAACGACGGTTTCAGATCCTGTAACGACGTGAACATTTCGAGGTCTATCTTTCCCCCGGCAGGAGTATATTTGAAGGCATTGCTCAACAGGTTATAAATGATCTTTTCCAGCACCTGGTTGTCGAACCATGCTTCAGTGGGCTGGTCGTGATAGGATACGGAAAAGCGGATATTCTTTTCTACGGCCCATTCGTGGAACTCTTCTGATATTTCGTGGAGAAATGCTTCCGGGTTGCCTGGCATCACCTTAAGCTGCAGCACGCCCGATTCTACTTTTCTGAAATCCATTACTTCATTCACCAGGTCAAGTAAGCGGTAGGCATTTTTTTGCATGAGTTTATAGGAATGCAGCTGGGTTGCCGACTGCTCTTCGCGGATCAGTTTTTCCAATGGCCCTAGTATCAGCGTCAGAGGGGTTCTGAATTCGTGCGAAATATTGGTAAAGAACTGGAGTTTCAGTTGATGAACTTCTTCTCGTTTCTTTTCGCTTATCTTCTTCAGCTCTGCATTTCTGCGGAAGGCAAGTATTCGGTAGGAGGTATAAAACAGGATGGCAAACACCAGCAACAGGAACCACCAGGTTTTCCAGAACGGCGGGTGTATTATTATGGTGATGGTGGTTTCTTTATTGTTCCAGGAGCCATCACTGTTCGATGCTTTTACATGAAAGGTATAAGTGCCAGGATCAAGATTGGTATAGGTTGCTTTTCTTTCATTGCCAACATAGTTCCAGTCTTTATCCCAGCCGTCGAGTTTATAGGCATATTGATTGTTTTCCGGCGCAGTATAATCGAGTGCCGCAAACCCGAATGAAAACGACGACTGGTGGTAGTTTAACACAAGTTGCCGGGTAAGGCTGATATCCTGTTCCAAAGGAGAATGGTTGCCGCCAGGCAGCATTTTAAGATTAAAGAGCTGCAGATCGGTGATATACACCGGGGGCGCATAGCTATTAGTGGTAATGGTTTGGGGATAGAAGGCGTTAAACCCGTTGATGCCGCCAAAATACAGCTGTCCGTCGCGCGTTTTCAGGTAGGCATTGGCTTCAAATTCCAGACCTTGCAGTCCGTCTCCTGTATTGTATTTTTTATAACCGCCTTGTTCCGGGTGAAAACGGGTGATGCCCCGTGATGTTGATACCCAGAAATTCCCCTTTTCATCTTCTGCGATGCCCTTGATGAACTCCGATCCTAATCCGGCCTGTTGCGTGTATAATGAAAAGCGCTGTTCGGCGGTATTGAACAGGTATAATCCCGATTGTCCCACCCACAACCGGCCTTTACTATCGACAAACAAAACCCTCAGATCCGGCGTTTTTTCTTCATTGTTGAAGAAATGACGCAGCTTTCCGGTGGCTATGTTATAGCAGTTAAGCCCCCCGTCGTCGGTGCCTATCCATAAATTCCCCTTCCGGTCTTCCACCAGTGATACAATATTATTACCGGAGATGGTGTTGGCGCCGCTGCCTTTTATACGCGTGAACTGACGGGTGGCGCGATTATATAAACTAAGTCCCCCATAGTAGGTGGCTACCCATAAATTTCCTTTGCTGTCTTCGAGGGTTTGTTGCACATAGTTGGAACTGAGGCTATTGGCGTCTGCCGGGTTATTCATAAACCTGGTAAAGCTGCCGTCGGTCTCACGGTATAAATTGAGCCCGCCGCCCCAGGTGCCGATCCATAACTGGCTGTCGTGGTCCTGCATGATGCTCAGCACTTCATTGGAGCCAAGTGTACGGGTATTGTACGGATCGTATTTAAAATAACGGAAGGTTTGCTTTTGCCGGTCGAACAGGTTAAGCCCGCCCCCATCTGTTCCTATCCAGATCCGGCCTTTGCTGTCTTCACAAAAAGCTTTTACATCGTTATAGCTCAGGCTGTTAACATCTGGCTGCTGTTGATAGAGGCCAAATTTTTCTGCGCCCGGTACATATATATTAATACCCCCGCGATGGGTTCCTACCCATAAAATACCCTGGCGGTCTTCGTAAATCGCTGATACCGTGCGTTGTGAAAGGCTGCGGCTGTTATCGGGGTCATTCTGGTAATGGAAGAAACTGCTGTCGGCAGGATTGAACAGATCGAGACCACCGTTGATGCTGCCGGCCCAAAACTGACCTTTGCTGTCGCGCAGAATAGCACGCACCTGGTTGCCCGACAGGCTGCGGACGTTTTTATCGAGATGCCCGAACCGGGTAAAACTTCCGTTTTCAGGATTGAAGAACAGGAGACCACGTTCTTCGGTACCCAGCCATAATTTTCCCTCTCCGGCGCTGGTGATCTCCCGGATGACATTGTGCTCCCTGTCGAAACTACCCGGTAAGGCCCAATCGCGCAGTTCATTTTTTTCAGTATTTAAGATATGTAAGCCATTGTCTGTTCCTACCCAGATGGCTCCCTGGGGGGATTTAAAAAGAACATTTATTCTATTGTCGGCAAGACCGTACTTTGCGCCGGGTTTAGTAACAAAGTGCTCAAAAATGCCTGATTTCGGGTCAAATTTGTTCAATCCGCCGCCATAAGTGCCTATCCACAGATGTTTTTGACTGTCTTCGCAGATGCTGGTAACCTGGTTATAGCTAAGACTGTTTTTATGGGAGGGAGTATGACGGTAGCGGGTGAAATTATTTTTTGCCGGATTAAAACGATTCAGGCCATTTAACGTACCTACCCACAGCATGTGTTCACTGTCTTCATAAAGGCACTTAATATAGTTATCGCTGATACTATTGCTGTCCAATGCATCGTACCGGTAAACCGTGATCTGGTAACCATCATATTTATTGAGTCCGTCGCGGGTGCCAAACCACATAAAACCGCGGCTATCCTGTAAAATGGTTTCTATGGTACTGTTCGAGAGGCCCTGTTCATTTCCCAGATGACGGAATTTAAGTTCCGGCGCCTGGGCCGCCAGCGGACTCTGGCAGAATAGCAATATTGCCACTGTCATACAGTGGAGGTAACTATGGCAATAATATATTATAGCCCGGATTATGGGGGGAAGCGCACGCACCATTCAAAATTAGATCAATAGGACCAAAAAAATGAACGATCGGATAAAGCGCTCAATATCAATGTATTTTACTTTGTATGCCTGGTTTCTCAGGCAAACGGCATCTAAAACTGCCTGTTATCCAGCCATTGAAAAAATAAAAATTGACGGATGAAAATGAAACAACGATTGCTCTGTGGAGTGATGTGTGTGATGATTACCCTGCTGGCTTTTATGCCCGCTTCCGCCCAACAAATGATCAAAGGTACGCTGCGCGCTTCTTCCGGCGAACCCCTGACGGGGGCTTCTGTCGTAGTGAAAGGAGCAGGCAATGGTGCCAGTGCCGATTCTCTCGGTAATTTCTCTATCAGGGCAAAATTGGGTGATACCCTCATCGCTACTTCGGTTGGCTTTGAAATGAAAGAAGTAAGGATCTCGGCCAACACTATTAATATTACCCTCCAGGTTGCCGTAACCACGCTTAACGATGTGGTGGTTATTGGTTATGGCACCCGTTCTAAAAAAGACCTCACCGGATCGGTTGCCACCGTTTCGGCAAAAGATTTCCAGACTGGCGCCGTTACCACACCCGATCAGCTGGTAACAGGTAAGGTGGCAGGTGTCGTTATTACGCCCAATGGCGGCGCCCCCGGCGCAGGTGGTACCATCCGTGTTCGCGGTGGTACTTCCCTGAGCGCCAGCAATAACCCCCTTATTGTTGTCGACGGAGTACCGCTTACCAACGATGGCGTTTCCGGCGTTTCTAACCCGCTAAGCCTCGTTAACCCCAACGACATCGAATCGTTTAACATTCTTAAAGACGCCTCCGCTACCGCCATCTATGGTAACAGGGCTTCAAACGGTGTTATTATCATTACTACAAAAAGCGGCGCCGCCGGCAAGCTGAAACTGAACTTCAACTCCGTTCTTTCCCAGTCTGTAAAAAGAAATGAAGTGAAAGTGCTCGATGCCAATCAGTTCCGTTCTGTAGTGAACGAGCGGGGAACCGATGCCGAAAAGGCAATGCTCGGTAATGCCAATACCAACTGGCAGGATGTGATTTTCCAGAATGCCTTTGGCGGCGATTATAACCTTGGCGTTTCAGGTGGTATTAAAAAACTGCCCTACCGTTTTTCTGTAGGTCATACCTACCAGGATGGTATCCTCAAAACCAGCAACGTAAAAAGAACATCCCTGGGCCTGAACCTCACGCCTTCGTTCTTCAACAACTCGCTGAAAGTAAATATCAACCTCAAAGGCGTTTATCAGAAAACCAGGTTCGCCAATGAAGGCGCTATTGGAGCAGCCGCAGGCTTCGATCCTACCCAGCCTGTTTATGCCAGCAATAAATTCGGGAACTTCTATGAATGGCTCGACGAAACAGGTACGCCTATTGAACTGGCGCCCAAGAACCCGCTCGGCCAGCTGCTGCTCAATTCCAGCCTGAGTGATGTTTACCGTAGCATCGGTAGCATTAAACTGGACTATAAACTGCCTTTCCTGCCAGCGCTTACCGCTACTGTTAACGCCGGTTACGATATCTCTAAAACAGAAGGTAACGGATTCATCCCTGCATTTGCAGCGCTCTCTTACCAGAGAGGTGGCTCTATGACCGAATACTCACAGCGCAGAAAAGATAAACTGCTCGATTTCTACCTGCTTTACGCAAAAGACCTGAAGGAAATTGATAGTAAACTGGATCTTACGGCAGGTTATTCCTACCAGGATTTCTTCCGCGGAAGTCCCGCTTATCCTGTAAGAAATGCTGCGGGAAATGTTTTGAGCATGCCGGTTCCCGACTCCAGCCGCAACACGTTACTCTCCGTATTTGCCCGTTTGAACTATACGTTTAAAGGCAAATACCTGTTGACAGCTTCTATGCGCCGCGATGGTTCTTCCCGCTTCAGCAAAGACAATAGGTGGGGTAATTTCCCTTCTGCTGCCCTTGCCTGGAGAATTAAAGACGAGGGTTTCATGAGAAGTAACAAAACGTTCTCCGACCTGAAACTGCGTGTAGGCTTTGGTATCACCGGTAACCAGGACCTGGATGCCTATTATCCTTACCTGCCTATTTATACACTCGGCGGCAGCAACGTGCGTTATCCCTTTGGAGATAGCTCTTACTACACCTACAGGTCTGAACCCTACGATAAAAATATCAAATGGGAAACCACCACAGCCTGGAACGCAGGCATCGACTTCGGCTTCCTGAAAAACAGGATCACCGGTACGCTCGATTTCTATTATAAGAAAACAAAAGACCTGCTTACACGCATTCCTACAGCAGCAGGTGTAAACCCCGGTAATATGTTGCTTACCAACGTAGGTAACATTGAAAGCAAAGGGGTGGAACTGGCTATCAATGCAGGTGTGATACAGGGTAAAGACTTTAGCTGGAATGTAAACTTCAATATTGCTTACAATAAAAATAAGATCCTGAAACTGTCTAACGTAAGCGACTCTACTTCCGAAGGCATTTTAACAGGTGCTATCTCCGGCGGTAAAGACAATACTATCCAGATCAACAGCGTAGGGTATGCCCCCCAGACCTTCTACGTTTACAAGCAGGTGTATGATGCCGACGGCAAACCGGTAGAAGGTGTGTTTGACAAACAAAATAATGGTGCGCTTTTCTACAGGTATAAGTCTGCGAACCCTAAGCTCACAATGGGCTTCACTTCACAGATGAGTTATAAAAAATGGGATCTCTCCTTTGTATTGCGCAGCAATATCGGCAACTACCTGTATAATAACGTACGCTCCGGCAGCGGCGCCTTTAACAGTGTAAGCACGGGTATGGGTTATATAGGCAATACCAATGTCGACTATCTGAACACACGTTTTACCAACAGCCAGTTCTTCTCTGATTATTATGTGGAGAACGCATCATTCCTGCGAATGGACAACGTTAGCTTCGGTTACAACTTCGGCAGGATCTGGCGCAACAAGGCTTCGCTGAAGTTGAGCGCTATTGTTCAAAACGTGTTCGTGATCACAAAATATACGGGCCTCGATCCCGAAGTATATAGCGGTATAGATAATAACATTTATCCAAGACCCAGGATTTATTCCTTAGGTATCAACATTTCCTATTAATCTTAAACGCCGCAGTATTATGACTATTAATAAATATATCTCAATAATAGCCGCAGCCATTAGTTTAACAGCTGCATCCTGTACCAAGGATTTGGACAGAACTCCTTATGTGCAGGAGACCTCTGAGTCTGTTTATAAAGATCCGGCCAAAATCAAAAGTGTGCTTGCCAAATTATATGGCGGCTTATCACTTAGCGGTCAGGATTACGAGAATGCTTCTTTAGCCGACTTGTATACTACCGATGCAGGTTCTGTTGTATTCCTGCGTACCTGGTGGTCGCTGCAGGAGTTTACAACGGAAGAAGCTGTAATTGGCTGGAACGACGGCGATTTACTCGCTTACCACAACCTGAACTGGACGCCCGATGGGAAGTATCTCAAGATCATGTACGATCGTCTTTTCTTTGGTATCGCTTCCTGTAACGAGTTTCTGCGCCAGACGACCGATGACAAAATGAGCAGCTTCACAGAAGCAGAAAGAAACAATATTAAGAACTACAGATATGAAGCCCGTTTTCTCCGTGCCCTCTATTACTGGGTTGCCATGGATATGTATGGAAATATACCCTTTGTTACAGAAAACGACCCTGTAGGCCTTTTCCAGCCTCCTCAAAAATCCAGGTCCGAAATCTTCACTTATGTTGAAACTGAATTGAAAGAACTCGAAAACCTGCTCCCCGAGCCCGGTACAAATGAATATGGCCGTGTTGATAAAGGAGCAGCCTGGATGCTGCTGGCTAAAATATACCTGAATAGTGCAATCTATACCGGTACGGCTAGGTATACCGAAACTATTACCTACTGTAATAAGCTGATCGGCGCTCCGGTGTATCGACTGTCGTCTTCTTATGCCAACCTCTTTAAAACCGATAACAACCTTACCGGTGAAATTATTTTCCCCATCGCAGCAGATGGTGTTACTTCCCAGTCTTATGGCAATACTTCCTTTATTATTCTTTGTGCACTGGGCGGTAAAATGAACCCTGCCGACTATGGCATGTCTACTACCTGGGGCGGTATGAGGGCTACCAAAACAATGGTGAACCAGTTTGCCGATCCTACAGGACTAACCGATAAAAGGGCCATCTTTTATACAAACGGGCAGTCGCTCGAAATAACGAGCCTGAGCGATTTTACCAATGGTTATGCTGTTCCCAAGTTTGTAAATAAAAGCTCTACCGGTCAGGCGGGTAAAGATCCTACCGGTCGCTTTACCGATACCGACTTCCCCATGTTCCGTTTAGGTGATGTGTACCTGATGTATGCAGAAGCTGTGGTAAGAGGGGGCTCCGGTGGCTCTCTGAGCAATGCCTTGAATTATGTAAACCTGCTTCGGCAGAGAGCCTATGGCAACAATAGCGGCAATATTGCCTCCGGTGCGCTTACCCTCGATTTCCTGCTTGCCGAAAGAGGCCGGGAGCTCTATTGGGAAGGACAACGCAGAACAGACCTTATCCGTTTCGGCAAATTTACCGATGGCAGCTATGTATGGCCCTGGAAAGGTGGCGTGGCGCAAGGTATTGGCGTCAACAAAAGATATAACATGTTCCCCATACCTACTGCCGATCTTATTGCCAACCCCAACCTGAAGCAGAATAGTGAATATTAATTATGAAATGCTTGCAATTAAATAAGTTGAAAATGAAAAAACATATTATAGGCCTGCTGTCAGTACTGCTGCTGTTCGCCGCTTGTAAAAAAGATGAATCGCTGTCGGTATATAAGGTGCCGGCAGGAGTTCCTTCTTTTACGTCCAGCATCAGCGCTATCGTGCTCGATAGCACTAAGAAGAACAACGAAGCGGTAGCCTTCGCCTGGTCGGAAGTAAATTTCGGTATCAATGCGGCAGTTACCTACTCTCTCCAGTTCGATGTATCCGGAGGTAAATTTGAAAACCCACAGACCACTGTCATCGGCGATGACATGCATACCGCGTCTGTTACTGTGGCGGCATTGAATGCGGCTGCCTTGGGAAGAGGCCTTCCGGCAGAAGTAAAAGGAAAACTGGATGTTCGTGTAAAGGCCGAGGTGAAGCAAAATGGCACTTCCACCAATCCTTCTGCTATCCCCGCTACTTATTCTGCAGTGATATCTATTGATGTAACACCTTATCCCGGCGCCGACTATCCTAAATTATGGGTGTCCGGTTCTTTCCAGTCATGGAGTGCTTCTACTGCCATTCCACTTGCTGATACCGGTTTTAACGGGGCTTACGAAGGCTATGTTTATTTTCCTGCCACATCTTCCGACCTGTTGTTTAAGATCCTTACGGCCCAGAACTGGGATAATGCCTACGGCTATGTAAGCGATACTAAAATGGCGCTTGGCGCTTCCGGTAATTTTTGGGCGCCTGCTGCAGGCCTCGTAAAAATTAATGCCAATACAGAAACAAAAGACTGGAGTGCATTGACCACTACATGGTCGCTTGTTGGCGACGCCGTTGCCGATGACTGGAATACCGATATCCCGCTTACTTACGACGAAGCTACCGGCGCACTGGTAAACAATTCAGTAGCCATTAAAGCTACAGGTGCGTTTAAGTTCAGGGCCAATAAGGCCTGGACGCTGAATTATGGCGTCGATAATAATAAGCTCAAAGTAGATGGCAGCAACCTTACCGCTCCGCAGGGCGCCGGTAATTATAAAGTAACCCTTAATCTTACCAAGGCAGGCAACTATACCTGGTCTGTTCAAAAATTATAAACCATCAACACGTGTAGAACATGAAACATATTTGGATGCTGACAAGCCTGTTGCTGGTAATGGTTACAGGATGTAAAAAATACGACATGCCCTCCAGCGAACCTGCTTCGCACGACTATACCAATACGCTGGTGTTGGGCACGGACAATAGCTGGATCACTCAGATGGAAGCTTCAGGCATTAAATTCTATAATGCTGCCGGCGAAGCGAAAGATGGTTTTCAGCTCATGAAAGACCTTGGCGTAAAAGCCATAAGGTTAAGGGTGTGGGTAAATCCTGCCGATGGCTGGAATAACCTTGCAGACGTTACCGCGAAGGCTAAGAGAGCGCACGCACTGGGACTAAAACTCATGATCGCTTTTCATTATAGTGATTCGTGGGCCGATCCTGCGCAACAGGTTATGCCTGCTGCCTGGTCTGCCGCAAATTTCACGGTGTTGAAGGACTCTGTGTATAACCATACCTTCAAAGTGTTGAATAGTCTTAAAGCAGATGGTATCACTGCCGACTGGGTACAGGTAGGTAACGAAACCAATGATGGTATGTTATGGCCTATCGGCCGTGCCTCATCGAATATGGCAAACTTCGCCAGTCTTATTTCATCGGGTTACGATGCGGTAAAAGCAGTGAATAGCAATGCAAAAGTGATCGTTCATATTTCCAATGGATATGATAGCTCACTTTTTCGCTGGATGTTCGACGGACTTACTGCAAACAATGCAAAGTATGATGTGATTGGTATGTCGCTTTATCCTGAGCCAACTACCTGGCCTGAGATGAACAAACAGTGTGAGGCTACCATGAAATTCGTTACTGCGAAATATGGTAAAGAAGTTATATTGTCAGAGGTTGGCATGCCTGCTACCAGCGCTGCCAGTTGCAAGCGATTTATAGAAGACCTGAGTGAAAGGATCTATAACCTGCCCGGACAAAAAGGCCTCGGTCTCTTCTATTGGGAACCACAGGCGTATAATTCCTGGCAGGGGTATGGGCTCGGCGCTTTCGATGCAACAGGCAAACCTACTGTAGCGCTCGAAGCTTTCCGGTAAAACCCTTTTGCCAAAAGCTTTAAGGAGAATCCATGCTGCCGGTTATCTTCATATTGTGCATACCTGCTAAACAGGCTTGCCTTGATTGCTTAACTTTAATTGAATAGGATGTTTGCTCGTTCCGTAATGCTTTTCTTTATACTGTTTATAGGTTTGCACCAAACGGCCTTTTCCCAGCGCAACGTTAAAACTGCGCCGGGAAAACCACTGGTGTACGTCGATAAAAAAGGAATACTGCGTTATACAGCCGATAACAAAGAAGCAGCCTTTTTTGGTGTTAACTATACTGTACCCTTTGCGCATGGTTATCGCGCGCACAAGGCGCTGGGAATTGATCTGAAAAAAGCGATCGACGCCGATGTTTATCACTTTGCACGTCTTGGCCTGGATGCATTTCGCGTACACGTTTGGGATACCGAGATTGCCGATGCCAACGGTAACCTGCTCCTGAACGAGCATCTCAACCTATTCGATTATCTGCTGGCAAAACTGAAAGAAAGGAATATCAGGATCTTTATTACACCCATTGCATTCTGGGGCAACGGTTATCCTGAAAAAGATGAAAACAACGGCAGCTTTTCCTATATCTATGGCAAACGCGGAGCGGTTGTAAATGATACTGCTATCCGCGCACAGGAAAACTATCTCAAACAATTCTTTGCACATGTAAATCCATATACCGGCCTCTCTTATACTAATGACCCCGATGTTATTGCTACAGAAATAAACAACGAGCCTAATCATAGCGGCCCGCTTGCAGGAGCTACCAGTTATGTAAACAGGCTTGCAGCTGCTATCAGAAGTGCAGGCTGGAAAAAACCTGTATTCTATAACATCAGCGAATCTCCCTATTATGCTGCTGCTATAGCGGCTGCCAATATCGATGGCGTTAGCTTCCAGTGGTACCCAACGGGGCTGCTGGCAAACCATGCCCTGCAGAATAATGTACTGCCCAATGTCGACAACTATGCGATTCCATATGATACCATTCCTGCTTTTAAAAATAAGGCAAGGATGATCTATGAATTCGATGCCGCCGATGTAATGCAGCCCATCATGTATCCTGCAATGGCCCGGAGCTTCCGTACCGCCGGCTTCCAATGGGCTACCCAGTTTGCTTACGATCCTATGTACACGGCTTATTGTAATACCGAGTACCAGACACATTACCTGAACCTCGCCTATACTCCGGCAAAAGCAATCAGCCTGCTCATAGCAGGCAAGGCATTCCATACACTTCCCTTGTATAAAAGTTATGGAGCCTACCCCGCAGACACTTTGTTCGGAGCCACACGTATCAGCTATCATCAGCAGCTGAGCGAATGGAATACAATAAATGAGTTTTACTATACCGGCAATACGGCTACACAACCGCTGAACCTGCCCACATTGCAACACGTTGCCGGCACTGGCAGTTCTCCCGTAGTGAAGTATAAGGGAACCGGAGCCTACTTCCTCGATAAGATCAGCGAAGGCGTATGGCGACTGGAACTGATGCCGGATGTGATAGCGTTAAGAGACCCGTTTGGAAAATCTTCGCCCAGTACAGAATTGAGGAGAATGGAATGGAACACGCAGCAGGTCTCTGTTCTGCTGCCGGATTTGGGAGAGGGTTTTTCTGTGAGTGCTGCCAGCAGGGAAAGCAGCACTCACCCAACGGTCTTGCAACACACGGTTGCACTAACACCCGGAACTTACATTCTTACTGCAAACGGCAAAACCTTTAACGGTGATAAGAATACAACAGTTGCCGGTGCCGTTAAACTCGGAGAGTTTGCCGCCCCCCAGCCGTTCAGTAATTCGGTATTTGTAAATCATACACCGTTTCGTGAAGCCCCGGCTGGTCAGCCATTGCTGCTTCAGGCAACTATAACATCCATCCCAACATCCGGATTGCACCATCTGCCATCCATTTATATCGAAGGCGCCTGCAAAGGTGGTCCCTGGTTTAATATCCGGTTTCAGGATCAGGGCAATGGCATCTATACGGTAACCCTGCCCGACAGCTTACTGCAACCAGGCCGCCTCGACTATAGAATTGTCGTGCATCATGATACGAACTTCATTGTATTTCCCGGCAATTATAAAGGCGATCCTTATGCGTGGGATAACCTGAACAACGAATACTATCATACAAACATTGCTGCGCCCGGAGCTACCTTATCTTTGATCGATGTTGCTTCAGATAACGACCTCTTCCTGGTGCCTTCCTGGCCCGGACTTTCGTTTACAAGTGGCGCTACACCGGCAGCACTGGCAGTATGCCTGAAAGGAAATGGAACCGGTGCCGATTCTGTTTCCGCTGTAAGCAGGGTTGTTGCAGCCGATATCAAAGCCAGGCTTTCACAGCATAACAACTTCTCCAAAGTAGTTATCAGGGCAAGGGTGGTAGGTGCACAATCGGCTGTAGCAAGAGTAGGACTTATTTCATCCGATGCAGTTTCATTTGCAGCACATGCAAAACTAGCTGCATCCTTTAGCGATATAGAGCTGCCGCTCAGCAGCTTTCAACCAGCCCCCGCATTACTGCTGCCAAGGCCTTACCCCGGCTTTATGCCCTGGTGGTTTCAGGCTGCTAACGCAGAGGCCGGCGGCATGGCGCAGCAGTTGAGCCTGCAGTCGCTCGATAGGGTAGAAGTATCCAATTACACCGGGGCTGATAATAAAACCACATCATCGCCTTACACTATAGAAATCGAATCCCTTTGGCTAAAAAAGTAAAATGAGGATATGAGAATAGTTAAAAGATCATTGCTCGTAGCGCTGCTCGCCGCCTGCCTGCATAGTGTTGCACAGGAACGACAGGAATACCTGCTCGAAAAGAACTGGAAATTTTCTAAAGGCGAACAGCTCAATGCATGGCAACCCGGCTTTAATGACGCCAAATGGCAAAAAGTATCCGTACCCCATGACTGGGCTATCACTGGCCCGTTCGATGGAAACAACGATCTCCAAAACGTAAAGATTGTTCAGAACGGCGAACAGGAAGCTTCGCTGAAAGCCGGCAGAACCGGCGGCTTGCCATTTATAGGCATCGGCTGGTATCGCCTGTCTTTTGAAGTGCCGGGCTTTAAAGCAGGAAAAAAAGTAGCACTCCTTTTCGATGGTGCTATGAGCAACGCCGAAGTATATGTCAATGGCAAAAAAGCAGGTAACTGGGCCTATGGCTACAATTCTTTCTTTTTCGATGTAACCCCTTTCCTCAATCCTTCAGGTAAGAATACGCTGGCGGTGCGTTTGCAGAACTTTGAACAATCATCACGCTGGTATCCCGGCGCTGGTCTTTATCGCAACGTACACCTCATTGTAACCAACAATGTGCACATACCCGTATGGGGTACTTATATCACTACGCCTGATGTAAACGAAGAAAAGGCCTCTGTTTCACTAAAAACGACAATTGCCGGCGCGGGATCCATACAAGACCTGCACCTGCAAACAATAATAGTGAATGGCGCAGGACAGCAGGTGGCTTTTGTCAACACCCCTGTTAAAAGTGTTGAAGATCCTGTAGCACAGGAGTTCACTATTCAAAAGCCTGCACTTTGGTCGCCGGAATCACCCGCACTCTATAAAGCGGTAACCAAAGTTTATCAGGGTAGTACGCTGAAGGACGAATACACAACAACCTTCGGCATCCGTTCTATTGAATACAACGCCGGTGAAGGGTTTCTCCTGAACGGAAAGCAACGTAAATTCAAAGGAGTATGTAACCATCACGACCTTGGTCCGCTTGGCGCTGCTATAAACGTAGCGGCCTTACGCCGCCAGATCTCCCTGTTGAAAGAGATGGGCTGCGATGCTATCAGAACCTCTCATAACATGCCGGCGCCGGAGCTCGTGCAGCTTTGCGACGAAATGGGTATGATGTTGATGGTTGAATCCTTCGACGAATGGAAGGCGCCCAAAATGAAAAACGGGTATAACAAATACTTCGATGAATGGGTGGAAAAAGACCTGCTTAACATGTTACATCATTTCCGTAATAACCCTTCCAATATCATGTGGAGTATTGGTAATGAAGTGCCGGACCAAAGTACGGTCAATGGTAAGGATATAGCCAAACGCCTGCAGGATCTCTGCCACAAAGAAGATCCTACCCGCCCTGTTACAGTAGGCATGGACCGTTTCGATGATGCAGTGAAAAAAGGATTTGCTGCTGTACTCGATATCCCCGGCTTTAATTATAAACCACACCGCTATCCCGAAGCACAGGCCGCTTTGCCACAAGGATTTATCCTGGGTACGGAAACCGCTTCTACAGTAAGCTCACGCGGCGTATATAAATTCCCGGTTGCATTTTATAAGAATAAAACCTACAACGATAACCAATCTTCCTCTTACGATCTTGAAGCCTGCTCCTGGTCTCAGGTGCCCGATGATGAATTCGTTCAGCAAGACGATCTCGACTATGTGATCGGGGAGTTTGTATGGACCGGCTTCGATTATCTGGGCGAACCTACTCCCTACGATGCTAAATGGCCTTCACATAGCTCTTACTTCGGCATCTTCGATCTGGCTGGTTTACCTAAAGACAGGTATTATCTCTATCGCAGTAAATGGAATACCAATGTTGCAACGTTACATCTCCTGCCGCATTGGACATGGCCCGGCAGAGAAGGACAGGTAACTCCGGTATTTTGTTATACAAGCTATCCTTCTGCCGAACTATTTGTGAATGGTAAAAGTATGGGCCGCCAGTCCAGGAATAAAACCAACAACCAAACGCGTTACCGCCTGATGTGGAACGACGTGAAATATGAGCCCGGAGAAATTAAAGTAGTAGCCTACGATGCAGCTGGTAAAGCAATGGCTGAACAAAGCATAAAAACCGCCGGCGTTCCGCATCATATCGTACTTCAGTCCGATAGAAAACAAATAACAGCCGATGGCAAAGACCTCGCATATGTTACAGCCAGCATCGTTGATAAAGACGGTAATCTTTGCCCTCATGCCGATAACCAGCTCGAATTCCAGGTGAAAGGAGCAGGTGCTTTCAAGGTAGTTGCCAACGGCAACGCCACCAGCCTGGAACCTTTCCAGCTCCCCCGCATGAAAGTATTCAGCGGCAAGCTGGTAGTAACCGTTCAATCTGCCGGAAAACCGGGTAACCTGCAGTTACAGGTAAAAGGCAAAGGACTTCAGCCTGCCACTGTAACCATCCCTGTTCAATAACAACCACCACATAAACAACCTTTTACGGTTGATGACGGGGCTGGCCAAAACAAATGGCCGGCCCCGTCTGCTTTAACTAATCCTGCCTGGCAGCGCAATTGTTCTAAAAGCTGACTTAAGGCAAAGCGCAGACCTGCCTTAAAGCTTCCATAAGTATACCATGACCGCACTTGCATCGCACATACATCGCACTTGTATCGCACTTGCATCGCACTTGTCTGCCGCCTGCCCCCGGCGACTATAACAATCGTCTCCTTTATGCTTCCTGCTGCGTGGAATTAATACCCCACTGGTATTTGCTGATTATTACAGTAAATTAGTGCCTAATTCGAGTGTATAAGAACGATGAATGCATTTAACCCAAAACAACAGGTTGACACCGTTCAATTTGCATTAACTGCCGCAGGTATCGGAACCTGGGATGTGTATTTGCAGGAAGATAAAATAACGATAGATGACTTAAGCAGGAAGCTCATCGGATTTACCCCCGACGAACCTGTTACAAATAATGTGTTGCTCGATAAAATATACGCACACGATCAGCAACGCCTTATAGATGCCTTTAATAAGGCACTGATGCGTAAAGCCGACTACGCCGTAGATATAAAATTTAGAACCACAGGAGGGAAACGATGGCTGCGCATCCAGGGACGGTCTTTTCAGGACGATGACGGCAGGCCACTCCGCTTTTCCGGTATTGTTTCGGATGCAAGCGCCGAAATGAAAGTGGGAGAAGAAATGTATGTCGCCGAAAGCCTGGCAGCGCTTGCGCTCGATGGGGCCGATACGGGTTCATTTTCTATAGACCTTACCACAAACGCCTTTCGCTTTTCTCCTTCGCTTGCTTACCTTCTTACAGGCGATGCCGACCCTAAAGCAACCAGGGATATCTTTATCAGGCATATCCACCCCGGTGATATCCCTGTCCGGGATGCCGCCTACCAACGCGCCGAACAAACGGGCATCGTCAGCTACGAAGCACGCTTCGTCTGGAAAGACAACTCTGTTCACTGGATTAAAACCAAAGGGAAATATTTCTATGACCTCAGCGGCCGCGCAATTACCTTTTCGGGCATCGCCCAGGACATCAGTCACGAAGTTGCCGCCAGAAAAGAACAGCAGAAACTGCTTTCCCTGGTAGAACATAGCAGCGACCTCATCGTCGTAACAGATCTCGATACTGTTTTTACGTATATCAATAAAGCAGGACTGGAATTACTGGGCTTCGATAGCGCGGAAGACGCAAGAACCAAAAGGTTCGTTAGCCTGTTCGACCAGGAATACCTGCCTTTGTTTACAAACGAAGTACTGCCCTCTCTGCTCTCCAATGGTAAATGGCAGGGCCAGCAATGGCTGCGTAACCGTATTACCGGCGAGTTGATTCCTTTTGGGGTCGACGCATTCCGCCTCGATAGTCCTATGAACGGCCGCCCTATAGCCTTTGCCTGTGTTGCAAAAGACTTGCGGGCACAACTGGCTGCAAAGGCTGAACTGGAAAGATCGGAACGCCGCTTCCGCTCTCTCATTGAAGAAGCCCCTATTGCCACTGCCCTTTATGTGGGTAAGGAACTGATCATTGAAGTGGCCAATGAACAAATGCTCCGTCTTTGGAATAAGGACAGGGCCATCCTTGGCTCACCGTTATCGTCTATAACAGGCGAATTGCAGCGAAATGAATCCCTGAAGATCCTGATGGCGCAGTTTTCTTCAGGACTGGCCTATCACTCCAACGAAACCCGTGCAGAGCTGATCGTCGACGGCAAGCCGCAGATTTTCTACTTTAATGTAACCTACAAGCCGCTGTTTAACGCATCAGGAGAAGTATATGCCATCCTCAATATGGCCGTTGATATTACGGAGCAGGTTCTTAACCGCAACAGGATTCTGGAAACGCAACGTACACTCGAAAGCGCGGTGAATATTGCCAACCTGGCAACATGGGAACTGCGCCCGCTGGAAAATATCTTCAACCCCTCCGATAGAATGAAAACCTGGATGGGATACGACCCGTCCGAGACTATTACCCTCGAACAGGCAATGGCCACCATCCCCGACAGGGAGAAGGTAGAGCAGGCAACTCAACTGGCGCTCAACCCAAACGGAAATGGTGTGCTCGATGTGGACTATCATATCGTAAATACAAGAACAGGTAAACTGCTGGTGATGCATTCCCGCGGTCAGGCCTTCTTTAACAGCGACAATAAGGCGTACCTGCTTGTTGGTACAACACAGGATATAACCCTGCAACGTGAACTTGAAGTAGCGCTGGAGGCCGAAGTGGCCGAGCGCACCGAAGAACTTGCCGCCTCCAATGAAGAATTGACAGCCTCTAACGAAGAACTCGCCGCATTGAATGAAGAGTTCTCCGCTATGAACGAAGAATTACAGGAAGCAAATGAAAACCTGCTTCGCTCTAACCAGGAGCTGGAACAATATGCCTATGTTGCCTCTCACGATCTTCAGGAACCATTGCGTAAGATCCGCATCTACTCCGATATGCTTGGCCAGCAGCCCAACCTTACAGAGCAGCATCTGAAACTGGTTGCCAAAATAGATCAGTCGGCCCAGCGCATGAGCATGCTCATTAAAGACCTGCTCGACTTCTCCCGCCTCCTCGAAACAGGTGGAATGGTTGAAAAGGTTGATCTTAATAAAGTACTTCAGAATGTTACGAACGACTTTGAACTGGTGATTGATGATAAAAAAGCAAAAGTGATCATTGGTGAACTCCCCGTTGTAGAAGCGGTACGACTGCAAATGAACCAGCTTTTTTATAACCTGCTGGGCAATGCCCTTAAATTCATTCGCCCCGAAGTAAAACCGCTGATCGAAGTATATGCCCGCCTGGTAAAAGCAGCAGACCTTGGCCCCGTTTCCGGCCTGTTGTCACGAGCCAGGTTCTATTACGAGATCAGTGTAAAAGACAATGGCATCGGTTTCGAACAAAAATATGCCGACCAGGTATTTCAGGTCTTCAAAAGGCTGCATGCATCCGCCGCCTATCCAGGTTCAGGTATCGGCCTTGCCATGTGTAAACGTATAGTGATGAACCACGGAGGCGATCTTAAAGTATTTTCTATGCCCGGTGAAGGAACAACCTTCCGTATTATCCTTCCCGTTCTGGTGTAAAAAACAAAAACAGTCCTCCAACCGCTCATCCATATATGGCTAAGAACTTCCCCCGTAACATCGGGTTCGGATTGTCTTTGTCCCTGCCTTTCAATATTGCCAAAGGCTGGCCCGCAGAAAATAACCCGTTGCTTTACCACGATTACAGCGATCTTAACGAACAGCAGATCCGCCTCTGTTTCTCTGCGAACATCCCATTCCTACCAATGGATGAAAGTGATGGACATCGATCTCTGGGCTGAATACAACTTCTCCTACACTACGGTAAATGCAGGAATGGCAGAGATCTTTTATACTGAAGTTGGCTTTTCACGCAGCCTGTTTAAAAACAAAGCACGTTTGCGCCTTTCGTTTGCCGACCCGTTTAATGCACAGCAACTCTCTCTTTCTCCTGGTGCTTTAACGCCGGTACACTGTTTTCAAAAAGGAAAATTGATCCCAATAACTCCGGCGAAAAAAACAGGATGAACTGATTCGCTCCCTATATTGCAGTTTCTTAAATTGAGCTCCCAATATACCTGCTATGAATTTTTACACACGTAAATGGGTGAAACCCGAAAACCTGAATGCACACGGCACACTGTTCGGCGGCAGCCTTCTTAGTTGGATCGACGAAGAAGCAGCTATTTATGCCATCATACAGCTTGGCACCAATAACTGTGTTACCAAGTATATGTCAGAGATCAATTTTGTCAGCTCTGCCCGGCAAGGCGATATCGTTGAACTTGGCATCAAGGCCACCAGCTTTGGCCGTACTTCCCTTACTCTTACCTGCCAGGTAAGAAATAAGATCACACAAAAAATAATTCTGACGATCGATAAAATGGTCTTCGTATGTGTAGATGATAATGGTGTCCCTTTCGCACACGGCAAAACAAAGATCACTTATACCGACGAAAGACTCAGAGAGGAAGAATAATGCCCGCTTCGCTGCTTATTAAAGCAGCCTGTATTGCTGCATTTAAATACCCACGGCGACCTGTGGCTCAAAAGCGAAGAAAATATGGGAACTATCTTCTTTGTAAGGCTGCCACATACCTGTCGCAATAATACTATTGCTGTTGCTGTGCCAGCAACGCTGTCTTAATACTGCGCAGTATATTCATCTTGGCTTCTTCAAGTCTTGGCGCCATTTCGCCTGAGCGTATAAGCGCTATACCTGCCTGTACAGATTCCTTTACGGCATTCTGTTTCGTGGCGGCATTGAGCATAATTGTTTCAGGTAGCTCAACAGAAGCAAAAAAAGCTTCCAGTTCATCCAATTCAGTAAGTGATACAGCCATAAAGCGAAATTACTGCAAATGCCAACGCCTGCCTAAATTCTTAATCTAGGTTATTGTAATGCCCCTGCCCGCCATGGTAATTTTGTTCTGTGATCAGGCAATAAGCAGGATCAGAACAAACTCAACAAACTAAACAGAACAGTTATGGAAAACAGGATATTAGGCTTACACCACATTACGGCAATAGCCTCCGACGCTCAGGAAAACTACGATTTTTATACCCGGCAGCTTGGCTTACGCCTGGTAAAGAAAACTGTGAATTTCGATGACCCCGGCACCTACCATTTCTATTATGGCGATGAGCAGGGTACACCGGGAACCATCCTTACATTCTTCCCATGGGGCGGACAGAAAGGGGCAGGCCGTAATGGCGCAGGAATGGCTACAGGTATCGGCTATGCTGTACCGGCCAATAGCCTCGGTTTCTGGCAGGAACGCTTTAAAGCTGCCGGCATTCCGTTTAAAGCGCCTGTAGAAAGAATGGGAGAAACAGTCCTGGCATTCAGCGATCCCGATGGCTTACAACTCGAATTGATAGTTCCGCAGCAGCCCGATGCGCGCAAACCCTGGACTACACATGATATTGATGCCTCCGTGGCAACCAGGGGCTTTTATAATATTACGCTTACATTGAAGAAGGTAGATGCTACCGCAGCTGTTCTTACCGGTATATTCGGCTATAAACTGCTGCAACAGGAAGGTAACCGTTACCGGTTCGTAACCAATGCGGTAGAAAATGCAGCCATTGTAGATTTGCTTGAAGTGCCCGATGCTCCGGCCGGATATGGTGCAGCTGGTACCAACCACCACGTGGCATTCAGGGTAAAAGATGAAGCTACTCTTATGGCATTCCGCGAAAAGGTAGAGGCCAAAGGCCTTCATATCACACCCAAGATCGATCGTAACTATTTCTTCTCCCTGTACTTCCGTGAGCCCGGAGGCGTATTGTTTGAAATAGCAACCGATAACCCGGGTTTTGCAACCGATGAAACCCTGGAAGAATTAGGTACACATCTCATGCTGCCCGCTCAGTACGAGGCCTACCGCAATAAAATAGAAGAAGTATTACCCGCTTTACAATAAACTGAACTAGGAGTCTATATGCACAAGAAACAAGTAATAACAGAAGGCACCGGCGCAGCCGGTAAAGCGCTCATCTTGATACACGGACGTGGCGGCGCTGCCGCAGACATGCTCTCGCTCGCCGGCCATCTCTCTGTCAGCGACTTTAAACTTGTGGCGCCGCAGGCAACCAATAATACCTGGTATCCCTATTCATTTCTGGCGCCACCCGCCCAAAATGAACCCTGGCTTTCTTCAGCGCTCGACCTGCTGAAACAGGTGGTTGACGACCTCAACAACGAAGGCTTTGCGAATGAAAATATCTATTTCGCAGGCTTTTCTCAGGGCGCCTGCCTTACCCTGGAATTTGTAACGCGTAATGCAACCAGGTATGGCGGAATCGTGGCTTTTACCGGTGGACTCATAGGCGATAAAATTTATCCCGGAAACTACAAAGGCGACTTTGCCGGTACGCCGGTCTTCATTGGTTCCGGCAATCCCGACGCACATGTTCCCGTTGAAAGGGTTTACGCCACTGCTAATATCCTGCGCGATAAAAACGCCAATGTCGTGGAAAAGCTCTATGCCAACAGGCCGCATACCATTATTGAAGATGAGATCACGCAGGCTAATAACATTGTGTTTGCAGCTTTTGTACCTCCCGCATCGTAACTTTGGATCATGGCAGAAGATCTTACAATTGCAACCGGCTCCAAAGCCGGGCAATACGAAGCATTGATCCCGCAGATTAACGGGCTCATTACCGGTGAACCAGACCTGGTTGCCAACCTGGCAAATGTAGCTGCGGCGCTAAAAGAGCAGTTTAAATGGTGGTGGGTAGGTTTCTACCTGGTAAAAGGAAATGAGCTCGTTTTAGGCCCTTTCCAGGGGCCGGTAGCATGTACCCGCATTGCGAAAGGAAGGGGTGTTTGTGGCGCTGCCTGGCAACAGGCCGCTACGCTCATCGTGCCCGATGTAGAGAAATTCCCCGGCCACATCGCCTGCAGCAGCCTGTCTAAATCTGAAATAGTAGTGCCCATTATCAGAAACGGCGAAGTAATAGGCGTACTGGATGTCGATAGCGAATTCGCAGACCATTTCGATACCACCGACCAGCGCTTCCTCGAAGCCATTATCGAAATGATTGAATTCTCTTAGAAGGTCAGGCCTGCTATAGTTTTATGATCTTAGGCTTATGATGCGCAAAAGCCAGAAATTCATTAACTACCCATTCGGTCTTTAGCTTCATATAACTTGTAGAGGTCCCGTCGTTACAGCCATACCATTCACTGGATATAGCGTCTTCATCAAGTACAACCTGTACCTTATTGTCCTTATCCAGCATTACACTAAAGATGCTGGCGCCGCCAACTTTTGTTCCCAGCATCTGTTCAAGCAAATCTGCCGGCGCAAACGATAAACGTGAAATCCCCAATAGGCTGCTCAGGTCTTTGGTCTTGAAAGGCTTGCCGGCAGTAGTGATGAGAAGGTAGAAATCTGTTTGCTGCCGGTTGCAGAGAAATAACGTCTTTACAGTTTGCATGTTCAGCTTCTCATCTATGAGTAGGCAATCTTCCATTGTAATAGCTTCATCGGTATCAACGCGTTCATAACATACGTTGAACTGTTGCAATACGTGATATACCATTTCCTGTAATGTAGTTTGAAATGCAGCAGGAGCGGTACTTTTTACTTCGCTTATATAAAACATGCTCATTTCACAAAACTAAGGAGGTTGCAGTTCTTTTAATCGGGCATTCCGGTAATGATCGCTTTAAACGCTTTTCTATACTCCTTGAGTACTTTGTTACGCCCCTTGAATTCCTGTGGAAACCTAACCGGAGGCTTAATTGACATGAGGTAGATCTCTCGCTTTTTCCCCCGGTCTATGATCTGGAAATGGATATTGCGAACAGTATCCTGAGCTAGCACAATAGAAGGGATAGAATAATACGCACCCCGGTGCGTTATTTGCACCAGCCTTACATGTTTCATACTATCAACGGCTGTGATCTCTCCGCTGCCGCTATCCTGGAGATAATAATAGTTTTGACGAATGGGAATGAACTCCACAGAATCGATACGATATGTCAGGCCCGCATTATTAAGATGCTGCAATAGTACTTCCCTGGTTTGTTTGGTGGTAAAAGAATCGTAAAAAGGCATGTATTCCGGGGAGGCGTAAAAATAATGCATAGAGGAGGCAGGCATAGCAAAAATGGTCAGGCAATATACCGGCACCTTTAACCAGCTTCCCTTTTCCCAGCCATATTCTTTTATTTTGAACGCTGGCGCCAGCATGATCAGCGCAGTCAGGTCCGTATAATCCACTACCCGTGCTACGGGTATTCGGATAACATTGTTGCACCAGTCGATCAGCGGTTGCGACAAAGGCGACTTCCAGTACAGGAAACCCATTATCAGTACAATGCAGCCCGTTACCACTCTTTGCGGAAAAAACTGGCGCCATAATACCCCGGCCATCAGTATCCCTGCAAAGTCAGATAGCTTACCGGTGATAAATCCCGGGAAAGCCTGTTTCCACCAGTGGTCATTCAAAATGAGCAATAGTAAGCAGCTGAGAAATAAAGGGTGCAGTAATAAATTGGTTTGGTTGCGTTGCATAGTTTCTGGATGATGAACTAAATATACAAATCCCGGCAGCATAAGCCCCATCTATTTCCTTAAACTTATGGTATGCTCCGCCCGGTGAAGGATACATTCATATGCCGCCTTGGCTTAACAATTGTATTACAATCAGATAAACGAAACCTATGTATTGCGCTAAATATACCGGTAACATGCTCGCCTGCTGTCTTTGTATTATATTGGCGCTGCCGGCCTGTACTACATCGCAAAGAGGTCTCTTTGCGAAGAAAACGGAACATGAAAAGTATGCCGACCGTATTACGCAGGCGGGCCTCTCCACCAGCACACTCGGCAGCCTTTGGTTTACGGCTGCAGATAAGGCCTTGAATCGTCCTTTGTCGGTATCCCTGCCTTATAAAGAAACGGGCTATTTTGCCGCCCACAAGCCCGATGCTGCAGGTTACGTATTCGCTGCGCGCCGCGGCGACCAGCTTAACATCCTCGTACAAGCGAAACCGGAAGGCCGTGTGAAGCTCTTTGCCGATCTCTGGAAACCTGCTGCTTCGCAAAACAGCAAACCTTCCTTGCTATCAGCAGCCGACTCCTCTGGCATTGTTATCCGTTACGAAGTGGAGCAGGACGGAAACCTGCTCTTACGTCTTCAGCCCGAATTACTTAATAGCGTTGGATATACCATTTCTATTACTACTGCTCCTTCCCTGGCTTTTCCCGTATCCGGAGCGGCATCACGCATTGGCAGCTTTTGGGGCGATAACCGCGACGGTGGCCGCCGCAGCCACGAAGGCATAGATATCTTCAGTAAATTCAGAACCCCATTGCTCGCCGCAGCCAACGGGGTTATTACCAGCACAAGGGAAAATAACCTTGGTGGTAAGGTCATTTTCCTCAGACCGCAGGGAAAGACCTACCTGTTATACTACGCCCATCTCGACGAACAATTGGTCCGGGAAGGCCAGGAGGTTGCAGTTGGCGATACCATTGGTTTTATGGGAAATACCGGCAATGCGCGCAATACACCTTCACATCTTCACTTCGGCATTTATAGTGGTGGAGGTGCCATAGATCCTTTACCCTTTATTAATAAGAACCGGCCGTCGCCGCTTGCCGTCGCTGCCGATACAGGTATCCTTCAACAGAATGTGCGCAGCCTTTCCGCTGCTGTTATAACAACAGCTCCCACTAAAAATAGCACTGCCATAGAAAAACTGCCCCCTAACAGTATCATGCAGCTGCTTGCTGCTACAGGAGGATTTTACAAAGTAGCGTTACCCGGAAATAAAGAAGGCTTTGTTGAAAGTAAATTCGTTTCTACCCGTACCTGGCAACGGCAGCAGGTAAAAGCAACGGCCTTCCTTCACGATGCGCCGGATGCTTCGGCAGCTATAAAATCAGAGATTAAAACCGGCGAAACGGTTGATGTGATGGGCACCTATGGCTCTTTCCGGTATATCCGTTACAACAACCAGGAGGGTTGGGTGAGCTTATAACTGTAACTTCGGTGAACCCGGATAAGCCGTATTATAAGTCTGTTGTTCGCACAAAAATGATGTCTCAATCCTTTTTCTTCGTCAGCAACTTTACCCGGTACAGCATGAATACGCAAATTGCTGTTATAGTAATCATCACGTAACCCAACGTATTGTAATGCTCGAGCGGGCTTTGCTTATGTGCCTGTACCACTATCATGCCGCCAACAGCAGCAGCAGCGCCGCCGGCAATTTGTTGCAGCGAAGCATTGATGCTCATAAAGGCGCCCCGGTCCTGCATCTCCGGTAATGCTGTTACCAGTGCAGTGGAAGGAATGATCCGGCTCATGATACCCATCATCATTAATACATTTAATAAAACCACTTCCCAGAACGGACTTACGCCAAGATTCGTATAAATAAATACCATTATTATCGACCAGCCTGAAGCAATAGCGAAAAGAACGAATTTGTCGATCTTATCACTCAGCCTGCCTATCATTGGCATGATGATAAGAGAACAGATGCCCGACACCATAAACAAAAAAGGAAGCTGCTTTTCTGTAACATGAAGATTGTTGATAGCAAAAGCACTGCTGAAAGGCATCATCATAAAACCACCTATCGCCAGTAAGGCTGTTGCCGAAAATCCGATGCGGTACTTCCTGCGTTTAAGGGTATGAAGCAAATGATCCACTGCATTACGGTCGTGTTGCACCGCCAGATGAGCTGTTACAGGCTGCATACGCAGTATAATGGCTGTAACGATAAGCGCCCCCAGGCCCGCTACCATCAGGAATGGCGACTGCCATCCCCACTTATTGGCGATATACAGGCTAATAGGAATACCCAGTACCTGGCTCGCGCCAAATCCCATTTGCACAAAACCTAAAACACGGCCTCGCTGCTTTATTTCGAAAAGATCAGTAATAATGGCCATGGAAATAGAGCCTATAACACCGCCGAACAGCCCGGTGATGATCCTTGCCGTCACCAGCAGCGGATAAGTATGCGCCAGCCCGCAGAAGAACGTGGCGATTACAAATCCTGTATAGAAAAACAACAATAATTTCTTGCGGTCAAACTTATCCGCAAAACCAGCTGTCAACAGCCCCGAGATCCCTGCACTGAAGGCGTACGCCGATACCGCTATCCCAAATTGTTTGGGAGTAAGATCCATCGACTTCATCAGCAGGTCTCCCAGGGGAGACATCACCATGAAATCAAGGATAACTGAAAATTGGGTGATGGCAAGTATAAATATGACAAACTTCTGGTACGTACTAAGAGGGATAATCTCCTGCGCTTGGCTCTGCATAAACGGTGCTCCGGGCAGTTTGTTCCGGAAGCAACAAAGATGAGCCATCTCCCGGAATAATACACTATCCTTAGGTTAAACGGTTATTATCTTCCGTTTTCTCCATAAATTTAATAGATGAAGGTGATTATAGTAGGAGGGGGCTTTGCAGGCATCAACCTGGCCAAAAGTCTCGCGCATAACAAAAGCATCAATGTTGTCCTGGTAGATAAGAATAATTATCACTTCTTTCCCCCGCTCTTATACCAGGTCGCTACCTCATTTATCGAACCTTCCAATATAAGCTATCCTTTTCGCCGCATGTTTCAGCATAAACCCAACCTGCGGTTTCATATGGGAACCCTGTTGAAGATCAACAGGCACGAAAATACAGTCGACACCGATACAGGAACCCTTTCTTACGATTACCTGGTACTGGCAATGGGAACCGAAACCAATTACTTTGGAATGGAAACGCTTACCCGTAATGCCTTTCCCATGAAAACCATCGACGACGCGCTGCTCCTGCGTAACAGGATTCTCCTGAATGCCGAAAAAGCAGTACGGTCTGCAGACCCCGCCGAAAGAGAAAGATTGCTGACGATAGTGGTGGCCGGTGGCGGAGCTACAGGTGTGGAGGTGTCCGGTATGATCGCAGAAATGTCAAGAAATATTCTTAAAAAAGATTACCCTGAACTTGGCGACGGCAGAGGACATATTTACCTGGTAACATCCGGAAGTGAACTGCTGGGGCCTATGAGCACCAAATCCCAGCAGGAAGCAGAAAAAGTGCTCACACGCCTGGGTGTTAAGGTCAAGTTCAACGCGCGTGTAAAAGACTATACGAATGAACAGAAAGTAATTTTTGCAGATGGATCAGGCATTGAAACGCCTGCGCTTATCTGGGCTACAGGTGTGATCGCCCGCAATGCACCCGGCCTTGATCCAGATATGATCAATAAACACAATCGTATTAAAGTAAACGAATTTTGCCAGGTACTGAATACGGAAAACATTTTTGCAATCGGCGATCAGTCGGTAACAACTACCGACCCGGCCTATCCCAATGGTTATCCGCAACTGGCGCAACCAGCCATTCAGCAGGGTAAGTTTATGGCGGCGCACCTGGCCCGCCTGGCAGAAGGAAAAAAGCCACAACCCTTTGTATTTAAAGATAAAGGCAGTATGGCCATCATCTCTAAATACAAAGCCGTTGTTGACTTACCACGGAATATTTTCTTTAAAGGATATCCGGCATGGGTAGTTTGGATCTTCATCCATCTCATCCCAATTGCAGGATTCCGTAACAAGGGTAAACTGGCGCTGAACTGGTTCTGGAGTTTTATTACCAACGACCCAACGCTCAGGCTCATATTGCGCCCAAAAAAGGAACAATGATCTCTAATCTTTCTTTTTCTTTTTGCTGTCTATGATAGCACCGGTTGCAGCACCCGTACCCGCACCTATTAAGCCGCCTATAACAGCTCCTTTAGCATCTTTGCCTATAATACCACCGGCAACAGCGCCGGTACCGGCGCCTATCACTGCACCCTTGGCAGTATTGCTCCAGCCTTTTTTCTTAGGTTCGGTAGTTGTGGTAGTAGAACTTCCACTCGCTGCGCTCGGGCTGGAGGCAGTTGACCTGCTTGCTTGCGATGCCCTCCGTTCTGCTTCTTTTGCTTTAGCCGTATTCACAGAATCAAGCGTCTGCTGCTTTACAGTATTGATAGTGTTGATAGAGTCGATGGTGGCCTGCTTGGCCGCACCTATTGAATCTGTCGAATTGTTGTTCTTACAGGCCGTGAATACCGCCCCGAAACATAATATGCACAATACCTTTTTCATAGTTCTTGTTTTAAATGCTCACAATATTTGTCTCCGCTAAACCAACTATGAAAACTGTGCCAGTTTAAAAAAAAGCCCGTAAACAGTAACTTACGGGCTGCAAATCAATGCTTTTAGCTAAAAAGATATTTTTTCAGTTCTGCACCCGCCTGTAATACATGAGAGCGTACGCCAGGTACATCATGTAAAGGATTTAATAGCCCGAAATCATGTATCATCCCCTGGTAACGCACCAGGGTCACAGGCACACCGGCTTCGTCCAGTTTTCGTGCATATGCCTCGCCTTCATCGCGTAACACATCATTTTCAGCTACCTGAACCAACGCCGGTGGTAACCCTTGTAAACGGCTGGTAGAAGCCTGCAATGGCGAGGCATAAACATCGTTGCGCGCACCCGCATCGGGAATGTAGGCATCCCAGAACCATTGCATCATATTTCTGGTAAGAAAACGTCCGGTCGCATACTGGTGATAAGAATCTGTATCAAAATTGGCATCGGTAACAGGCCACAATAATATCTGTACTTTCAGCGCAGGTCCGTTTTTATCTTTCGCCATCAATGCCAGTACTGCTGCCATATTGCCTCCCACGCTGTTACCGGCAACCGCCAGACGGCTGCTGTCTATCCCCACCTCCTTACCATGCGCAGCAACCCATTCCAATGCCGCGTATATTTCATTGATAGCTACAGGATACCGCGCCTCTGGCGAACGGCTGTATTCAACAAATACAGCAGCTGCACCGGAATGTACCACCAGGTCGCGCACCAGGCGCTGGTGGGTTTCAAAATCGCCGAGTACCCAGCCGCCGCCATGTACGAAAATAAAACCAGGCAGCTCTCCTGCTGCCTCCGAAGGTTTTACAATATATAGTAACACCTCCACCCCGCTTTGAACAATGGTCTTCTCTTCGATACTTATTCCCGACAAGTCTACGGCTACAGAACGCTGGGCGCCGGTTAATACACCTCTTGCATCAGAAGGGCTTAGTTCCTCGATAGGTTTGCCGCCACCACTGTTTAACGCGTTTAAAAATGCTTTTGTACGACTTTCAATAGCAGGATCCGTAGATGGATCGATTGGGGTAATTCCTTTGGTTTGATCAATGCTCATCTTGTAGTTTTTTATAGTGTAAAGATTTTTGATGGCACAAATCTACTCTGGCATCCCGCCCGCTGCAAGGCACTTTTTTGCCTGTTTAATGCATTTTTTCCCTCTTTTTTATCGGGAACCTTACAATTAATCTTTTTGCGTTGATAACCAGTTTCTTATATATATGGCTTGCGTTTTGAATTATCAACTATGTCCTGATAACCTTAAAATAGATACTATGGAAAACCCTTTTATGATCACCTTCGACTTCCCGTTGGTAGACTCCGACAGGAAGATCCCCGTAAAGGCTATCGTTAAGCTGCATCACTCAGAACCGGCATCTTTTTACAAGGTGCATTCCTTTCACGTAATCGCTGCAAAACCTGTTATTGCAGGTATGCCTCCTTATTCATTTCTGCCTGATCAGGAAATAAGATCACTGGATGAAGATGACGGTATTCTTTGGGTACATAACGATTCCGAACGCCCTACGCTTCTTAGCATGGCTATCGGTAAAGCGATCGAAGAACATCTGGCTAAACAGTAAACAGGTTTATGCAACATTTGGTATAACTGCTCCTTAAACGGGGCAGTTATACTTTTAGGCATTCCTGCAGGAATGAGCTGGTTTAAACCTTGCCTGCTGCTATCAGCCTTTTCATGCTCGAAATAACGCCGGCATGTAAACCTTCGTGATAAGGTAAGAAATGGATCGCATCTTCTATGGAACGCACCTCTACATTGTAACGGGTGGTCCATGGCGTAAATGAGGTGAATAAATGCGCGCTCAGATCCCTCTCTAGTTGGTCCAGTGTAGAAAATAACAACTCTTTGATCAACGATACCTCTTCCGGACCAACGAAACCGCTAGGTTTTGACCCCGTTTTGTAAGCTCCGAAAAAATCGTCCTCTACCGCCAGCGGAAGGCCGGGCCTGAAATAGCAGATCAATTGCTGTGCGGCAACCAGGTGACCCAGGTTCCAGATAATATTGTTGTTAAAACCCGTTGGGATAATATTAAGCTGTTCCGTAGAAAGCCCACGGATCTGCTCCAGTAAAAAAGACCTCGTTAAACGAATGGCGTCAATAGACCGGATCATAGCTTGATTCATTTTTCAAACGTACACCAAATTGTAACAGCTACTCACAAATCATTTGCCGGAAAACTTCCCCCAATAAAAATTCCCGTTTTTATATACTACTCTGTCAAACCTGTTTAAATTGCGGCCGATTATTCTATTTTCGCGTTATAATTCTTAATTCAGGGATATGACTATTGAGCAATTTAAGGAGTTGACACTGGAACAAAAACTGGTGCAGTTGCGGTATGAAGGCGAATTCATTGGCAGCTACGAAAGAACCAGCGAGGAGAACGGTAAAAAGCAACCGGGTGACATCTTTAAATTGGGTGACTTCTGGGTGTTTTTGAGCGATGATGAGAAAACCGTTATTCCTACAAGAAGAGATGTGTTTGCAGCCAGTTAAGCTGGAAACACATCATTCCTGCGTTTTTTGCCTGCCTCACCAACAGGCCCTCACTTGTTATGCCGGATATTTCCTTTCAACAATATCTTCCGGCTGCCTTTAAAAATGGCAGCTGGGCAAACGACGAAGTAGTTGCATTTGTTCTTCCGCTGTTCGAAAAAGTCTTGCTTTTTCATCAGGCCGGACAGGTTGCTGCTTTTGAGCACACTGCCAGTAACCTCAGGGTGCTCGATAATCAACTGTATATAGCGGATAATTGTTCTCATCCGCCTTCGCCACCGGTTGCAGCGAATGCTAAAGCTATACCCACACCCCTCCAGTACCTCCCGGCCTACCAGTCGGCAGAAATTAATGCAGGCAGGCACGATGCCCTGTCTGATATCTTCTGCCTGGGCCAGATCATGGCTTCCGTTATGATGGGATTGAACCTGTATCATATGACGGAACTGGAACGTTTTATAGCCTTTCGTAACCAGCCGGCCGGCCTTAACGAAAGAATTCATCCGGCGCTCGCCGCACTTGCCGCGGAAATGACAGAGCTTGATCGTGCAGAACGTTGCCGCGACCTGGCCGATTGTATTCAGCGCCTCCGGTTTTACCGCGACTACGACCCGCAAAAACAGGAAGATCTCGCCGGTGAAGCACTGCTCCAGGTAAAACAACCGGCCCACCGGAAAGCCTTCATTCTCGGTAAACTGCGTAACAGGCTCTTCGATACCTCCCGGCGTAACAGGCTGCTGTTTTATAAGCCAAACAGCCGCTTTATTAATCTAACCATTGGTAGCGTGCCGGCTGTAAAACAAGCTGCTCTTATCAAGACGGAAACGCTGTTTTACTGGAATAATACGATAGCGGCACACGTTACAGGCTTAAAAGACCTCTCTCTCAATAAATATCTCTGCTTCGAAGATCATCTCTATCTCGATGCTCAGTTGAATAACATCCGCCTCGAAGCAGAATCCGATGAAAAAGAATACGGCTTCAGCCAGCTCAGGCTCGTGATAGCATTCCTCCATTGGAATAACTTTAAAGAGGATCCTAAAGAACGCATTCAAAGCCCGCTGCTGCTGTTGCCGGTTAAACTTAAACGCAGCAAGGCGCTTAAGGAACAACGCTTCACTCTGGAAATAACCGATAACAATGCTATCGTTAATCCAGTACTGGCCCATTTCCTGAAAGATTTGTACGGACTGGAACTGCCGGAAAGCATAGATCTCGAAGAAATGAGTCTCGAAACCTTCTTCCAGGGTCTTAAAGCCAAAATAGATACACTTGCACAGGGCGTGATCCTTACCTTCCGCGATAAGCCCCAGGCCCCCGGGGCGCATGCCATGGCACTTCAAACTATCAGGCAATATGCTAAACGGCAACGGATAAAACAAAGCGCCGCCTTGCCGGGTCAGTATGCTGCCTTGAAGGAAAAACAGTTGCCGCTGCCCGAACTTCCGGCAGAACTCGCAAACCTTCCCGAACCTGCTATCAACCCTTATAGCTGGGATGTTGATAGCTGCAACCTGGTACTCGGCAATTTCAATTATAAGAAAATGAGCCTGGTAAGCGATTATGCAAAGGTCGCAGAACAAAACATGGCCCACCCGGTATTCGACGAACTGTTTGGCAGCGAACCCAGGCAACAGCCTGCCGTAAACATAACTTTATCACCGGCGCAATGGTACCATGTGGTGGCGGCAGATCCTACCCAAACCAATGCTGTGCTTTATAGCCGCTCAGGCCATAGCTACGTGATACAAGGGCCTCCGGGAACAGGCAAAAGCCAGACGATTACCAACCTCATAGCCGATTTCCTCGCCCAGGGAAAGAACATTCTCTTCGTCTGCGAAAAAAGAGCGGCGCTCGATGTGGTCTTTCATCGTCTTCAACAAACCCGCCTCGCCGAACTCTGCTGTTATATTCACGACAGCCAGGGCGATAAAAAAGAATTTATAAAAGACCTGAAAACGGTATACGACAACTTTCTTCAGCATCCAATGGATCTGCACATGATAGCATTGGATAGGAAAGCTACCCTCGAACGGTTTAACGATCAGCTGCAGTTGCTGCAGGCATATCATGAACAGCAGACAACGCTTTTGCCCGAGGCAGGTATTTCAATGCGCGCTTTGCTTGAAAAAGCACTGAAACTGCAACCGCACATACCAGACCTCGATCCCGGTATGCCATTGCCGGTGTATAACGAGTGGCAGCAGTTTGGCCAGGCTATCAGCCAGCTTAGCGAAGCCTTGGAACGCTCCGGCGCAGGCCCCGAATTAGCCGGTCATCCCTGCAGTAACCTGGCAAATACAGTGATAACAGCCGAAAACCCTTTCTCCTTGCTGGAAAACCTTTCGGCGCATTCTTTCAATATTATTGAACAGTTGTCGCAGATCATGCACCATTACCAGGTGCCGCCATTGTTTTACGACAGCTTTGCTGCATTATCTAACCTCCTGAAAGATGCGGCGGTGATGGCGCCTGTCGCCCGCAACCGCAACTTACAGATAGTAAACCCCGATACCCCCGAAGCTGCTGCGTTTGAGCAGGCTCACAAGCAGCAACAGGTACTGCGTAAACAATATGAAGCCGCCCTGAAAATAAATACCAACTGGCGCTACAAATTCAGTAAGCAGGAAACTGAACAAGCCCTCTACATTGCAGGAAAACATGAAAACAGCTTCTGGAATTTCTTTAGCGGTAGCTGGCGCCATCTTAAGAAACAATTGAAACAGGCGTATAGTTTCTCTGCACATCATATCCCGCCTTCTTTTACATCCGTGCTGCAACAGTTACAGGAAGAATATAAAGCCCTCGAACAGCTCAACAATTACCTGCAGGCTGTACAACAGGAATACGGCGTCGAAAACCTGAATACAGTTTATATCGGCATCGATGTGCTCCGCCGTAAAAAAAACGACCCCGCCATAAACTTCCTGCTTCAGCACCCCGAAGCAAATGAACTGGTCCATCAGCTGAGTATGCTCAACAACATGCTGCACCAGCTTGAAATGCAATTGAAACAATGCCTGTATAATTATGAAAGCAAATCGCTGAACCAGTTACGCGACGAGCTGGCTACCATTCAGAGTAATGCCGATGTATTGCGCGAACTAATGCCCGCCCTTAAAAAGCTGGCGGCATTGCCGGCCGACCTCCAGGAACTCATCCGCAAGATTCCGCTAACGCCTCAGCAAACCGAAGCCGCCCTGGCCAATAAAACACTGCAGCTGTTGTTAAGCAGGAACCCCGTGTTTGCCGATACAAACCACTGGAGCCTTAAAGATACAGTACGTGAACTGGAATCCGGCTATAACAAGCTGCTTCAGCTTAACAGCGATTATATCAGAGCAGTGCGGCGCCAGGACTTCTTAAACAACTATCAGCTTAGTAATACCACCGCCTCTAAGCTGGACGCTGAGCAAAAAGCCTTCAAAAAAGAATATGCCGAAGGCAGAAAAGTGCTTGAACATGAAATGGCAAAAACCAAACAGTATAAAAGCATCCGTACCCTCGCATCTAATGAAAGCGGCAGGGTGCTGAAAGATCTGAAACCTGTTTGGCTTATGAGCCCTCTCAGCGTCAGCGATAGCCTTCCCCTGGACGCCGGCTTCTTCGACGTAGTCATTTTCGATGAAGCCAGCCAGATCCCGCTCGAAGAAGGGGTGCCCGCTCTTTTCCGTGCGCCGCAAACCATTATCGTAGGCGACGATAAACAAATGCCACCCAGCCAGTTCTTCAATGCGAAGGTCGAAGACCCCAATGATCTTGAACTGTTCGATGGTGAAACCGAAGAAGAGATCATTAGCATAGAAGCCGATAGCCTGCTTGTTCAGGGTACACGTAAACTGCACAATGCGATGTTGAAATGGCACTATCGCAGCCGCTACGAAACATTGATCAGTTATTCTAACCATGCTTTCTATAATGCAAACCTGCTTACTGTTCCGGATCGCAACCTGTATAACAGCAACAATCCCGCTATCGAAGTACTGCAGCCGCAACAGGGCGCCGCAAATGCAGGCCGCCTGTTGAACAATAGTATGAGCTTTCACTACCTGCCCCAAAGTGTGTATGAAAAAAGAAGTAACCGCGATGAAGCCAGGTATATAGCAGTTATCATAAGAGAACTGCTGCTGTCGAAAACCAGCGATAGCATAGGCATTGTTGCCTTTAGCCAGGAACAGCAATCCGTGATCAAGGAAGAACTGGAATCTCTCGCCGATCTCGATAAAAACTTCGATACTTTACTCGAAAAAGCCTGGAATAGAAAAGAAGATGGTCAGTTTACAGGTCTCTTTGTGAAAAACCTTGAAAACGTGCAGGGTGATGAAAGGGATATTATTATTATGAGTGTTTGTTATGGCCATGATCGGCAGGGAAAAATGCTCATGAACTTTGGACCGGTAAACCGTAAAGGAGGTGAGAAAAGATTGAACGTGATCTTTAGCCGGGCGCGTAAACATATGGCCGTAATAAGCAGCATCAAACACCAGCACATCACAAATGACTACAATGAAGGTGCTTCTTACCTGAAACGGTTTCTTCATTATGCCGAAATGGTGAGCGAAGGAAATATGCAGCAGGCAGGAAATATCCTCGACGGACTGGTTATAAATAGCGGCCGCGCCGCAATGGCCAATACCCCCGCATTTACAGCTACTGCCACACAACTAAAGGCAGAACTGGAAGCACGTGGTTTTGTCGTAGGAGAGGCGATAGGGCAAAGTAGCTTTAAATGCGCTTTGGCGATAAAGCGCGATAAAAATGATACGGCCTACAACCTCGGCATCCTGGTCGACGATGACTTGCATTATCTTAATAAGGATGTTATAGAACAGTACTATCTGCGGCCTGCCATTTTGCAGAATTTCGGCTGGCAGGTGATAAACGTTTATACTAAAGACTGGCTTGAAAATAAGGAAGAGGTCCTGCAAACGGTGCTCCTGGCGCTGGAGAACAAAATGCCGGAAACTAAAGCTGGCTTGGAAAAAACTGCCGGTACAGAGGGGGCAGCCCCGTCATCTGCCGCAACGTCCGGAAATGCTGCTGAGCTTGTGTCAGCTGCCGGCGATAAGTTTTGGAATATTACACGTGCCGGTAACCGTATCAGTATGCGTTTTGGAAAAACAGGCACAAAAGGCCAGATGCAGATAAGAACTTATCTTAATGACGCTGAAGCCGAAGCTGCCATGCAACAATTAATAACCTACCAGGCGCAGCAAGGTTTCATTATTTCAAATTAAAACTATTACAAACTCGACGTCTTGTTTACGATCTCCCTGATGCTGTCATCCAGCTGCTGAACCGCTTTGTCTAACAGGCCAATCAACGTTTCGTCGTGCTTGTATTCTTCTTCTTTGATGATCTGAACCAGGCCAATGATCGACGATAACGGGCCCCGGGCCTGGTGCGATTGTAACTGGGCTATATTCCTGAGTGTTGTATTTTGCAGCGTTATTTGCTCTTCAACTTTCTTGCGGTCATCTATATTCGATGCATTGAAGGCAACGCCAATAATATTCCCTTCAGCATCCCGCGCAGGGCTATAGCTTATTTCCCACCACGAAGGCGATATGTCGTAGTAACTCACCTTGCGTTCAGCATGTATATGCTCTCCCTTTAAAGCCCGTTGGTAACAGTTCTTGAATATTTCTTCTGTAGCGGGGGTAGAGTAGGCGAGTATGTTATCTCCGGGTATATATCCCTTGCCTGTTGCTTTTTTAATGAACCGGAATGCTGCTTTATTATATGCCAGTATTTCGTAATTCCTACCAAGCAATATATGATGCACATTTGAGCTGTCAAGGATAGAACGTAGCTTCAGTGCGGTGCTTTCCTGGTTGTCGAGCAGCCTTGAAGTATACTGCAATGTGATGTTTAATTCCATTAACCGGGTGGCCTGGGCCGATAGTGCACGTAGGGCGTTACATTGCTTTTCATCAAGCGTGCGCGGCTGCTTGTCTAATACACAAATGCTGCCTACATTAAAACCATCTTCAGTGGTAAGAGTGGCTCCCGCATAAAAACGTAGATACGGAAACCCTCTTACCTGCAAGTGATGCACAAAACGTTCGTCTTCCAATGTGTCCGGAATGATCAGCAGATCATTCTGCTCTATAGTATGCGTGCAAAAGGAAATAGACCTGTCCGTTTCCGATATAACTACGCCAACCTTCCCCAGGAAATACTGCTTGTCCCGGTGTATCATGCTCAATAACGCCATCGGCGTATTACAGATCTGGGCGGCCAGCTCAGCCAGTTGCTGAAGCTCCGCCGATATATTACCACTTAACTCGTAAAACCTCTGTACAGCCTGTAGCCGGAACGTCTCATGCACATCATTCATTAGGTAGAGGATTAAAACTAAAAATTCAATCCTCAAAGAGACGCATAATATTTTATACAGTAAAGTAGGTTAAGCCATAATTAAGTTTTCTTAGCAAATCTTAAGCAATGAACAGTAACGCTTGTAAGTATTATAACGTGGGATCTGTAAAGAAATTATGAAAGAATAGCATGTGATACAAAATGGCTGTACGCCAGTAGGCGCCATTATGCCCGCCGGGACGCTCGGTATAATCATGCGCTATTTTATTATCCAATAATTTCTTATGTAAGTCGCGGTTTACTTGTAAAAAAAAGTCGGAAACTCCACAGTCAAATGCAATCTTTAACTCATCTTTCTTTAAACTGTCTGCAAGATTGATAACTGTATTTGCCTCCCAGTTTTGAGGATAAGATGCTATTTCTCCTAATCTTTTCTTTAAATCCCAGTTGTTGGGAAATGGCCTGATGTCAACGCCGCCGCTGGTACTGTTTACAACACCAAAAAGATCCTTATGTCTTAAGGTTAAATAAAATGCCCCGTGTCCGCCCATGCTCAATCCCGATATACCACGGTGTGCACGGTCGGCAATGGTCGGATAGTTCGCATCTATATAAGGCAATAACTCTTTAATCATAAATGTCTCATAACGATAGCTGCTGTCCAGCGGACTGTCAAGATACCAGCTGCTGAAGCCGCCGTCAGGACATACCACTATAATTCCGTACTTGTCTGCATCAGTTGTAACCGACGGGAAATCTTTTACCCACGAACGATAGTTCCCGCTATAACCATGTAACAGGTACACAACAGGATAACGCTCTTTTTTACCCTTCTTTTGATCGGGCTTTACCACTACACAAGGCACATTCTTTTGCATCGTGGCACTGAAAACCTGGATAGTATCAACCTTCGCCGCAAAAACGGTGGAGGTACAGAAAAGAACAAGGAAGAAAAAATATTTCATGATGTAGCAATTAAACAATAGGATATGTTTGACGTTGCCAAAGGTAGTATCTACGGCGTATTTTTTGTAAATTAGTAGCATAACTATAAGAACACATATGGCTGAGTTTATTGATTATTATAAGATACTTGGGATCGATAAAAATGCATCGGCCGATGATATCAAAAAAGCATACCGCAAACTTGCCAGGAAATACCATCCCGATCTCAATCCCAATGATGCTGTGGCACAAAGAACTTTTCAGCAGATCAATGAAGCGAATGAAGTGCTCAGCGACCCCGAAAAAAGAAAGAAATACGACCAGTATGGCGAAAACTGGAAGCAGGCCGACCAGTTTGAACAGGCACGGCAGCAGGGCGGAACAGGAACCTATTATAACCAGGGCGCCGCAGGAGGAGGCTTCGAAGGCTTCGACTTCGGAGGAGGGGAGGGATTCTCCGACTTCTTCGAACAAATGTTCGGCGGTGCACGATCTGCAGGCCGCTCAGCGAAATCGGCGCAATTCCGCGGACAGGATTTTAACGCGCAGCTGCAACTCAACCTTAACGATGTATATACGACGCATAAACAGGTGATCACTGTCAATGAAAAAAATATCCGCATAACTATCCCGGCAGGGGTTGAAGACGGACAGGTCATAAGGCTCAAAGGCCATGGCGGCCCCGGTAAAAACGGCGGCCCGGCAGGCGATCTCTATATTACCTTCATCATTAAGAACAATACCGGCTTTAACAGGGTGGGTAACGACCTCTATACTACCGTTGAACTGCCGCTCTATACCGCCGTGCTTGGCGGTGAATGGATAATAGATACGCCCGGTGGAAAGCTGAAATTGAAAGTGCCGCCCGAAACGCAAACCGGTACAAAAATCAGGCTTAAAGGAAAAGGATTTCCCATATATAAACAGGAAGGTGCCTTCGGTGACCTTTATATCACTTACCATGTAAAGATCCCGACAGGCCTGACCGAAGCACAAAAAGACCTGTTCAGGAAATTAGCGAACTCATAAAACGTATTGCCATGGAATTAAATGAATTCGTAAATCTGGGCGACTTCTGTGATTGTCACCACATCTCTTACACGTTCATCTCTGGCCTGCATGATGCCGGACTTATTGAAATCACCGTCGTCGACAATAACCAGCTACTGAATATAGCGCAGCTTAAAGAACTGGAAATGATGGTGCGACTGCATAATGAACTTGATATCAATTCCGAAGGCATTGAGGCAGTTACGCACTTGCTGCATAAGCTCAATGAATTACAACATGAACTAAAAACTGTGAAGCAACGCCTCTCCTGGTATGAAAGCCATTATTAGTTTTTTCCTATATTGCCGCGCTTTTTCAACCCTCATCTTTAAACTATGAATACGCTTTATCCGCCGGCACCTGTGGCTGTTGACATACAGTTATTAACTCCATCTGCAGCTTTTAAAAAAGAGGTCAGTAAGGTTGTGGTGCAGATCATTCTTTTTTTTGTTGTTTATCTGTTACTGGTAATTGCTGCGGTAGCATTGGCTATTGGCTGTATCTATGGTGGTATTGCGCTCATGGCTAACCTTAGAGGGTTATGGGTTTATTTGTTCGGTATTGGCCTTATGGCATTCGGACTCGCTATTGTTTTTTTCCTGGTTAAGTTTCTCTTCGCCGCTCATAAGCAGGAAGACAATGGTAGCATAGAAATTACAGAGGCGCAACATCCCATCCTTTTTGAGTTTATAAGAAAGCTTACTGTTGAAACGCAAACGCCTTTCCCCAAAAAGATCTTCCTCATCCCCATAGTGAATGCCTCTGTATCATATAAAGTTAGCTTCTGGAGTATGTTTTTCCCGGTACGCAAAAACCTGGAAATAGGAGTGGGGCTGGTAAATGTGCTGAACGCTGGGGAATTTAAAGCAATAATGGCGCACGAATTCGGCCACTTCAGCCAGCGTAGCCTAAGGCTCGGTAGCTACATCTATTACGTGAACAACATCATCTACAATATGTTGTTCGAAAACAAAGGATATGGAGGATTTCTCAATAGTTGGGGTAACCTTCATGGCATCTTTCAGTTGTTTACCGTAGCTGTAGCTAAAATAGCAGAAGGCATACAATGGATCCTAAGGAAAATGTATGCGCCTGTAAATAAAGCATATATGGGACTTAGCCGCGAAATGGAATTCCATGCCGATGCTATCGCCGCTTCTGTTGCCGGAGGTAATAACCTGGTAAGCGCCCTGGATAAGATATTGATAGCCCACTCTTGTTACGAAGAAGCAATGACCAGGGCTACAGACTCCTTGTCGGATAATAAAGCCACTGCCAACCTGTTTGCCGATCAGCGGGTGGTCTTGAACCTTATTGGAAAAGGATTTTCTCTTAATGCTGAACTTCCCTCACGGGTGAACTACCAGGATCAATGGGCCAGCCATCCAACAACGGAAGAACGTACCGGACGGCTTCACCAGTTGAACTGGAATGTTGCACCGGTTGCTGATCCTGCATGGGGTTTCTTTAACGATCCGGAGCAGGTGCAATTAAATATGACGCGGCATATGTACGCACACTCGGGTGTTACAGAAACACTCTCATTCTACGATAAGGAAGAATTTGAGCACAACTTCATTAAAGACCGCGAAGCAATTAGTTTGCCGTTGAAATATAGAACATGGTTTTCAGCACGCTACCCAGGGCAGGAAGTTGTAAAACAACTGGCCGGATTGCCGGTCTTTCCGTTGGCATGGAATGATATCGTCAATGAAACGAATCAAAACCTGCCAACCCTGCTGCGTGCCAATGAACGCGATATGATGATTGTTGAAGCTATTGCCCATGGAAAAATCGATGTAAAGAGCTTCGACTTCGATGGGCAGAAGTATGATGTTTCAGAAGCGCCTGCCGTTGTCGAAGATCTGAGAAGTGAAATCGAAAGGCTTCATCAGCAAATGCAGGAAACTGATCTTAAAATACTTCAATACCTGAAACAGCAGGCTCCGGAAGGAGGCCACGACTTTATCACCCGCTCAGCAAGGCAGGGACAGTTTAACGATGTATCAAAAGAAATTCTTACGCTTATCATGCCATTTTTCAGTCATCAGCCCCTTTCGGCGGAAGAGGTCAGTCTAACCGTCGAAAAACTGAAAGCAGGTCCGGAACCAGCCTGTCTGACCCTTTGGCGCGAAATGCTTGATAATAAAGGATTCCAGGGCAACGAGCCACTGCACAAAGCCGTTGAATCGTTCGTAAACAGCTACCATTTCTACTGGAATGGAAAAAACTTTAATGAAAAGGACATCGAAGATCTCTATAACCTTGTCGTAGAAACCGATAACTGGATGGCGCATTTTGTATTCCTTGCTTTTCGCCAATGGCTCGAACAGGTGCCGGCTTAATCCCGAAACATGGTCCGTTACTTGTACCTTTGCTTTGAAATAAACTAAACGACAATGGTTGAGGTCGGTAAGATCAATAGGTTGAAAGTGTTACGCCAGGTAGAAATAGGTGCTTTTATGGACGATGGCGAAGGAGGTATCCTCTTGCCAAAACGTTTTGTCCCCCGTAACATAAAAAATGGCGACGAACTCGACGTTTTTATCTACCACGATTCCGATAACCGCCTTATTGCTACTACCCAGAAGCCGAATGCAGTAGTTGGAGATATCGCCTTCATGCAGGTCGTGGCCGTCACACCGCAAGGCGCTTTCCTCGACTGGGGCCTTATGAAAGACCTCTTCGTGCCAAAATCACAACAACAGAGTTTCATGCGCGTAGGTGCAGGTTATCTTGTGAAACTGTATGTCGACGAACAAACCGGACGCGTCGCAGCTACAGAAAGAATTGAACGCCTCCTTGATAATGAACACCTTACTGTTGCCGAAAAACAACAGGTAAAACTCCTGGTCTACCGCAGATCAGAACTGGGCTATGTTGTCATTATCAACGGTATCCATACAGGATTACTTTACTTCAATGAAGTCTTTAAAGAACTTGAAATAGGCGATACGCTCGACGGCTTTATTAAGAAAATAAGAGAAGATAATAAGATCGACGTAGGCCTTGGAAAACCAGGGTACGATAAAGTAGAAGACGAAACCGGGAAAATACTGCGCCTGCTGCGTGAAAATGACGGATACCTGCCTTATCACGACAAATCCGATCCCCAGGAGATCTACGACTTCTTCGGCATGAGTAAAAAAACATTTAAAATGACAACCGGCGCCTTATACAAACAACAAAAGATCAGCTTTACACAATCAGGCATCAAATTGCTGTCCAACGACTAATAACCGCCTGCAAACAATAAATGATCCGGGATGCAGCTTTGCTGCCTGGTCAGGTTGTTTTAAGAATATGTTAATGTGGCAAACCGCAGGCAACGATTTATGCAAATTGGCATCATTATTCCGTTTAGAACATGGCACAGGAATGCCGATTAGAGAATCTTTAAATTGTAAGTAATGCAAACTAACTTAACGTTAGGTCTCAAAAGGACTATGTTAATTATGGGAACGGTTGTAGCCGCATCACTGGCGCTCTCCTCTTGCTCCAAATCTGTCGACGCAGAAAATACGCCCATTGCCGGATTAATTGCCTTTAACGTTGCAACGGATCAGAATTATGGAATCGGCATCTCCTTATCAGGCAGCGAATTCCTGAGTTCAGCACTGGGTTATGCAAACTATACAGGGGGCTATCAGGCAGTGGCAACAGGTCAGCGCATAGTTCGTTCTTATAGCGCTACAACAGGTAGCACAATGGCGCAAACAACCACGAATTTTGAATTGGGAAAATATTATTCAGTAGTGGTGGCAGGTGCAAATGGTAACTATCGCAACCTGGTAGTAGAAGATAAATATGATGAGTTGCCAACTTCCAATGGTAATATCTTTATTCGCTATTTTAATACGATCCCCGATTCTTCAAAACTTACTGTCACTATAACCCCCGAAGGTAATCCCGCTATTACGGATGCCAACGTTGGATTCGGCGCCATATCCGATTTTAAAGAATTGCCTGCAGGCAATGTCATAGTATCCATTACCAACGGCAGCAATATAGTGGCTTCGAAAAAGAAAGAGGATATTAAAAGCAATCAGGTTTATGCAGTGCTTCTTGCTGGAATCCCCTCTTCTACCGGTGCAGATAGTATTGATGTGAAGTTTGCTCCCCTTGCACAGCTCTCCAACTAAAAAAGTTGAATAAAAGCCGCTTTCAACGGGTTTTAAAGCCGTTATAAACGAGGTTAAAATAACACTGAGGTGATACAAAAGTCTGAACTTTGTATCACCTCATTTTTTTAGAACCTTTTCCCCTCTAACTTGTTAACATAAGACAACGACCCTAACCTTATTCGTAATGGTATGCCCGAAGCTTTCTCCAATTGAAGCTCTTTGTGGCAGAAAAACCCCAGATGACTACTGTAAAAATTGGCCGGTAACCCCGGATTCCCCCGTTCTGGCAGCGAATAGGTGACAGGTAAACGAAAAATGGGTAAAATACTGTCTTTAGATAACCTGTATGTGATTTTTTGGCCGAACAAGAAAGATGCCGAAAAAAGAAAAATGAACAATATTAAGAGAATTTTAGGCATTCGATTGGTTTGAAGTACGTAAATTTACCCCGAAAAATCAGTATCTCAAGGAACCTGTTAATCTTAGAAGAACTAATAACAGCATGTCATTAAGCCAATCATTACAACAGAAACTCTTACAAAAGCTCTCTCCTCAGCAGATTCAGTTAATGAAGTTGCTACAGGTCCCCACGGCCAACCTGGAAGAACGTATTAAAGAGGAACTCGAAGAAAACCCTGCGCTCGAGGTTACCGACGAAGAAAGAGATGACTACGATGAAGCCGAAGAGTTCGATACCCAGGAAGAGGAGTACGAAATGGATGGCTCCGAAGACGAATACGAAAATATAGATATCAGCGATTATGTCTCCGATAGCGACGATGACGTTGCCGACTATAAACTCCGCGACGACAATTACCCCGATGCCGACGACAAAAAAACACTGCCTTTTAAAATTGAAAGCAGTTTTCACGACATCCTGGTCGATCAGCTTGGCCTCCTCTCCCTCGACGAAAAAAACTACAAAATAGCAGAACAGGTAGTAGGCAGCCTCGACGACGATGGCTACCTCCGCCGCGAACTCTCTTCCATGGTCGACGACCTTGCTTTCCGCCAGAATGTCGATGCCTCCGAAGAAGAGATAGAAGCCGTGATCCACAAGATCCAGCAGTTCGATCCCCCCGGTATTTGCGCCCGCAATCTCCAGGAATGCCTCCTGTTACAACTGAAAAGACAGCTTGCCGGCGGAAAAGAGGTGAGCCTCGCCATCCAGGTGCTCGATAAATACTTCGAAGAGTTCACAAAAAAACACTACGAAAAAATCCAGAGAGGCCTCAACCTTAACGACGACCAGCTTCGCGATGTCATCAATGCCATCATTAAGCTCAATCCCAAACCAGGCGGAAACCTCGGTGAGATCAATAAGGCGGAGAGTTACGTGGTGCCCGATTTCTTTATCCTTAACTCCGGCGGCAAACTCGAACTCTCCCTCAATGCCAAAAACGCTCCAGACCTCCGCATCAGCGAAGGTTATCGCGATATGCTCCGTGAATACGACAAAGGGGCTAAAAAAGATAAACGCCAGAAAGAAGCGGTCATGTTCATCAAACAGAAGATCGACTCGGCCAAATGGTTCATCGATATGATCAAGCAGCGGCAACATACCCTGCTCAGTACCATGAACGCAATTATGGAATACCAGCGCGAATTCTTCCTCACAGGCGATGAAACTAACCTTAAACCAATGATCCTCAAAGATATAGCAGAGGTTACAGGGCTCGATATCTCTACCGTGAGCCGCGTGGCAAACAGCAAATTCGTTCAAACTGAATTCGGAACCTATCGCCTTAAATTCTTCTTCAGCGAATCGCTTAGCACCGAAAGTGGTGAAGAAGTGAGTACCCGCGAAGTCAAGAAAATACTCAGCGATCTCATCGAAGGCGAAGACAAACGTAAACCACTCAGCGACGAAAGGCTTACTGAGCTCCTTCAGGAAAAAGGATATAATATTGCACGTCGTACCGTTGCCAAATACCGGGAACAGCTCAATATTCCCGTAGCGCGTTTGCGAAAAGAATTATAAAACAGGAAAACGGCCTCTACGCGGCTGTTTTCCCTAAAGTATATTCCGGTTGTATCCGGCCCAATTGAATATAATGTCTGATAATCAAACTGTTACAACGCAGCCCATGCCGGTTAAATTACTGGCAAAACTGGTGTCCTATCTTTTCCACCCGCTGTTTATACCTACTTTCGTTTTTTTATGGCTGCTTTTTCGCTTTCCCTACGAATTTGCAGGCATTTCCCCCGTCGCAGTGCGTTACAGGATCTTTAGCGTCTTCTGGATGACAGCCTTCTTCCCCGCATTTGCCGTATTGCTGCTATGGCGACTTAAATTCATCAATAGCATTATGCTGCGTACGCCTAAAGACAGGATCGTGCCATATATGATCACAATGTTCTTTTACTGGTGGATGTGGTATCTCAGCCGCAATTTCACCGATCAGCCAATAGTGATCAAATGCTTCTATCTGGGTATCTTCTTAACAACAGTAGCCGGTTTGGTCGTTAATAACTTCCTGAAGATCAGTATGCACGCTATGGGGGCGGCAGGCGCAATGGCTTTCGTTATCCTTACCTGTTTTACTTACGGCATGCACTTGGGCGCAGATATTTCTGTTGCTGTAGTGGCTACCGGCCTTATTTGTACAGCCAGGCTGGCGCTGAGCGAACACGCTGCTGCAGAGGTCTATATAGGACTACTGGCAGGGGTTACCTGCCAGTTTATTGCGTACTATTTTACTATGATTTTCTGATCAAAAAGCTTGCTTATCCCTTGGCAGCGTCCGCTAAGGGTGATGCCTCCTGGGCGGCTATAGGCTGTTGCGCGATAGCAGGTTTTAAAGCAGGCCACATGAAGTTGGCATTCAATATCTTGGAGCTGCGCTGATACCAGTTGTCATTATGATAGATAAAGAAGCAACTGCCACCTTTGATCGTATTGATAATATCTTTATGCTCAGAATAAGAAACTGCAGGGCAGCCATAACTTCTGCCCATAGCACTTTCGCAACGGCTGGCATTTACATAAGTGCTGCCATGCATTACAATATCACGCATACGTACATTGTCGTTAATGCCTTTTTCCATTCCATCAAAACGCATGCTGTAACCGGCTTTGCCTGTATAGGTCTCGGCGGTGATCATGAAGCCCAGCGAGCTTTTGTGTGAACTGTTCAGGTTCGAAAAACTTGTAGCATATTCTCCGCCGGAATTACGGCCATGTGATACATAGGTATTGAATAATACCCTGGAATGAGCGATATCTATAACGTATAAACGCTTTTTGGTACTGCTCTGGCTCATATCTACAATTGATAACAGGTCTGGTTTCGCCAGTTGACCTTTTTCCAGCAGATACTGATAACCCTTATAGGCCTTGAAAAAAGCCTCACGGCTTAAGCCATTACTGTCTAAACCTAAACGGGTATAGATGGAATCAGAAAGCCGGCGGGCTGGAACCGCATTAGCATTGTCGGGTAATAGGGAGGGGAATTTTTTTCCGTCATTGTCATTCGCACGGTGGGCACTTGTAAACGCAATAGATGTAAAAGCACACACACACACAGCTACCGCAAACACTACTTTTTTCATCGAGTTCTTTCCTTTTTAGTTGGGGTGGTTATTGAATTATTACGACATACTATTAATGCTCAGAATGGTAAATTTATTGCAGTTCTTCATAATATTTTAAGATTTTGCCCACTGTTTATGGATTTTTAACGCCATTCCTCCCTTCCCTTAACAATTCCCGGGTTTTATGACATTCCTCAAACAATTCCCTACATTTGCCGCCGCTTTTGGTTTCCCGCTTCCAACGGGAATTAAAAGGGAACCCGGTGTAAATCCGGGGCTGTCCCGCAGCTGTAAGTTTTCAGGTAAGATCCACTTTTACCACTGCCGTACTCCATACCACTGTGACCCATGTCACGGGAAGGTCACCCGGCAGAGAAAATGAGCCAGAAGACCTGCCTTTAGCAACTTGGATTCAACGCTTCCGGGGATTGAAGCATGAATGATTGAAGAGCATAAACGCTTTCTCACATTTTATGGTATAAATGGCTGTAATGACAGTATAGCACAGTAGTCGCTATACCTCACCAGGTTATAGTTGCCCCATAGCATTGTTTCTGCCAGTCCTGTCTTAAACCAAAATGGATATAATGAAAACAATGTCTCGCTCATGGAGCCGGTTGGCGCTCTGCCTGCTCGCAATCCCTGTACTCCTGTTCTCCTGTCAAAAAGACGATACGCCCGCTCAAATCGGTAAATATCAGGACGGCTTCTTTATCATCAATGAAGGCTGGTATGGCCACGAAACCGGCACCGTTTACTTCTACGACCACCGGGGCGACTCTCTCCGGGCTAATATTTATCAGGCCGAAAATCCCGATAAAGTATTGGGTACCATTACCTCCACCCTCCAATACGCTACTATTTTCAATAATAAAATGTACATGGTGGTAAAAGTGGGTGGCCCTCTCGTAGTAGTTAACCCCGCTACCATGAAGGAAATCAACCGTATTGAACCCCTGCCGGGCAACAATGGCGTCTCTTTCCTCGGCCTCAACGACGACCAGGGATTGTTAGGTACCACAAATGGCCTCTATCTCTTAGGATTATCCCCGCTTTCTCTTGGCGCCAAAGTAACCGAAATCACCGGCGCTATCGGCGATATGGTTAAAACGGGCGCGTATCTCTTTGTCGGTTCGCAGAAAACCGGCCTCGTAGTCCTGAATAACAATACATTCAGTACCGTCAAATCTTTTGCAAACGTTCAAATGGGACCTGTTGTCTCTGGCGATGGCTCAGGTGTTTGGGCAATAGCTGGAAATAATTTGTTGAAGATCAACGCCCAAACCCTCACCGCCGATACGGTGAAACTTGCGTTCACCGCTGTTTCACCCTATGGCGCCTGGCGCTCTACCGCTATAACCAGCTCAACCAGGGAAAATGCAGTGTTCTACGCCGAAAACAAAAGCTTCACCGGCGCTACCAGGATCTATAAATATGTTGTGGGAAATACCGCTTCAGCCACTACCCCTTTTATCACATTACCCGAAGGCCAGTATTGCTATGGTAAAGCAGTGGCTTATAATAAGGCAGCCGACGAACTTATTGTCACTACACTTAATGGCGCCTATACAGGTAATATCAATAGGGTGCTTTTTTATAACGCCGCCACAGGTGAGCTCAAAAAAACATTGACGTATAACGGATGGCATTTCCCGGCAATGCCTGTGTTCTATTAGTAAATGTTTTGGGGCATAGGGGCAAACTCTTTTTGCCCTTCATTCGTATATGGCGGTATAAGTCGCGCTTCGTTAACCGGGGCGCACAGTAACCGTTTCATAAATAATTCTATTACTGGTATCGCTGCGCTCGTGCAGCACTGGCTGCACACGCCCAGCAGCCAGTTGATACCGGTAAAATGCAAATGATACTATAACGACTTCCTGACCTGGCTTAACAGTTCTTCTAATCCGTTCGTTTTTATCTCGTACATCGTCGCCAGCAACATTCCCAGCTTTCCCTTCGGAAACCCCTTCCGCTGAAACCACTCCAGGTACGATACCGGTAAATAACACAACACCGTATCCTTATACTTGCCAAATGGCATCTTCATCGTCACTAGCTCCTTTAATATTGAAGAGTCAGGCTGAAATATTTCCACGTAATAATTTGTTTTAAAATAGTATCTCTCAAGCTTATCTCTCTACAAACTTAACGCTTATAATAGATCTCTATGGTAGTAGTAGCTGCTGTTATAGCCTGAAAGACTATTGATCACGGCAGTCTTTACAATGAACAGGTAATACAATCTGGAACAGTACAACGGTCGGTTAAACGCATGTGAAAACACTACAACCTGTGCTAAGGCTTATTCCGAAACAAACTTGGATCTGGATAACTGGGATCAAGTTGAAAACTTGGGGGTGCTAATTGAATAACAGAAATAAAGAATAGGAAAGCTAAGGGCAAAAAAAAAGGCCTGAGTCTTAGACAAGACAGGCCGTTGCTAACCTATGAAAAACACCATCTTAAATCTCGTTATATAGAAAGTTTCTATTGTTTCGATTTGATACAGTAAAGTTACATTCTCTTTTGATCTGGCAAAATTAAAAATCACATAATTGTAGAAAATTTTCTAAAAAAGGGGTTAAATGTAAGCGCTTTTCCCTTCTGTTTTTTCTGTTTTTATGAGATTTGAAGCAGGGGTATCCTCTGAAACCCTTTGCTGTAAAGGGTTTTGGGGTGAAGTGCTATAAAAGGGCTACCGGACAGAACCCCGGGGTCCTTTTTTCCCGATTCGGACCAAATATTATTATAAAATACAGCTTTCCCTAATCCGTAAGTTTTTTTCCGCATCACGACCGCTCCCAAATGCCTGGTCCGCTAATTTTGGAATATTATAACATGAACCTAAGGCGCAGTGAAATAGAAATCTGGGATGCCTTTGTAGAAGGTCATAAGGCGGATTTTGAGTATTTATACAATACCTATTACGCCCATCTTCTGGCATATGCAGGAAAATTCCTGGACGACCCTGTACTGGTACAGGAGTGCATCCAGGACCTGTTTGTTAAACTATGGCATAATAGATCCAACCTCGGACGCCCCGCTTCAGTAAAGCATTACCTGCTGAAATCCCTTCGTAACCTGGCCTATAATAAACTCAGCGCCAGGCAAAGAATAAGGCATATAGGAGGTATAGAAGAATTCGACAGCTTCAATCTCGTGTTCGACGATCCCCGCTCTCTTACAGCAGCCCAACCCTTATCCGCTGCACTTCAGCATAAGATCAACGGGCTTACCCCGCGCCAGAAAGAAATTATCTACCTCTTTTACGTCGAAGATCTGTCCTACGACGAAATAGCAGAGATCCTTGACATGAATAAAGGCGGCGCCTATAAACTCCTTTACCGCGCACTCGAAAGCCTCCGTTTGCAGTTTTTTTTAAAAAAAAGAAATCCCGTGGGATAATTCCGTTTCCGCTGACTGTATTATTATAAAATACCCTCGCGGATTCTCATATGCAAAATAATCAGGTGACGACAGACTACACGGACTTTACCTTGGAACATTTCCTGGCCGATCCGTCGTTCAGAACCTGGGCAAAAGGAACCGCCGACGCCAATACCACAACTTATTGGCAACAGGTTATCGGCATCTATCCGCAGCACGAAGCCACTATCGGCCAGGCAGTAGCCATCATCCGGAAACTCAGCCAGCCTTCCCCTTCTGCTACTTTCAACGGTCAGCAGCTCTCATGGAAAACTATCGAAACCCAGATCAACGGCCACACGACGCGCAAAACCATTTCTTGGATCAGGTATGCGGCGGTAGCCGCCGCTATCGTGCTGCTTGCCGTAGCATCATGGCTCCTGCTTTCAAAGCAGCCACAACTGCAGCAACAAACGCTGGCAGCCCAACGGCAGCGTATGGTTTTACCGGATAGCTCCGTTGTAACCCTCGGAGCCAATTCCTCATTGTCTTATAATACCTGGCAGCCCGGTAAGCCACGCGAAGTATGGCTGAAAGGAGAAGCTTATTTCGAAATCAATCACCTGAATAAGGATTCCGCCCATATTACACCCGCACAGCGCTTCCTCGTGCATGTTAACGACAACATCACGGTAGAAGTGCTCGGTACTGTTTTCCTGGTCCGTAACCGCAGAGGCAAAACTGCAGTTTCGCTGGAATCAGGATCCGTAAAAGTGAATATCGCCGGAACAAGGCAACAACAGCTGATGCTGAAACCCGGAGAAACAGTAGAGCTCAACCCGCAGCAAAACCTGGTTGAACTCCACCCGCAAAAGGATAGCATCCCCACACAATGGCGCTCCGGTAACCTCATGTTGAACAATACCTCCGTCCGCGAAATCCTGCAACTGCTGGAAGACAACTACAATAGAACCGTAAAAGTCGCTTCCCCGGAATTGCTTGATAAACGTGTAGACGGCATCCTGCCGCTAAACAATGAACAACATGCGCTCATGGCCCTTTCCAGCATCCTCGATGCCGAATTCCGTGAGCACACAAATGGCACCCTCGTGCTCAAAAAGAACTAACGCAATCTCTCAATATCTATAACCTTAACCATTCAGGATGAAGCGACTACTTCTGCCTGCTGCATTGTCGTGTCTGTTATTTATGTGCAATGTAGTTAGCCCGTCAGCCCAGTTAAAGGCACAAACGGAAACCTCCGGTGCTAAACCCATCTCTCTGAAAAAAGCTTTGGAGATCATAGGTAATGCACACAATATCAAATTCGCCTACGAACGTTCCCTCGTGAACGGTATCGAAGTCACTTATAACTGGGCGGCCGTTAAAGCAGCACAACCCGAACTGGTACTGCAACAGGTGCTCAGCCAAACAGGTTTGTCGTTTGTAGCTATTAGTAAAAATTATTTTACGATAGTCCGCAAACAGGAAAACAAACCGCAGGCCGTGCAGGGCGCTATAGTGCCCGCCAATAATGCGCCACGGACGATCTCTGCGAATGCAGAACCAAACGCATTTAAACCACAGGGCGCTCTTATTACAGGCATAGTAACAAATGCTTCCAATAATAAACCCATCGAAGCAGCCAGCGTATCTATTCCTGAACTGGGCGCTTTCTCAGTAACCGACAACAAAGGGCTCTATCGCCTCCCTAATCTGCCGGCAGGAACCTTCACACTTAATGTTCAGGGCGTAAATACAGTCCCGCTTGAAAAAAAGGTGACCACAATAGCAGGGATCAGCCAGGTAGTACACCTGAAGGTCGAAGAAAATGTGCTGTCGTTGAAAGAAGTCCAGGTGGTGGGCGTTGAAAGCAAATCTCTGTCGCGCGCTACGCTCATTGGACGTACAGCCATAGAACACATGCAGGCTACAAACCTTGGCGAAGTATTGCAGCTGCTTCCCGGAGCAGTGGCGTTTAACCCCAGCTTCACCAACGTGAACATGACGTCTATCCGCCAGTACGAATCAAACAATTCCGAAGCTTCCTATGCCAGCTCCCTGGGTACTTCGGTAGTGATCAATGGAGCGCCCCTTTCCAATAATGCCAACCTTCAGGCTGCCAACACGGCAACAGGCGGCGTAATGGCAAACTTCTCTACCGCCAGCGGCATGGGTATCGATATGCGGCAGCTTTCGGCCGACAATGTCGAATCGGTTGAAGTAATAAGAGGTATCCCCTCCGTCGAATATGGCGATCTTACAGCAGGAGCTATTATCGTAAAAACAAAAGCAAGCAAAGAACCAGCCCAGTTCAAGGCACGCATTAATCCCAAACTTACCCAGTTCTGGCTGGGCAAAGGCTTTGGCCTTGGTAAAGACAAAGGCGCCCTGTTTGCAGATATCGACTTTACAAAAGCATACGACGATCAGATAAAAGCCAACGATGCCTACGAAAGGGTAACTTCTTCTCTGCAGTATACACGCACTTTCGGCAAAACAAAACAGCTCTTCACCAATACCACCTTCGCATTCGCCATGAACCTCGACGAAAATAAGGTCGATCCCGATTACGAAATAGATCAGGTGGTGCGTAAAATGCAGGACTATTCATTCCGCTTCTCTACCACGGGTAAATGGGTGCTGGGTAAACAGTTGGCACGAAGCCTCAATTATACGCTCTCTGCCAGCTATGCACATCAGAAAGGCTTCCAGCAACAATATTATACCTCCGACATCTCACCGGTTTCTACCGCCAGGGAAAATACAACGGTGGAAGTCGACTACCTCGCTTCCAGGTACCTCAACCAGCTCTGGATCGACGGTAAACCCCTTAACATCTTCGCCAAACTCAACGATAACTTCTACGTTAAAACAGGAGCCATCACACATAGCTTCATTGTTGGAGGCGACTGGAAACTCGATGCCAACTATGGCGCAGGTAAAACCTTCGACGAAAAACTGCCGCCGCGTACAACCGACAACGCAGGCTTTAGAACACGCGCATTTAAAGAGATCCCCGCGCTTAACCAGTTGGGCCTCTATGCCGAAGACAGGATCTCCGCTAAGATCGCTAACCGCAGCCTCATCGTCCAGTTGGGCCTGCGTTACGATAATATCCAGCCCTTCTCAAACAACAGTAAATATGTATTGGCGCCACGTATCAACGCCTCTTACGAACTGTTCGAAAACTTCGCAGTTCGCGGCGGCTACGGCATTACCGCCAAAGCGCCTACACTGCTATACCTCTATCCCGAAAACGCTTACTTCGACTACGTTAGCCTCAACTACTATAAGGATAACCCGGCCGAACGTTTGGCTATCATGACTACCAAAGTCTATAATACCGAAAACAAAGACCTGAAAATTGCGAAAACCAGCAAGAACGAACTGGGCTTCGACTGGACTTTTGCTAAAAAGAAAAGACTCGCTGTAACTGCTTACTACGAACAAACAAGGAATGGATACGAAATGAATGATTATAACATCAATGCTTATCATTTTGCATCTATCCCCAAGTACACCGTGGAAAGCGCCCCCGCAGGCCAGAAACCGGTCCTCAGTTCCAATGTGACCTACGCAACAGAAGTAGCCAACTATAAAATGGCTTCCAATAACAGGGACATCCTCAATAAAGGAATTGAATTTGATCTCGACATGGGACGCTTTAATGAGATCCGTACCTCGTTCATTCTTAACGGAGCCCTTATCAGTACCAGGTCATCTTCTATTGACCCTTTTATTATGGCACAACGTGTAGCTGGTCAGCCTTTGACAAGGCTGGGAGTGTTTGCGCCCCGCGCCAAAGAAAGCCAGCGTTTTGCTACTACCCTGCGCGCTATTCATAACATCCCCGATCTGCGTTTCGTGATAACTCTCGCAGCGCAAACCATATGGATGGATAAGGATAAATATCTCAACTACTCCAGCATCCCCATTGGATATATACCCGTTACCAGCGAAAACCAGAACGCAGAAGTGGTGTACTTCACCAAAGAACAGCGTGATGCCATTACCAGCGCCGACAGGGATCTCTATCTCAGCCTTAACGAAGGTTACTATAGGGAAGAAAGCTGGAAACCGCTTTGGCTCTTCAATATCAAACTCACCAAAGAGTTTTCAAAGAACATGATGTTCTCCTTCTATGCCAATAACGTGATCAATCATCGCCCCCTGCAGGCAAGCAAACGATACCCTACTGAATTTACAAAAAGGAATATCGACCTGTTCTTTGGAGCCGAAGTATCTGTCAAATTCTAAAAAAGAAATTCGATGAAAATAAAATACCTGGCCTTCTTGCTCTCCGTTAGCTGCCTGCTCTTCGCTTGCCGCAAATCGTTCTATGAGTACGATACAGTGAACTGGGGCCTTAAGATCGTATACCCCGATACCTATAGCAAAAAAGATGTTGAAGGTGCGAAAGTAACTCTCAAAAACACGATAACAGGTGCGTCTTCAGAATTTATCTCCGATGCAGGTGGCTCCGTAAGCTGGCGCAATATTACTCCGGGCGTATACACCGTAACGGTAAGCCGTACGCTTTCACTCGATGAAGCGGAAAGCTTAACAGGTAATCGTGGCGAAGTATTTCTCAACGGCTCTATTTCACCGCTTACAGTGAAAGGGGGAGACTCAACAGTTACACTACAGCTGAAAGGCAGCACAGTAGGAGGATTTGTAATAAAGGAATACTATTACGCCGGTGTGCCCTCAGCCTACTTCTACGACTTGTTTATGGAGATCTATAACAACTCCACCGATACCCTTTATGCCGATAGCATTTGTATGGGCAACACAAAAGTGAATTCTACTGCCGGCTCGGTTTACGGTTTCCTCGATTCCTCAAACTATGTTTACCTGCAGCATATCTGGATGGTGCCAGGCGCTGGTAAAGATGTACCCATAGCACCCGGTAAATCTTTTATCATCGCCATGGATGGCATCAACCACAAAGACGATCCCCTTGGCAATCCTAACTCTCCTGTAAACCTTGGAGCAGGTATCGCCGATTTCGAAACTTATTTCCCTTATACCAACAGGGATGCCGATGCTGCCGACGTGCCTAACTTGATTCACGTTTATGCAGGCACAACCGCAGGTTTCGACTGGTTGCCCGGTGTGCTTGGCCACGGCCTGGTGGTCTTCAAACATCCCGACCCCCAACACCTGCCCACATTTACAGAGCCCGGTACCTCGGCCACGGCACGGTTTATCCGCGTACCGGTAGCAAGCATCCTCGATGGCGTCGATTGTGTGGCCAATACGGCAGTCACGCCCGATAAAAAGCGTTTGCCCGCAACTGTAGACGCAGGTATGACCACAGTAGGCGGCACCTATAACGGCAAATCTGTCAGAAGAAAGATCAAAACAGAAATAGATGGCCGTAAAATATTGGTCGACACCAATAACTCAACAGCCGATTTCGAAATCAATAGCAAGCCCACCCCTAAAGGATGGTAACCGGAAACCTTAAACAGTCTCAGATGAAATCTAAACTATTCCTATATATGGCTGCGCTGCCGCTGGGTCTTACAACTGTATATGCCCAGTCGCCACAGGCCGCTATCGATAAATTTAAATCAAATGCAACCACCTGGGAGCTTACCAATGCTGCCCTGCTGAAAGGAATACCCCTCCCAAATGTAGGAGACGCCAGTCTCGGTTACTTCCAGGATAATGGCACTTTTAAACATACGCTCGACGCTGCCACCCGCAGGGGCGCACAGTTTAATGCCTCCCGCGCGCACTCCGTGAATAAATGGGACTTCTACGGCTCCTTCGATGTAAAGATCTTTAAAGACAAAGAGGTTGCCCTTACCGATATGGCCAATCCGTTTCGCGATAACCCATACCAGGTGGCTGACTCTCTGAGCGGCGACTGGAATAAGCAGCGTTATGCACTCAGCCTTAGAGCAGCAGCCCCCACACTCATGAATGGTAAGCTCGTGCTGGGCCTCGGTGTCGACTATACAGTGCTCACAGGAGCACGTCAGAAAGACCCGCGCCCGCTCGATAATAGCAACCAGCTTAGCCTGCTGCCAGGCCTCGTTTACCACCTGGGCAAAAACAGCTTCCTCGGCCTCAACGGTGCATGGCAACGCTACCGCGAAGATCTCTCCGTAGAACTTTATAACTACAGGTTGTCTTACAACACTTATAAACTGCTTGGCTTGGGTGAATACGAATTTAGTGCTCCCATCCAGTTATCCTCAAGTACAATAACAAGAGCGTTTAATGGTAATGAATTCGGTGGCAATCTGCAGTATGGTATGAAAGGAACCGCCTGGAACCTGCTGGCCTCTGCAGGATATTGTTACAACAAAGAAAATGTGATCGATGGCACAAGCTCCCCGAAAAAAGCAGGTGAACACGCGTTTCATGAATATGCAGCTTCACTGGCCCTTAACTGGTCCGCAAAAACTGCAATGCATCAGCTGGCAGCCAGCTGGAAACAGCGTAACATCAGTAATAAAGAGTTTCATCAGGTACAGAACAGCACAACAAAACAATACGAAACAGTCTACGCCGCGGTCTTCAATACTAACCTGAGAACAAGAGCGTCTCTGTCCTACTTGCTTAACAAGTCAAAAGCCGGAGACACGCTCAGCTGGTCATTGAAAGCTGGTGCCGGATATGCAGGCCTCGACAACCGCTACGCTACCACCCGTGCCTGGCAAACGGTTGATAAGGCCGATGCCTCTCTTGCATTCACGAAATACTTCAATTGCAAAAGTGCTGCCGCCTTCTCCCTTGGCATCCTTACCATGTACGAATGGGTGATAAACAAAAGGCTTGACTACCTCCCAAAGAACTACTCGTCAAACTTTGTAGCAAACAACATCTGGATCCCGGCACATCAGTTCATGACTACACCAGCCTGGAACAACCAGCTGAGTATACAATACACCTTCCCGCCATTTACAAAAAGCCGCAACCAGCTTTACGTTAAAGGCACAGGTTATCTCAATGCTGCTATGGAAGACAACGGATGGGTAAAAAAGGGCGACACGCGCCAGGGCTTCCAGCTATCATTAGGCATTTATAATTAGCAGATAAAAGGATGCACAGGATAATATAAAAGCGATAGAATTAAAATAAGCAACAATATCTGAAATGAAAATAGCTTTCAAGAAATATGGCATTTTACTGGCAGGCCTAATGGTCTGCCAGCAAGGCTTTAGCTTCTCGCCATTGCCACACCCTGGTTCCGCCACTCCATCCTTGACTACCTGCCATACTGCTATCGGTAATGCTGCCATCTATTCCGATTCCTTAATCGACAAATCGGTGACTTGCCATCTGCCGTCAGCCATGCTGCCATCTGCTTTCGCCATCGTTATCGACGAGCAAACATTCAGGCATACCCGTCAAGCTGTTTTTGCCTATAAGGAAATGCTGGAAAAAAAAGAACACCTGTCAACCTATATCATAAGCAGCAGTTGGAATAGCCCCGCAGAAATCCGTTCCATCCTGCAAAAGCTGGCAGCAAAATCCCCAGAGCTTGCAAAATCTCCCGGGCTAACAACAAAATTTCCCGCACTCGAAGGCGCTGTTTTAATAGGCCAGATCCCGGTCCCTATGGTCCGTAATGCCCAGCATCTGACCTCCGCATTTAAAATGGATGAACAGAAATTCCCCTTCGAAAGATCTTCAGTGGCATCCGACAGGTTCTACGATGATTTCGACCTGCGTTTCCGCATCCTGGAACACGACAAAAAGCGACCTCTCTGGTTCTATGTCGAGCTAGAGGAGTCCAGCCCGCAATACATCAGCTCCGATATCTATACCGCCCGCATTATCTCCCATAAACCCGGAGAACAGGCATATACCGATATCAATAACTTTTTAAAAAAGGCCGTTGATGCCCGTACCAAACCCGGCAAACTCAACCACCTCCTGGCATTCACCGGCGGAGGTTACAACGCTGAATCCCTGACTGCCTGGACCGATGAACAACAACTGTTGCGTGAATGTTTTCCACTTGCATTCTCAACAGCCGGCAGCAGTAGGGTCTTAAATTTCCGCATGGACTCTGCCATGAAGCAGGTCATCATGAGCGAACTGCAACGCCCCGCACTTGATCTGGCTTTCCTCTCCGAACATGGAGATATCGAAAAGCAATACATCACAAACGAATCTTCCGGTAAGATCATCACTGCAGAAATAGAAGCCATTCGCCCCTCGGCACGTCTGGTCGTCTTCAACGCCTGCTACAATGGCTCCTTTCACCACCCCGGCAATATTGCCGGCGCTTATCTCTTCAACGAAGGAGGAACCATCGTAACGCAAGGTAACACGGTAAATGTGCTACAGGATAAATACGCTTTCCAGCTCGCAGGACTGCTGCAGGAAGGTGTACGTGTTGGTATCTGGAATAGCAACATCAACTCACTCGAAACGCATCTGCTGGGCGATCCAACATGGCACTTCTATCACCAGAACGGCGAAGCCTTAAACAAAGAACTGGTAGCAAATTGGAAGAATGAAAAGTTCTGGCGCTCCAGCTTGAATCATCCATCTGTAGCCATCCGTTCTTTGGCCTTGTCCCGCTTGTTTGCCCTGCATGCCCCTAACGTCGATCAGCAGGCGTCGAAGATCTTTGATACTGCGAGGACTGTCAATGAAAGAATGCAATGCCTGTCACTGCTGGCTGCTTACGGTGGCAGCACATTTAACAAGCTGGCATCCAAAGCACTTCAGGATCCTCACGAATACATCAGGCGCAAAGCCGCAGAGTGGATCGCCAGATCCGGCAACGATAGCTTTATTCCCCAACTGGTAAGCCTGCTCCTGGCGCATCCAAACGATGAACGCGTAGTATGGTCTGCCAAAAGGAGTTTAGCTGTAATGGATCCCATAAAAGTAAAACAGGCAACAATCCAACAGGTAGGAGAGGCCTCTTATCTAATGAACAAAGAACAGCTTCTGCAAAGCTGGTTAAAGGATGTAGAAGAAGATAGCCTCGCCGCTGCCAAAACATATGCAGCCATCATCAGCAAACAGCTCCCCGAAGCAAAACGCATCCAGTCGATAAGATTGCTGCGAAACAATACATACCACGAATTCATCCCGCAACTGGTAAAAATGCTTGAAGACCCCGGAGAGTCTGCTGCCATAAAAGTGCAACTCCTCGAAGCCGCAGGATGGTTTAGTAATACATATCAAAAGCCCATGCTGCTTGATATCTGCCGTAAACTTTCGAACGATAAAAGCCAGCCCCCGGAAATAAGCCGCGAAGCACAACAAACCAGCCTGCGGCTTACACAATGGCAACTGTTATAGCGTACATTAAAATTGATGATATACAAATATGAAAATGATAACTAAGAAAAGCCTGCTCGCCGGCGTCCTCCTATCAGCTGCCGCATTTACAGCGAAAGCCCAGCAGGTGCTGCCTCCGGCATTGAAGAATGCAAAAACATCCTTCGCTGTGGTGGTAGATGATGCCACCTGGAAACAAGCCACTAACGAAATCCAGGCTTATAAGAAAGCGCTGGAAGAACAAGGCCTTGCCACCTACATTGTAACCCATAACTGGACGAAACCGGAAGAAATAAAAGAGGTGCTCATCCGCTTATACAACCAGCAGCCCCGCCTCGAAGGCGCAGCCCTGGTTGGTGATATCCCTATCCCCATGATCCGCGATGCACAACACCTCACATCCGCCTTTAAAATGGACCAGCGCCGTAACTGG